>NZ_QVLT01000019.1 GCF_003417065.2 Hymenobacter lapidiphilus | reverse complement strand
GAGCGAAGCGAAGAATCTCCGTCCGTGAACCCGTTCGTCTATACGGTCGCGAGATTCTTCGCTTCGCTCTGAATGATGTTCTGCCAACCGCCTAATTACTTACCCAGCCGGTACACGCCTTTGGTGCTGGTGGGCTCGTAGCGGCCGAATACGTGCGGGAGCTTGTAGCGCAGCTCGGGCAGCAGGTTGCGCTGGTCGATGAGGTACTGGGGCGGGTTGGAGCCGAGGCTGCGGGCGAGCCGGAATACGGCCGCGTACTCGTCGAGGTGGCCGAAATCAACCTGCGCCAGCCGCCAGTCGAGGTAGGGCGAGGCGAGGCGGTTGTGGGCGTAGGGGCGCAGGCTGGGGCCGAGTACCAGCAGGCGCTGGCCCTGCAGAAAGTTGGTGCGTGGGTCGGGCTGCACGGCGTAGCGGGATTCCAGGGGCAGCTGCAGGGCGTCGTCGAGGAAGAAAACGGCCCGGTAGCGCACCAGCAGCACGGCTCCTACCAGCAGCAGCAGCCCCACTTCGGGCACCCAGGCCCGCGCGGTTTTCTGCCACAGATACAGGCTGAAATAGGCCACCGGCGGCAGCAGCAGCGCCGCCGTACCGGGCGCCACGCCGCGGCCGGCAAAGGCTATGGCGGCTGCTACCAGCACCCACACCAGCATCAGCTGCTGAAATTTCACCTGAAACACGAGGCCCGGCGGCCCCAGCAGGCTGCGCAACAGGCCCAACGCCAGCACCAGCCCCGGCACCACCAGCAGTTGCAGCTGTACGGGCAGCGGCAGCCCATCGGTGCCGGCTACCAGGCCGCTGATGGTGGGCTGCAGATGGAACTGCACGAAACCCGGCAGCGAGCCGGTGTAGAGAAAGAACGAGGCCACTACCGCGTACGGGAACAAAAAGCCGCACACCAGCAGCAGAAAGCTCCGGAACGAATTGGCGGCGAAGGTGATAACGGCAAACAACCCCAGCAGCAGAAACAGCGCCAACGGCAGGTAGCACAGCGCCGCCACGCCAATCAGGAAGCCGGCCCGGAAAAGGCGGCGGTTATCGTAGCCCTCGCGCGAGGTGGGCAGCAGGGCGCTGAAACCGGCAATGAGAAATGTGTGGCCCAGCAGCAGCGGCGAGAAAATGTCGAGGTCGGTACTGGCAGAGCCCACCAGCAGGTACACCAGCGCCGCCAGGTAGCCGCGCTCGGGCAGCACATCGGCGCGGTTGAGCACGAAGTTGAAGCGGATGGCCTGAAACGTGAGCAGCGCCAGCGCCAGCAGCCGGTAGAGCCACAGCGGCCGGCTGCCCACCAGCTCCAGCAGTCCGGCCAGGGCGGCGGCCAGCGGCGCGGTGCTGTCGTACAGGTCGCGGTAGAGGCGCACGCCCTCGCCCAGCCGCTCGCCCACCAGCATCGCGCGCAACTCGATGGGCATCAGTGGCAGGCCCCACCAGAGCAGCGGCAGCCGCAGCGCCAGAACGAGCAGCAACAGCAGCAGCAGGCGGGTGGGCAGGGTGCTTTTGAAAAACTTAAGCAAAGGTCAGGGAGGTGAAGATCCCGGGAACTGCGGGACTGGGGCGGGGTAGTGGGCAAAGATACTGTCATCCTGAGCGCAGCGAAGGACCTTATCAGGAAAGCAATATCATGATGACAACTCGATCCAGCGTAATAAGGTCCTTCGCTGCGCTCAGGATGACAGTATCTTTGCCCGTTGCCCTCATCAACCTTTTAGCCGCCCGGGCCTCCAATCCTCTAGGCCCCAATTCGTATCTTTGCCTATTCTTATGGAAAGCAAACGACAACAAAAAGTAGCCAGCCTGCTCCAGCAGGAGCTGGCGGCCGTATTTCAGCGCGACCTGCCCCACCTGTTTCCGGGCCTGCCGCCGGGCATCAACCTGGTGCGCGTATCGCCCGACCTGGGTGTGGCCCGCGTGTACCTGAGCGTACTCAGCATTGGTAGCGCGGCCGACAAGGCCAGCCAGGGCGAGGCGCAGATGGTGCTGGTGAAGGACAACGGTAAGCCCATCCGGCAGGCGCTGGCCAAGCGGATTCGGCGCCAGCTGCGCATTGTGCCCGAGCTGGTATTCTTCCTCGACGACTCGGCCGCCTACGCCGCCCAGATGGACCGCGTGTTTGGCGACCTGGAAATTCCGCCCGCCCCCACCGAGCCCACTCCCGCCGAAAGCACCGACGCCGCTACCAGCCTCGGCAAGCGCCCGCGCCTGTTCGGAGGAGAGTAATTGAATAGTATACCGCTTGTCATCCTGAGCAGCGCAAGGACCAGTACAGAGGCTTATACCAGACCGTACCTGCTGTATAGGTCCTTCGCGCTGCTCAAGATGACAGCTTTTGGCCTTCACCAACTCATCAGCTCACTCCTTGCATTACGACCCGATTAAAAAGTCGCTCGGCGACGTGTTCAACCGCACTCCCTGGCTGCGGCGGCTCTTTTATCATCTGCTCGATTTGCTGCTGCTGCGTACCTGGCACGTACACCGCGAGCTGCGCGCCTGGGGCAAGGGCCGCACCCAGGAGCAGCTGACGATTCTGGACGCCGGCTCGGGCTACGGGCAGTACACTTACTGGCTGGCGGGCCAGAGCCCGAAGTGGGAAATCCTGGCCGTCGATGTAAAGGAGGAGCAGGTGGCCGATTCCAACCGCTTCTTCCGGGAGATTGGCCGCGTTAATGCCCAGTTTGCCGTGCAGGACCTGGTACTCTACCAGCAGCCCAACACCTTTGATCTGGCGTTGTCGGTTGATGTGATGGAGCACATTCTGGAGGATGTGGAGGTGTTCAAAAACATCCACGCCTCGCTGAAGGACGGCGGCATGCTGCTCATCTCCACCCCCAGCGACCAAGGCGGTTCCGACGTGCATTCTGACGGCGAAACCAGCTTTATTGAGGAGCACGTGCGCGACGGCTACAACATCCACGAAATTCAGCAGAAGCTGCGCACGGCCGGTTTCGAGCGCATCGAGGCCTGCTACAGCTACGGCGAGCCGGGCCAGATTTCGTGGCGCCTGAGCATGAAGTACCCGATTCAGATGCTGGGCACGTCGAAGTGGTTTTTCCTGCTGCTGCCTTTCTACTATCTGGTTACCTTTCCCTTCTGCCTGCTGCTGAACTGGCTTGATGCCAGCACCAAGCACGAGTCGGGCACCGGCCTCATCGTTAAGGCCTGGAAATAGACCTTTCCGCTCAACGGCGTATCTTGGCTGCGGAACCTGCTGCCTTTTTACCCTTTCACTCCGCCCTGCCCCGGCCCGCCCCGCACGTGAACGTACCCTTGCTCATTGCCCGGCGTTATTTTCTCTCCAAGAAGAAGCGCAACATTATCAGCATCATCTCCAACATTTCGATGGTGGGGGTAGCGGTGGGCACCACGGCGCTGATTATTGTGCTCTCCGTTTTCAACGGCCTCGAAGACCTGGTGCGCAGCCTCTACGGCAAATCGGACCCCGATTTGGTGGTGACGGCCGTGCAGGGCAAGTCGTTCGAGCTGACGGCCCCGCTGCTGGTGCGCGTGCAGCGCACGCCCGGCGTACGGCTGGTAACCGAGGTGATTGAGGACAACGCCCTGCTGCAGTACCGCGACCGGCAGATGGTGGTGAAGATGAAGGGCGTATCGGCCAACTACCACTACCAGAGCAACATCGACTCGGCTATTGTAGACGGCAGCTCGGGCCTGCAACGCGAGGGCCGCGACTACGCTCTGCTCGGGGCCGGCGTGCAACACGAGCTCAGCATTGCCCTCGACAACCGCTTCGCGCCCATGCGCCTGCTCTACCCCAAGGCGGGCAAATTCAAGGTTTCTATGGACCCTGATGCCTACTTCACCCAGAAAAATATTCTGGCCGGGGGCGTCTTCCTCATCGAGCAGCGCATCGACGACAGCTATATTTTTGTGCCGCTCGATTTCGCCCGCGACCTGCTCAACTACGGCACCCGCCGCACGGGCCTGGAAGTGAAGGTAAAGGCCGGCCAGGATATTGACAACGTGCAGAAAACCTTGCGCGAACGGCTCGGCCCGACCTTCAAGGTGCTCAACTCCGACGAGCAGCACGTGTCGTTGCTCAAGGCCATCAAGGTGGAGAAGATGTTCGTGTTCATCACTTTCGCCTTCATTCTGCTCATTGCCAGCATCAACATCTTCTTCTCGCTCTCGATGCTGGTTATCGATAAGAAGAAGGACATGGCCGTGCTGATGGCCATGGGCGCCGACCAGCGTACCATTCGCAATATCTTCCTCTTCGAGGGGGCCATTGTGGCCCAGGTGGGCGCCATTGTCGGGCTGGTGCTGGGCGTGGGCATCTGCTGGATTCAGCAGACGTTCCACGTGGTGAGCATGGGCATGGCCACGAGCGTGGTGGATGCCTACCCGGTGAAGATGCAGCTTTCCGATATCGTGCTCACCGGCGTTGCCATCATCTTCATTACCATCAGCGTCTCCATCCAGCCGGCCCTGAACGCCTCCCGTCTCGACATCCGCGACAACCTGTAAGCCACCTCTGTGGGGTACGCCGTTGCCGACGGAAGCAGGGCTACGGGCCGGATTTGCGCGCTAAAACGAAAGGATACCGGCTTTTAGTATGTTTATTCTGCTGCCGAACTTTCTTATTCATTAAAATTACGCTATTTAGCGGGCTGTCTTTATTTCATTGCCCCTATTAAGCCCGACCATGAAGGTCTCGACTACGCAACCGTTTCAGATTGTTTATTCGCTGCTGGAGCATGAGTATCTGGGGTATTTATTCGAGTCGTACGTGGTGCAGCGCAACGAGCGGGGGCAGCTGACGCTGCTGCACCAAACCGTATCGGCCAAAAACGCGGCCGAATTTGCGGTCGGCCTCGACGACACCGATTTCGAGCTGGTAGCCCTCACCGACCAGATAAGTCAGGACGCGGTCATCAAGGAGTTCGGGCCCAAGAAAAAGACGACGCCAGCTGACTTCTTCCTGAAAACGTACGACCCTGAAAAGGGCGATAAGGTGCTGCAGGAGGCCATCTGCCGTTACGTGCAGGAGCGCCTGGGCCAGATTATGGTGCGGCTGGCGGGTAAGTACGTGTTCATTATGGGCCGCGACGGTGAGCCAACCTGGCGCGAGATTTCCCTGGCCCCGGAACCCGCCTCGGTGCTGTTTCACTTCCGGCGCAACGAGGAAAACACCCACTACTTCCCCACCATTCAGTACCAGGGGCAGAAGCTCGATTTTCAGTACAAAAACACGGTGATAGTGTGCGAGCAGCCCGCCTGGCTGCTGGTGGGCGACGTGCTGCACAACTTCCGCAACGAGGTAGACGGTAAAAAACTCAAGCCCTTCCTCAACAAGAAGTTCATCATCATTCCGCGCCAGGTCGAGGACAGCTATTTTCACAAGTTCGTGGCCCCGCTGGTCGAGTCGTTCGATGTGCACGCCCGCGGCTTCGATATCCGCTCGGAGCGCTACGTGGCCCGGCCCCAGCTCACTTTCTCCGACGCGCCGGTGCCCGTTGCGGCCGCGGCCGCACCAGCCGCTGCCCGCGCCCGGGCCGGCGGGCTGCCGGGGCAACGGCCGTTACGGCCGTTGCCCCGGCGCCGCCCGCCAACCATATCCACTTCGACCTGAGCTTCCGCTACGGCCCCCACACGGTGCCCTCCGACCACGACAAGCGCGTGTGCGTGAAGCTGGAAAAGCAGGCCGACAACTACATCTTCCACCGCCTCATCCGTGACCTTGATCAGGAGCAGGAAGTAGTGCGCGAGCTGCAGGCCCGGGCCCTGGAGGTGCAAGGCGGGCGCGCCATGCTCGAAAAAGCTACCGCCTTCCGCTGGCTCCACGACCACACCGACGAGCTGACCCAGCGCGGCTTTACGGTGAAGCAGGGCCGATCTTCGGGCAAAGACTACTTCATCGGCCCCGTATCGGTAGAGGTAGGCATCACCGAAACCAACGACTGGTTCGACGTGCATGGCGTGGTGCGTTTTGGCGAGTTTGAGATTCCGTTTATCAGGCTGCGGCCCTACATTCTCAATAAGCGGCCCGAGTTCCGGCTGCCCAACGGCCAGATTGCCATCATTCCGGAGGAGTGGTTTGCGCAGTACCTGGAGCTGTTTGCCTTCGCCGAGGAGCACAACCAAGGCCTGAGCCTGCGCAAGCACCACGTGTCGCTGGTGGCCGACCTGCAGAGCGGCAACCTGGCCACCGTGCTGATGAGTCGCAAGTTGGAGCAGTTGCGCGAATTCGAAGCCGTGGCCGAGCAGCCCATGCCCACCACCTTCCGGGGTGAGCTGCGCCCCTACCAGAAGGCCGGCTACGACTGGCTCCACTTCGTGCAGAACTACCAGTTTGGCGGCTGCCTGGCCGACGATATGGGGCTCGGCAAGGCCCAGCCGCTGCACGCCCAGCTGCTGACGCCCACAGGTTGGAAAACCATGGGCGAGGCCCGGGTGGGCGATGTGCTGATTAACTCACAGGGCGCCCGTTCGCGCATTACGGGCGTTTTCCCGCAGGGCGAGAAGGAGATTTACCGGGTGACGTTTACCGATGGCGCTACGGCCGAGTGCTGCGCCGAGCACCTGTGGGCCGTGCAAAGCCCGGTGCAGAAGCACCGCCAGCAGCCCTACCAGGTGAAGGAGCTGGCCGCCCTGCAACATGACCTGCACGACCGGCACGGCAACACCAAATGGTTTGTGCCCTTGGTAGCCCCGGTGGCCTTTGCTCCCCAGCCTGTACCGCTCGACCCCTACCTGCTCGGCCTGCTGCTCGGCGACGGCTGCTTTCGCCAAAACAGCATCAGCATTTCCAGCGCCGACGCGCAAATTGTGAACTACGTGGCCGATACGCTGCCGCCCACGCTGACTATGCACCGGCAGGGCGACTCGTATGACTACTCGCTGGTGAAGGCCACGGCAGGCTGGACCAACGAGCTGATGCAGACTATCGGAAAACTTGGCCTGAAAGGGCGCGGCTCGGCCGATAAATTTATTCCGGAAGCCTATCTGGTGAACGACGTGGCCACCCGCGTGGCCATGCTGCAGGGCCTGATGGACACCGACGGCTACGTGTCGGCCAGCGGCGACGTGTGCCAGTTTACCTCGGTTTCGTCGGCGCTGATTGCAGGCGTCACCTTTTTGGTGCAGTCGTTGGGCGGTACGGTGCGCCAGAGCAGCAAGGTGCCCACCTACACGTACGGGGGCGAAACGCGCACTGGGCGGCTGGCCTACACGCTCACCTTAAGCCTGCCGCCCGCGGTGGTGCCCTTCCGGCTGGGGCGCAAAGTGGCGCTATACCGGCCCAAAACCAAGTACCCACCTTACCGCGGTATCAAGGCCGTAGAGCTGGTCGGGCGGATGCCGGCCCAGTGCATTGCCGTCGATGCGCCCGACCGGCTGTACGTGACCGATAATTTCGTGCTCACCCACAATACCGTGCAAACGCTGGCGCTGCTGCTGCAGCGCAAGGAAACGGCTACGGCCCGCGGGGCGGCCTCGCTGCTGGTGATGCCTACCTCGCTGGTGTACAACTGGATGACCGAAGCCTTTAAATTCGCGCCCGGCCTGCGCCTGCTCATCTATACCGGCACCTACCGCGAGAAAAACGTAGCCCAGTTTGCCGACTACGACGTGGTGCTGACCAGCTACGGCATCGTGCGGCTGGATATCGAGCTGCTCAAAACCTACCAGTTCGACTACGTGATTCTCGACGAGTCGCAGGCCATTAAAAACCCCGGCTCGACCACCTCGCAGGCCGTGCGCCAGCTGCCGGCCCGCCACCGCCTGATTCTGACCGGCACGCCGGTGGAAAACAGCACGATGGATTTGTGGTCGCAGATGTCGTTCATCAACCCCGGCCTGCTGGGCACCCAGGCGTTTTTCCGCAAGGAATTCCTCAAGCCCATCGAAAAGCACCAGGACGAGGACAAGCGCCGCCGGCTGCACGCGCTTATCAAGCCCTTCATCCTGCGCCGCCACAAGGCCCAGGTGGCCACCGAGCTGCCCGCCAAAATCGAGAATCTGAACTACTGCGCCATGACCGATGAGCAGCAGCAGTTCTACGAGGAAACCAAGAGCCACTACCGCAACCTGATTCTGCAGAACCTGGAGGAAACCGGCTCGGCCAACACCCAGTTCGTGCTGCTCCAGGGCCTCACCAAGCTGCGCCTGATTGCCAACCACCCCCGCCTGGCCGACCCGAACTACACCCACGAGTCGGGCAAGCTGCGCGAGGTAGTGCGCATGATAAAAAGCGTGGTAGCCGAAGGGCACAAAGTGCTCGTATTTAGCCAGTTCGTGAAACACCTGGACCTGGTGCGCACCGCCCTCGACGAGCGGCAGATTACCTACGCCTACCTCGACGGTAACACCCGCGACCGGCACAAGGAGGTCACCCGCTTTCAGGATACGCCCGAGCTACGCGTGTTCCTCATCAGCCTCAAGGCCGGCGGCGTGGGCCTCAACCTCACGGCTGCCGACTACGTGTTCCTGCTCGACCCCTGGTGGAACCCGGCCGTGGAGGCCCAGGCCGTCGACCGCGCCCACCGCATCGGCCAGGAGCGCACGGTATTCACCTACAAGTTCATCACCCGTGGCACGGTAGAGGAGAAAATCCTGGCCCTGCAGCGCAAGAAAATCCAACTCGTCACCGACCTTATTTCCACCGACGAAGCCGTCATCAAAAACCTGACGAAGGAGGATATCGAGGAGCTGCTGGGGTGAGCCGAGTGACTTGGGTAATGAGTGAATAATTCTGTTAATCAGCTCTTTGTAGTTTGAAAACCGGTCGCATCTACAAGCTGCTTGTACGGCAAGGTGTACTGCGCTAGCTTACGGTTATTTTTGTCCTCGTCTGGATTATTACTTGTCTATGAAATTGAAATTAGTAGTCGCCGGCCTGCTGCTGGCGGGCGGCAGTGTGCCAGCGTGGGCGCAGGTAGCGGCGCGGCCACCGGGCCGGGTAAGTCTGCAGATTCACTACGGAGGCGTTGCCAACTTTCAGGCAGCTTCTTTCAAAGACTATTCCTATGAATTGCAGCACGTGCGGTTGCTGGGCGCGGCCGGCGGGGGCGAAATTGGCTACCAGCTAAGCCCAAAGTCGGCGGTGGCGCTGGGCTACACCCGCAGCGTGAACATGGACGAGAAGCACGTGCGCTACCAGAACTCCCCAGGCACGTTTGCCCAGATTGATTTCCGGTTGCGCTACATCAATAACGCCTTCCAGGTCGTGTACGAGCATAGTATTGCCCGCGACCTGAAGCTGCACGCCGGCCTGGTATACATGACCACGGCCTCCCAATCGGCCGCCATAGCACCGGTACTGGTGGGCAATCAGCCTTTCATCATGATCAGCGAAAATAACCGGGGCAACGGCTATGCCGAGGAGGGCGGCGTGGTGGCCGGGCTGGAATACTCTCGGCCCATCGACACCCGGCTGCGGCTGGGCCTGAAAGCGCGCGGTTACTACCTGATATCAGTTTCCACCTTTGAGATGCTGACGCTCACGCCTACCCTCACATATCAGCTGTAGCCGGCAGCGGGTCTGTACCTGTCCAAATTACTACTCCTATGGGTTTATTTGATGCTCTTGAGCCAGTTGGCGTTGAGATTAAGGGCCACGAGCTGCACTGCGTAATCTGCCGGCACAACCGCTTCTGGCGGCGCAAGGCGCAGCTCAACAGCGCCACGTCCACCTTTCTCAGCCTGGACTGGACCGATGCCTCGGCCTTATGCTACGAGTGCGACAACTGTGGTTACCTGCACTGGTTTATGCCGCAATAAGCCAGCTAACAGCTCAAAGCATCGGCCGCCGCCCAAACCACGGTTGAGCCTGTTCCAGTTGGCCGGCTACGCGGAACAGCACGTCCTCGGCACCCAGGGGAGCCACGAACTGCACGCCGCAGGGGAGGCCGTCGGCGGTCCAGTGTAGAGGCACCGACATGGCCGGCTGGCCCGTAAGATTGACAAACTGGGTGTAGGGCGTCTTTTCGAGACTTTGTTCGGCCAGCTGCTCCACCAGGCCCGAACGGCGCATCAGTCCGCCCAGCCCGAAGGTGTTCACCAGCTTCAGCAGCAACTGCTCGGTGGGCTTGGGCTGCAACTCGCCGATGCGCACCGGCGGCACAGCCAGCGTAGGCGTGAGCAGTAAGTCGTACATCTGGTGGAAGTGGCCGAGGCTGCGGGCACAGTCGTTCCAGGAGTGGCGGGCCGCTGCGAAGTCGGCGGCCGAGTAGGTGCGGCCCAGCAGGCCCAGCAGCCAGGTGGTGGGCTCCACGTCGGCGGGCCGGGCGGGGCGGCCCAGGTGCTGCGCCAGCGCGGCAATACTGGCCCCGGTTTCGCCGAAGTACAGCATCAGGAACGCCCGCGCTACGGCCTGCCCATCGAAGGGCAGCGGCACTTCCTCCACCTCGTGGCCCAGGCTTCCGAGCAGCGCAGCGGCCTCGCGCACGGCCGTGGCGCACTCGGGGTGCAGCGGCTTGCCCAGCGGGTGTCCAAGGCTAAAACCGATGCGCAGCCGGCCCGGCGGGCGGTTACCTCCTCCAGGTAAGGCCGGCAGGCGGGGGCAGGAAGGTAGGGCGCGCCGGGGTCGGGGCCGGCGGTGGCGTCGAGCAGGGCCGCGCTGTCGCGCACCGAGCGGCTAAGCACGTGCTCCACGGCCGCGCCCTGCCACTTCTCGGCCCTGCTCGGGGCCGGTGGGGTTGCGGCCCGGCTGGGCTTGAGGCCGAACAGCCCGCAGCAGGCCGCCGGGATGCGGATGGAGCCGCCCCCGTCGCCGGCCCCGGCCACTGGCACGATGCCGGCCGCTACGGCCGCCGCCGCCCCGCCGCTGGAGCCGCCCGGCGTGTGGTCGGGGTTCCAGGGGTTGCGCGTGGCCCCGAATAGCGCCGGCTCGGTTACGCCCATCAGGGCAAACTCGGGCGTGTTGGTTTTGCCCAACACGTTGAGCCCCGCCGCCTGCCAGCGCCGCACCAGCTCGGCATCCTGCGCCGGCACGAAGCCCCGCAGCGCCCGGCTGCCCGAGCTATGCGGTACGCCCGCATACTGCGCCCCGAAATCCTTGAGCAGAAACGGTACCCCGCCCAGCGGTCCGGCCGGCAGCCCCGCCGCGGCCCGCGCCTCGGCTGCCTCATACAGTGGCCGCACCACGGCATTTATGCGTGGGTTCACGGCTTCGGCGCGGGCTACGGCGGCGGCGCACAGGTCGGCGGCCGTCAACTGGCCCCGGCGGACAAGGTCGGCCTGGGCGAGGCCGTCGAGCTGGTCGTATTCGGCAAAGGTCATGGGCGGGGTTGTGGGCAGTGGATTCTTCTGGGGATGCAAGTAGGCTCCTGATTATTATCTTAACCGAGCAATAATTCTACGCCGGACGGGCTAGTATATTGGAGGGATAATGTGCCGAATCTCCTTCTCTTGCCTTGTGAGTTCTGCCCAGTAGTCGGCCTGTGTCACACCATCATACACATAGGGGGGCTCCTTGTCCCAGTTCGGCTGAAAACTTTGCGCTTGGAAGTCGCCTAGGCGGACGACGTGCAGCGTATCGCGCCCCGCCAGCCACACCCGCACGCGCCCACCCCAGCCGGGGCGGACGACTACGGTCGGACCGTACACCAAGCTATCCAGGTAGATTTCATGATACCGCTCGCTGGCCATTTTACTGAAGCTCCCCCGCCAAGCCGGATTGGTTTCAGCCAGCGCAAACACACTGTCGACGCGGCCGGCGGGCAGCGCGAAATTGCCCCGGTAGAATCGCCGCTCCGGGATGGAGGCCCAGGTAAGCTGGAGTTGCCGCGGCGGTAGCTGGAAGGAGGCGGCCAGCCACTCGTCAAAGTTCCAGTTGTAGTTCATGTACTTGCCATCATTGCTACTCTTACTGTTTTCATCATTGCCGGGGTCCTGAATCTTCACCTGCTCCCCATTCGTGGCTGCCAGACTGCCGACAATCAGCCGCGCCGGATAATTAGATTCATCGATGACTACACCCGCCCAGTACTGCCGCTGCCATTCACGGTAAGCCAGCGGACTATAGAGCAGAAACAGGCCCATGACTAGAGCTAGGCCACTCATTGCTTTGTTTATGCCGCTTAAACCGCGCCACCAAGTCATTAACTTCACCATTTGCCCCGCATAAAGTGAGTAGCAAACCAAGCCAACCATAGGCCACCAACCAGCAGCACTAAGCTGAGCACCAGCAGCACCCGGAAGGGGCGGTTCAGGGAGCGGGGCAACGACCAGATTATTCCGGTCAGCAACAGCGGCAGCGTCACTAAGGGCCCCAGGAACGACAGAATATCCTGCGTATCGGTGTAGAAATAGCGGGCTAAATAGCCCGAATACACCACTCGGCAAAATAGCGCGGCATTCAGCAACAGCAGCCGCACACTCCAACGCCGATTGCTGTAGTCTTGCGGAGTGGGCTCTGCCACGGGTTTCAGATGCAGCAAAGCCAGGCAGCTAATCGGTTAGGCAGGTAAGATAGGAGAAATTGCGTTGGCTGGTAGGAGCAAAGACAATTAAGCTGTTTAAAAGACAGCCAGCAACAGTCAGAACTTCATGCTTCATCTGGCGTACGCTTGCCGAAGCGTGGGATTTTTTCGACTTTCTACACTGCTCCAGTACTACCTACAAAGAAGCAACCGCTGTTCATCCTCCGGTAGGATGAACAGCGGTTGCCGTAGTTACTCACTAAGAACGGGGCCCCTACCCCAAACTCCGGTAGCGCACGCGCTTAGGGGCCACGTCGCCGAGGCGCTTCTTCTTGGCCTCTTCGTAGTCGGAGAAGTTGCCCTCGAACCAGACCACTTCCGAATCGCCCTCGAAGGCCAGGATGTGGGTGGCCAGCCGGTCGAGGAACCACCGGTCGTGGCTGATAATAACGGCGCAGCCGGCGAAGTTCTCCAGCGCGTCTTCCAGGGCGCGGATAGCGTTGACGTCGAGGTCGTTGGTGGGTTCGTCGAGCAGCAGCAGGTTGGCACCCTGCTTGAGCGTGGTGGCCAGATGCACCCGGTTCCGCTCGCCGCCCGAGAGGCTGCCGACTTTCTTCTCCTGGTCGCCGCCCCGGAAGTTGAAGTTGCTCACGAAGGCCCGCGAGTTCACCGGCCGGCCGGCCAATAGCATGGTTTCGGTACCGCCCGAAATGGTTTCGAACACCGACTTGTTGGGCTCCAGCGTGTCGTGCTGCTGGTCCACGTAGGCCGTCTGCACCGTGGGGCCCACTACGAACGTACCGGCGTCGGGCTGCACCTGGTCGGTGATGAGGCGGAACAGGGTGGTTTTGCCGGCGCCGTTCGGCCCGATAACGCCCACGATGCCGCCCTGGGGCAGCGAGAAAGTCAGGTTGTCAAACAGCAGCTTGTCGCCGAAAGCCTTGCGCAGGCCTTCCACTTCAATCACCTGGGCGCCCAGGCGGGGGCCGTCGGGGATGAAGAGCTCCAGCTTCTGCTCCTTCTCCTTCGAGTCGGCGCCCACCATTTTGTCGTAGCCGGCGAGGCGGGCCTTGCTCTTGGCCTGGCGGGCCTTGGGGGCCATGCGTACCCACTCCAGCTCGCGCTGCAGGGTTTTCTGGCGCTTGCTTTCGGTTTTTTCCTCCTGCGAGAGGCGGTTGGATTTCTGCTCCAGCCACGAACTGTAGTTGCCCTTCCACGGAATGCCTTCGCCGCGGTCGAGCTCCAGAATCCAGCCGGCCACGTTGTCGAGGAAGTAGCGGTCGTGGGTTACGGCAATCACGGTGCCTTTGTATTGCTGCAGGTGCTGCTCCAGCCACAGCACGCTTTCGGCGTCGAGGTGGTTGGTGGGTTCGTCGAGCAGCAGCACGTCGGGCTCCTGCAGCAGCAGGCGGCACAAAGCCACCCGGCGCTTCTCACCGCCCGAAAGGTTGCCGATGATGGCGTCGGCGTCGGGCGTGCGCAGGGCGTCCATGGCCCGCTCCAGCTTGCTGTCGAGGTTCCAGGCGTCGAGCTGGTCGAGGCGCTCCTGCACGGTGCCCTGGCGCTCCAGCAGCTTGTCGAAGTCGGGGTCTTCGCCGCCGAAGGCTTCGTTGATTTCCTCGAATTCCTGGAGCAGCGCCACCGTTTCGGCCACGCCTTCCTGCACTACTTCGAGCACCGTTTTGGTGGCATCGAGTTGGGGCTCCTGTTCGAGGTAGCCCACCGAGTAGCCCGGCGAGAACACCACGTCGCCCTGAATTTGCTTGTCGACGCCGGCAATAATTTTGAGCAGGCTCGACTTACCCGAGCCGTTGAGGCCGAGCACGCCGATTTTGGCGCCGTAGAAAAACGAGAGGTAGATGTTTTTGAGAACCTGTTTCTGGGGCGGGTACACCTTGGTGACCCCGGCCATCGAAAAGATAATGGTGGGCTGGTCGCTCATGACAAGAAAGTAGAAGCTGAAAAAAAGGCCTGGGCGGGCAGAAAGCCGGCCGGCCGGCGTTGTCGGCCTATCAAAGGTAGGCAGCCCGCCCCAACATTCCGCCCTTTGGGGCCGGCAGCTAATCTGGCCAACAAGCCGTAAACTTGTACCTCGTTCTGCCCTCAGTTCTCCTTCCCCACTTAGTTGTTTTTTATCCGATTATGGAATTACCGGCATCCCCCGACCAACTGCTGGCCCAGGCCCGGCAGTATGGCTACGCGGAGGGCGACCAGGTCTGGCTGCGTCCCGTGCTCGATTATCCGGCCCGGCCGGTGGGCCAGGTAAAAGATTCGCCCGAAGCGTCGTTGCGCTATTTTGCCGAGCGTTTCGCCCGCTACCAGGCCAAAGTCGAGGAGCTGCTGCGCAGCATCGACGAATCGGACAATAAAGGCTCGTTTTTGATGAAGGCCCTGCACCTGAAGGAGCAGGCCGGCAGCTACGATGCGCTGGGCGACTTCGCTGGGCTGCACCAGCGGCTCAGCGTGGCCGAGGATGCCATTCAGGCCACTGTGCGGCACAACCGGGCCAAAAACCTGGCTACCAAAAACAGCCTCATCGAGCAAGCCGAGGCCCTGCGCGACACGCTTGATTGGCAGGAAGGCAGCGACCAGATCAAGGAGTTGCGCCAAGCCTGGATTAAAACCGGGCCGGTGGAAAAGGAGCTGACCGACGAGCTGGAAAAGCGTTTTCAGACCGCCGCCGACGCATTCTACGCCCGTAAAAAGGACTACCTGGCCGTGAAGAAGGCCATGAACAACCGCACGCTCGACCAGTACAAAGACCTGATTCGTCGTTCGGAAGCCCTGCAGAACTCCACCGATTTCGAGGATACCAGCCGCAAGCTGAAAGTGCTGCAGCAGGCCTGGAAGGAAATCGACGGCACCCTGCCCCGCAAGCAGGCCACCGATTTGTGGGCGAGCTTTCGGGCGGCTCACAACCACTTTTTCGAGCGCCTCAAAATCCACATTGAAAGCCAGCGCCAGCAGTTGGGCAGCAACGCCGGGGCGGGTGGCAACAACGGCAGCGGCGAGGAAAACCTGCGCCGCAAGCGCGCCTTGGTTGCCGAGGCGCAGGAGCTGCTGAAGCGGCCCATGCCCGAAGCCGTAACCCGCGCCAAAGAGCTGCAGGCGGCCTGGAAACAGGTGGGCCCGGTGCGCGGCGAGGAGTCGGACCAGGTGTGGGAGCAGTTCATTATGGCCTGCGACAAGGTGTTCGAGATGAGTGCCCTCGACTATTACATGCGCAAGCGGCAGGCCACGGCCGACCCCGCCACGCCCGCGCCGGCTCCGGCCGCCGAAGCGGCGCTGCGGGTACAGGCCCTGCGCGAGTTCATCCGCCTCGATGAGCAGGAGCGGCAGGTGCTGGCCGACAACCTCGATAAGCTCAGCCCCAGTCCCGCCAACGACGCGTTCCGCACGCTGCTGCAAAGCAAAATCAGGGCTTTCGACCGCAAAATCAGAACCAAGAACGACCTGATTGTCATGTACCAGGCGGCGGCCGGCCGCTAAGTTCAGCACCGGTCTGACTGCCAACTTAACCTTCCTGACGGATTTACGTTGTCGTCAGCAACTTCGCCGACGTACCTTTGGGCTGCGGCCTCAATGCAGTTCTGACAGGCCTTTGGTATCGGCCGGGTTTTTGCGGACGGCGCTCCGCGCTTTTGACCATTTTTTTAGTTGCCCTTTAGTAGCACACACGCTTATGTACTGGACCCTCGAACTTGCTTCGTATCTGGAAGATGCCCCCTGGCCCGCCACCAAGGATGAGCTCATTGATTACTCTATCCGCTCGGGTGCCCCGATGGAGGTGGTAGAAAACCTGCAGGCCCTGGAAGACGACGGCCAGCCCTACGAAAACATTGAAGAAGTTTGGCCCGACTACCCGACCAAGGAGGACTTCATGTTCAACGAGGACGAGTACTAAGGTTTGGTGCGTAGCGCGTAGTTGTTAGTGCTTAGAAAGCATGGGTACATTTTGGGCCCGGCATCCATTACTACCAACCAACCGCTATGCACCAGGCGCTATGTATTGAAAACCTGATTGCGGGGTACGGACGACGAGTCCTGCTCCGCAATTTGTGTTTTATGGTAGCTGAGCCGGCCTTCGTGGCCGTTATCGGGCACAACGGCTGCGGTAAAACCACCCTGCTGCGGGCCCTTACCGGCCAGATTCCGTACGAGGGCACCGTAACCGTAAGCGGGCAGAACCTGCGCACGGTGCGCCGGCCCGCGGCGGCCGGGCTGCTGGCCCACCTGCCCCAGCGGGCCAGCGTCGAGTTTTCGCTACCCGTTCGCGAGTTGGTGGTGATGGGCCGCTTCCGCCACCACCGCTTTTTGGGCGCTTACTCGGCTGCCGATTACGCCCTGGCCGATGCGGCGCTGGCCCGCGTGGGGGCCGCTCACCTCGCCGAGCGGGACTTCACGCTGCTCTCGGGCGGCGAGCAGCAGCTGGTGTGGCTGGCCCAGCTTAGCCTGCAGGATGCCGCCCTCTGCCTACTCGACGAGCCCACCCAGCAGCTCGACGTGTACTACCGCCGCCGCGTGTTCGGGCTGCTGCACGAGTGGGTGCAGCAGGAGCGCAAAACCGTGCTCTGCATCACCCACGACCTCGACAACCTCACGCAGCTGCCCGGCTACTTGCTCAACCTCTCGCGCCCCGTGCCCCGGTTGCAGATACTGTCGCCGGAGGTGGTAGCCGCTGAGCGGGCCTACCTGGAAAGCGAGGAAAGCCTGCCGGTACACGCCTGACGAGTAGTTGCGGCTTACTCCCGCTGCCCCGGCCGGCGGCGCAGCACGTGCCAGATGGAGCGCATAAAGGGCCAGGGCGTAACCGAGTTCATAATCTGGAAATTCTCCTTCCAGCTGGTGCGCTCGTCCAGAAAATCGAACACGCGGTCGACGGGGTTGCGCTGGAAAAGGTGGCTGAAGATGTCGCGTATCTGCTCTCCCCGGCGCTGCATAATGTCGAGCAGCAGCGTATCGAAGAGGCGAAACTGCCACTGGTCGCCGGTGCTGTGGCGGGGCGGGTGGCCGGTGGCCGCCAAGGCCTCCGTGAGCCGGGCCGAGTGGGCCAGAATGCGCTTGAACGCGTAGCCGCTGCTGGGCTTGGCGCGCCCGGCCCGGGTGCCCAGGTTGAGTACGTGTGGGCCCTGCCGCAGAGGCAGCGGATGGTCGGTCATCGGAATAGCCCCCACTTCTTCGGCCGTAATGCGGTAGTTGCCGGCGCCGGGCAGCGCGGCCAGGTAGCGGCGCAGCTCCACTTCGTATTCAGCCTTGGCCAGCGGCGTTTCCGAAAACAGCGTGTACTCGACCAAGGCCCGGCGCGGGCCAAAGGGCAGCACGTACATAAAGCGCACTTCCTGCTCCTGCTCACCCCGGAAATCCATGAACTCGGCCGTGGTGGAATCGAAGGCGTCGTGCTCGGTTTCCACTTCCCAGCCCACAAAGTGCTGGAGCAGGTAGCGGTGGCGCGGGCGGCGCAGCTCGGCCAGCCGGGGCGGGCGGCTGTCGAAGGCGTAGCGGGCCGTAAACTCGCCGTCGGGTGTGCCGGCCCGGGCGCCGGTGGGGGTGCTGGCCAGCTCCTCTACCGTGGTGCGCAGCCAGGTAAACTGCGGGTTGCCGGTCAGCATCTGCCGCACAAACTGGTAGAAATCCAGGCCCCGAATCATCTTGTAACGGTAGCGCTCCGGGGCCAGTACCCGCTCGAAAGTGGGGCTGCGGAAGGCCAGCTTCGCCCACTCGTGGGCCACAATGCCATCAAAAAGCGTGGGCGCGTCGGCCCAGAACGACCAAGTGCGGTCGTTGCGGTCTTTGGTATCGGGCTCCAGAATAAGCACCCGCTTGCCCGCCAGCCGCGGTTCCTGGCTGATGTGGTAGGCCAGGCTTAGGCCCGCCGCGCCGCCGCCCACCAGCAGGTAGTCGTAGTCGCGCACCAGCGCGGGCGCTTCGGCGGGGGCCGACGACAATGGGGCAATGGAATCCGGCATAGCAACGAGCAAACGCAACGAAAGAAATCAAACCAAGCTACGCACAAAAAAGCCGCTGCCGAAGCAGCGGCTTAGGAAGCCCTGGAAAACAGGAATGTTTACGCCTTCCACAGTTCGCTTTTGGAGCAAGGCAATACCCAACCTCGAAACCGTCCGTTAAATCCGTTAAAATCCTTGCTAATCCCTGTTTAGAAGTTAGGCGACAACAAGTACTTACCGTAGAAGTCGTCGATGATTTTCACCGCGTCCTCCGCCGTATCCACCAGCTGTACCAGGTCCATATCCTCGGGCGAGATGTTGCGCTCGTCCTCCAGCATCACCTGCTGAATCCAGTCGAACATGCCCTGCCAGTACTTGGTACCCACCAGCACGATGGGGAAGCGGCCAATTTTCTTGGTCTGGATGAGCGTAATGGCCTCGAACAGCTCGTCGAGGGTGCCGAAGCCGCCGGGCATGCCGATGAAGCCCTGGGCGTACTTGACGAACATCACCTTCCGAACGAAGAAGTAGTCGAAGTTGATGATTTTGTCGGGGTCGATGTAGATGTTGTTGAACTGCTCGAAGGGCAGCTCGATGTTGAGGCCCACCGACTTGCCGCCCTCCGAGTGGGCGCCCTTGTTGCCGGCTTCCATGATGCCGGGGCCGCCGCCCGTGATAACGCCATAACCGTGGCGCACGAGCTTGGCCGCAATTTCCTCGGCCATCTTGTAGTACGGGTTGTCGGCCTTGGTGCGGGCCGAGCCGAAAATGGATACGCAGGGGCCGATTTTGGACATCTTCTCGAAGCCCTCCACGAACTCGGCCATTACCTTGAATATCTGCCAGGAGTCGGCAATCTTAATCTCGTTCCAGTCCTTGTCTACGAATGCCTTGCGGATGCGCTGCTCGTCGTCGACCTGCACCGTCCGCTCGCCGTGGGTTTGCTCGCGGATGTCGCTGATGGTCTTGACTTTATTGTCGTTGACGTTGGGCTGAACGATAGTCTGGCCGCTACCGGCGTTAAGGTTCTGGTCGGCCGTTTTGGTGCGGCTTTCTTTTTTGAGTTTCGACATGGGAATTTTAAAGGAAAAAATGAGGCGCGAGCCCGCCCGATCCGGGCCCGTAAATATGTCCGGACCGGAGCAGTTCACGCCGGAAAAAGCAAGCGGTTAGATAAGGTAAGCAAAAAGGAAGGCCGCCCCCACAAAAAGGGGGGCGACCTCACATAGCGGTTCGCAAGATAGTAAATTGCCCGTAGGTTGGAGCAGAAGAAAAGGGTGGATAACAGGCCTTGCCGACTTGCTTCTGCCCGTTACTTTGCCCGGATGGCAATGACCGGGTCGAGGTTGGCCGCCAGTACAGCTGGTACAATGCCCGCTACCATCCCGATAAGCACCGACACCGTGAGACCCAGCGCAATGCGCCCGCCGCTCATGAACAACGGCAGCGAATCCTGCGGAATAAGCGTAACCAGCCACACCAGCAGCAGGCCTGCCGCCCCGCCCAGCAGACACAGAAATACGGCCTCGAACAGGAACTGGAAGAGGATAAAGTAGTTTTTGGCCCCCAACGACTTCTGAATACCGATGATGTTGGTGCGCTCCTTCACCGACACGAACATGATGTTGGCAATACCGAAGCCGCCCACCAGCATGGCAAACGAGCCGATAATACCGCCGGCCACGCCCAGAATCGAAAACAGGCCCGATATGGCGCTGGCCAGCATTTCAGGGCGGTTGAGGGCGAAGTTGGCCTCTTCGCGGGGTTTAAGGCCGCGGGCGCTGCGCATCAGCCCCGTCACTTCGTATTCGAGGTCGAGCAGGCCGGGGTCGGTGTCGAGGCCTTTTACGCCGATGGTGGCCGCTACGCCGCTGCCGGTGCCAGGGTTGATGGCGAATATCTTGGAAAAGGCCCCGAACGGGATAAACGTGTTGGTGTCGTTGCTCTTGATTTCGAGCAGGCTCTTGCCGGCCTTTTCCATCACCCCAATCACCGTGAAGCGCTGGCCACGGGTTTTAAACTCCTGGCCCAGCGCCGAGCGGCCCGGAAACAGGTTATCGGCAATATCGGCCCCGATGATAGCCACGTTGCGGGCGCCATCCACTTCCTGGGCCGTAAAGTAGCGGCCCTGGGCCACGGGCACGTCCGAGATATTACGGTAGTCGTAGCTCACGCCCTGCAAAAAGGCATCGTCGACGCTGTTGGAGCCGGCCTTAAAAGTATTGGCCGACTTACTGGCGAAAATGGCAATGCCCGCGTTGTTGGGCCCGAGCTGCTTCTGCAGCATCCGGTACTCGCGGATGCTGGGTACGGGCCGGTTGAAGTACTTCCACCAGGCAAATTCGGGCCCGAACTCCCAGGGCCACTTATCCACATAAATAACCTTGTCGCCCACGAAGTTCATGCTGCTGCGGATGTTCTTCTCCAGCGAGTCGACCACCGTAAACACGGCAATGATGGCAAAAATGCCCACCGTAACACCCAGCAGCGACAGTACAGTTCGCAGCAGATTACTCTTCAGAGCCTCCCAGGCAAAGCGAAAACTCTCAAGCGTCAGGCGAATGGCTTTCATAGAATCGGGGAGCTGAGGTTCGGGCTAGATCGGAAAGCTGCGGATGCTACGGCAGGCATGGCACGGTTATTCCCTGCGCAATCTTCTCCCGGTGTAGCTATCCGCTCCGGGCCGGACGGATAGCGGGCAATTAATGTTTCCGGGCGAAAATTAACTATTATTCCGCCAATTATCCGTACTTTTGCGGCTCGATTTTTTTACTAGTTTCCCCAACTATTGCCCTGTCTGGCCCATGAAGCTTTCTGAGTTCAAATTCGAATTGCCCGAGAATCTGGTGGCCCAGCACCCGGCCAAAAACCGCGACGAGTCGCGCCTGATGGTGCTACACCGCGACAGTGGCAAAATCGAGCACCGCTCTTTCAAAGACATTCTGGAGTACTTCGACGAAGGCGACGTATTTGTAGTGAATGATACGAAGGTGTTTCCGGCCCGCATGTTTGGCAACAAGGAAAAGACCGGCGCCCAGATTGAAGTTTTCCTGCTCCGCGAGCTGAACACCGAAATTCACCTCTGGGATGTGCTCGTAGATCCGGCCCGCAAAATCCGGGTGGGCAACAAGCTGTACTTCGGCGAGTCGGATATGGTGGCCGAGGTAATCGACAACACCACTTCGCGCGGCCGCACCATCAAGTTCCTCTATGATGGCCCACCCGAGGACTTCTACAAGGCGCTGTACAGCCTGGGCGAAACCCCGATTCCGAAGGAGTTTATCACCCGCGAAACCGAGGCGGCCGACAAGGAGCGCTACCAGACGATTTACGCCAACAACATTGGGGCCGTGGCCGCGCCTTCGGCCGGCCTGCACTTTACCCGCGAGGTAATGAAGCGCCTGGAAATCAAAGGTATCGAGGTAGCGCCCGTAACGCTGCATATCGGCCTAGGTACTTTCCGCACCGTGGATGTGGAGGACCTGACCAAGCACAAGATGGATTCGGAGAACTTTGTGGTACCCGGTACTACGGCCGTGGTGGTGAACAAAGCCCTCGATACCAAGAAGCGCGTGTGTGCTATCGGCACGACGGCCATGCGGGCCATGGAGTCGTCGGTTTCGGCCCACACCCGCCTCAAGGCCAACGAGGGCTGGACAGACCGGTTCATCTTCCCGCCCTACGATTTCAAAATCGCCAACGCGCTACTCACCAACTTCCACACTCCGGAAAGCACGCTGATGATGATGGCCTCGGCCTTTGCCGGCCACGACCTGCTGATTGAGGCCTACAAGCTGGCCATCAAGGAGAAGTACCGCTTCTTCAGCTACGGCGACGCCATGCTGATTATCTAAGTTCTTAGGCTACAGCCCTGCTGTTTGAAACAGGTTGCGCCGGCTGCTACTTTCACGAGTAGCAGCCGGCGTTTTTTTGTTCCTATTGCCGTATTTGCGCTCCTACGCCGTTGCCATGAACCCATCCGCTACCGCCAACTCCTCAACCCCAAAAGCTCCTGCCACTCCCCGCTACGCTATTCTGGTGGCTGGTGGCAGCGGCACGCGCATGGGTGCCGACCGGCCCAAGCAGTTTCTGGAGCTGGCCGGCGAGCCGGTGCTGCTGCACACGCTGCGCCGTTTTGCCGATCCGGCCCTGGGCGTGCGCGAGCTGGTGGTAGTGCTGCCGGCCGGACAGCTGGAAACCTGGCGGGAACTGTGCGCGCAGTACAACGTGCATATTCCGCACGCGCTGGTGGTGGGCGGGGCCACGCGCTGGGCCTCGGTGTGGGCTGGCCTGGCCCACTTAGCCGACCGCGACAATGGCGTGGTGGCCGTGCACGACGGGGTGCGCCCCCTCACGCCCCGCACCGTGATAGAGGCCACTTACCAGGCCGCCTACAACCACGGCGCGGCCGTGGCCGCCGTGGTGCCCAAAGACTCAGTGCGCAACCTCAGCCAGCAGGGCAGCTACGCGCTCAACCGCGCCCGCCTGCGCCTCGTGCAAACCCCGCAGTGCTTCGATCTGGCCCTGCTACGCCGGGCCTACCAGCTGCCCGAGCTCACTACCTTCACCGACGATGCCAGTGTGGTGGAAGATCTGCACCCTATTCAGCTGGTGGAAGGTGACTACCGTAACCTGAAAATTACGACGGCCGACGATTTGTATGTGGCTGAGGCGCTGTTGCGGATGGGTGAATAAGTGACTTGCGCTGAGGGTAGAACGTCATTCAGAGCGAAGCGAAGAATCGCGCGTGATTCTGTTAGACGACCGTGGCAACGGTTCCCGCGAGATTCTTCGCTTCGCTCTGAATGACGTTTCTTTGCTTATCAACTTACCCCTTTTCCGTATGCCTACCCTGCTCTACGACGTGCGCCCCGATGGCGTGGCCACCATCACGCTTAACCGCCCCGACGTTTTTAATGCCTTCGACGATACCCAGAGCTACGAGCTGCAGGATGCGCTGAAGCAGGTGGCGCGCGACGCCAGCGTACGGGCCGTGGTGCTCACGGGGGCCGGGCGGGCGTTCTGCTCGGGCCAGGATTTGAAGGCCAGCCGCGAGGCCGAGGCCGCCGAAGGCCAGCCCCGTTCCTTCTACGACTCGCTGCACAAGCGCTACAATCCCATCATCCGGGCCATGCGGGCGCTGCCTAAGCCCATTATATGCCGTCTGAATGGCGTGGCGGCCGGGGCCGGCTGCTCGCTGGCGCTGGCCTGCGACGCCATTGTGGCTTCATCAGACGCCTCGCTGATTGAGGTGTTCATCAACATCGGGCTGGTGCCCGATTCGGGCTCGTCGTGGTTTCTGCCCCGGCTGGTGGGTACGCTTAAGGCGTTTGAGCTATGCACGCTGGGCTCGAAGGTAACGGCCGAGGAGGCGTTGCGCCTGGGGCTGGTGAACCAAGTGGTAGCGCCCGAGCAGCTCGATGAGACCACCTACGCCCTGGCCGCCCGCTACGCCGCCGCGCCCACCCAAAGCATTGGCCTCATTAAGCAGATGCTCAACAAGGCCGCCACCGCCACGCTCGACGAGATGCTCGACTACGAAGCCCATTGCCAGCAGATTGCCGGTGAGTCGGGCGACTACCGCGAGGGTGTGCAGGCCTTTCTGGAAAAGCGGAAGCCCGAGTTCAAAGGCAAGTAAAGTTCAGTTGCGGCTTCGCACAAAAAGGAATCCGGCCCCATGTCGTTAACTGACATGGGACCGGACTCCTGACGTTAGCGGAAGAGGCCGCCGTTACAGGCCGCCGCCGACGCGGATAGTGCGGGTAGCGCCGTTGACGGTGATAGAGGCAATGTTGTCGCAGGCCTGGGTGCCGGTGGGGTCGTAGTTGAGCAGCGCCTGCCGGTTCTTATCGGTGGCGATGGTTACGGTACCGGCCACAAAGGTGCGGGCGCAGCCGGGCTGGAATTTCTTGATGAGCGGCTGGGCGATGGTCGCCGTGTAGCTCATGCCTTTGCGGTTGGTACCGCTGGTCTGGCCGGTTACGCTGTATTCGTCGTCGGTGAGGGTGCGGGTTTTGTCGCCGGCCGTGCGGGTGTAGGTGCGGCTGGAGGTCCAGGAGTGGGTGCCAGCGGGCGTAGTGATGCTGGCGTTGCGCACCGAAAGGCTCCAGGAACCTCCGCTGAGCCGGGTGATGACGCGCGTGCCGGTGTGCTGGTTGTCGTTGCGGTAATAGTCAACGAGCGTAATGGTTTTGGTGGCGCCGGCGTCGCGGGTCTGGCCACCGAATACGGTTACGATTTTGCCGCGCCGGGCCACGCCGTTGGGGCCCACGCAGTTGGTGGTACCGAAATCGAGGGTGAGCGTACGGGTAGCAGCGTCGTAGGTGCGCGTGAGGCAGCGACCAGCCAGGCGGGTCAGGTCATCGGCTTCGGCAGCGGGGCTGTTGGGCGCGGCGGCATCGGCAGGGGCGGCGGCATCCGTCAGGTCGGCCAGGGCGGCCGTTTCATCCTCCGCCAGGCTCTGGTCCTGGGCCGATACGGTAACATCGGGGCTCTGCGGGTCGTTGGCCTTGTTGCAGGCGGGCAGCAGCAGCGTGGAGCCAGCCAGGGCGGCCATGCTCAGCAGGTAGGAGGTAGAGCGCTTCATGAGGGGGCAGAAAACAAAAAGTGAGAAATGAGGGGAGTAACTGGTTTTCGGGAGTTAGAGGCAGCGCGTGCAGAAAAGTTTAAGTAGGCGGGGAACTTTTTTTTAAGCCATCGGCTCCCGAACCCGATCAGGCAGGCCGCGTATAGCTACAGATAAATTTTGCTTCCTAAATTCCCTCAGCTGATGCTATTTTCCCGTGCTGCCTGCCTCCTGTTGCTGCTGCCCGCATTGGTAGCCTGTTCGGGCTCGGCCAGCAATAATGATCCGGTTTTTGAAGCGAAGCTTCAAAACGAAAAGCGCATCAGCGAACAGAATATTACCAAGCGCCAGATCAGGGACGCCGAGCTGGTAGTGGAGACGGCCAGCAACCAGATGGAGCTGCTCGAAATCAGCCAGATTGCCCAGCGCAAGGCGACTTCGCCCGATGCCAAATACGTGGCCCAGAACGTCATCAATCAGATAAGTGCCCTGCTCAACGAGTTGAGAGTGTTGGCTAAGCAGAAAAATCTGGTGCTGCCCACCGGCCTGGGCGAGAGCCAGGCCCAGCAGGTAGGCGAAATGACCGCCCTCAACGGCGCGGCCTTCGACCAGAAGTTTGGAGACGCTCTGACTAGCACGATCGAGCAGGACCTAGACATCAACGAAGATCTGCAGACCGAATCGTATGATGCCGACCTGCGCCCCTTGGCCACCCGGCAGCTAGCTGTGCTGCAGGACCTGAAGCGGGCCGCCGACGACTTGAAAGTCAAACTAAAGCCTTGATTTTAAGCTCTTCATCTTCCCTGCAGGTAGCCCTTTTTGCGCAACAGTAGTTATCTGTTCTTCCAACCTACTTTTTTCAGACGTATGAAACTTCGGCTTTTTCCTTTCCTGGCCTTGGCCGCCGCTCTCTCGCTGGGTAGCTGCAACACCGAAACCCGCACCGATGGCACTGCTGGCGAAGCGGTGAGCGACCTTGGAGCTGCCGCCGATGATGGGGGTGTAAAGGCCGATGCGGTGGTAATCGACAACAACGCGGGCCCCACTATAACAGCCAACGCCGACTCGCTCCTAGCTGCTGATTCGACTGCCCGCTAAGAAAACTGCCCATCGGCAACTTAGCCGCATGGAAGACTTTCGCGGCTGAGTTGCGCCCAGTGTCGTGGGTTTCTAGGTTCTGCCTGACAAAACAGGAGCAGTAAAAAAACCGCCGTGCTTTTTACGTGGCGGTTTTTTACTGCTCCTGTTTTAGTTACCTAGTCATGCCGAAAATCTGCGTGGCAGCTTTAGATGGCCGTCTTCAGAAAATTGACAGGCTACAAGCGGTTGACGAACAACGCACGTTGGGTAAGCACAGCCGCATTCTTCCAGCAGAAGGCATGACTTGCCTATTCAGTTCCTGTACGGGTGTGTGATAAACCGGGCCTTCTATGCACTGAGGCGGCTAAGACAGCCAGGGGCCGGAACTACGGCGCGCCTATAGCGTCAGCACTGGGGTAGGCCGGCAGACGGCTGATTCGCCCCGTGAAAGTAGTTTTATTGGCCGCTGGCCGGGTGCTGGCCAAGTGGTGCTTTCAGGTGAGGGGCGGTGTTGGCCGGAGCGGGCTGCGCGCTTTTTGCTGGTTCTAGGCTGGCAAGAGTGGCCGTAGAGGTGGGCTTGTTTGGGGCCGTTGGGGCTGCCGTGCCGGTGCCGGACTTTGCGGGTCCGGTAATGATGGCAATAGCGAGCAGTGCAGGGAAAACAAGAACTTTCATAGGGCAGGAAGTTGAATAGAAGCCCTCAAACTAGGAAAATATCTGTGGCTTAACAAATATTAGTCAATAGAAATTTAGCTATAGGTAAGTACTTACTCAGGCAAGAAGTACATCAGTAGGCTGTATTTCCTGCTGATTTTGCAGCAATAGCCAATAAGTGTTGCCTAGCGTGCAATCCGGGTGCCTATAGAAACGGAGGGCCGGCTACTTTGAAGTAGCCAGCCCTCCAACGCTGAAAAGCGTGGAGTTTTGTTACGCCTCCTCGTACTTGCTCGTGCGCAGCTCCTCGGCCAGGAAGCGGGCCGTATGCCCCTTGCCAGCCTTTGCTACCGCCTCGGGCGTGCCCTGGGCCACGATGTAGCCGCCGGCCCCGCCGCCCTCGGGGCCGATGTCAATGAGGTAGTCGGCTACCTTGATCAGGTCGAGGTTGTGCTCGATGATGAGAACGGTGTTGCCCTTGTCGGCGAGCTTGTGAAGGACCACAGCCAAGTGGTTGATGTCCTCGAAGTGCAGGCCGGTGGTGGGCTCGTCGAGGATGTAGAACGTTTTGCCAGTGTCCTTTTTGCTGAGTTCGGTGGCCAGCTTTACCCGCTGGGCCTCACCACCCGAAAGCGTGGTGGCCTGCTGGCCCAGCGTGAGGTAGCCCAGGCCCACTTCGTGCAGAGTCTGGATTTTACGTAGGATGCGGGGCTGGAACTCGAAGAACTCCACGGCCTTTTCCACCGTCATGTCGAGCACGTCGGTGATGGACTTGCCTTTAAAGCGTACTTCCAGCGTTTCGCGGTTGTAGCGGCGGCCTTTGCAGGTTTCGCAGGGCACGTGCACGTCGGGCAGGAAGTTCATCTCGATGGTACGGATGCCGGCGCCTTCGCAGGTTTCGCAGCGCCCGCCCCGCACGTTGAACGAGAACCGGCCGGGCCCGTAGCCCCGGATTTTCGACTCGGGCAGGTTGGCGAACAGTTGGCGGATTTCGGTGAACACGCCGGTGTAGGTGGCCGGGTTCGAGCGCGGCGTGCGGCCAATCGGCGACTGGTCCACCTCAATCACCTTATCGATAAACTCCAGCCCCTCAATACTGCCGTAGGCCAGCGGCTCGCGCTTGGCCTTGAAAAAGTGCTGGTTGAGGATGGGGTACAGCGTATCATGAATCAGGCTGGACTTGCCCGAACCCGACACGCCCGTAACGGCCACCAGCTTGCCCAGCGGGAACTTGGCCGTCACGTTTTTGAGGTTGTGGCCTTTCGCGCCGCGCAACACCAACTCGTTGCCTTCACCCTTGCGCTTCTTCTTGCGCAGCTCGATGTGCTTCGCCCCGCTCAGGTATTGCGAGGTGAGCGAGCCGGAGCTGAAGATTTCGGTGGGCGTACCCTGGGCCACGATGTGGCCGCCGTGGATGCCCGCGCCGGGGCCGATGTCGAGCACGTGGTCAGCGTGCATAATCATGTCCTTGTCGTGCTCCACCACAATCACCGAGTTGCCCAGGTCGCGCAGGTGCTGCAGCGCCTTGATAAGGCGCTCGTTGTCGCGCTGGTGCAGGCCGATGCTGGGCTCGTCCATGATGTAGAGCACGCCCACGAGCTGGGTGCCGATTTGGGTGGCCAGCCGGATGCGCTGGCTTTCGCCGCCGCTGAGCGTGCGCACCGAGCGGTGCAGGTTCAGGTAGTCCAGCCCCACTTCGAGCAGGAAGCCGATGCGCTTGCGGATTTCCTTGAGCAGCTCGCGGGCAATCAGGTTCTGGCGCTCCGAGAGGCGGTCTTCCAGGCCCACGAACCAGTCGGCCAACTCGTTGAGGTCCATTACGGCCAGCTCGCCAATGTGCTTGCTGTCGATTTTGAAGTGCAGGCTTTCCTTCTTGAGCCGGTAGCCGTGGCACTCGGGGCACTCCTGGGCCTGGGTGTACTGCTGAATCCACTCGCGGATGTTGTCCGACTCGGAATCCATCTGCCGGCGCAGAAACGGAATGATGCCTTCGAACGGCTCGGCGTAGCCGGGCTGCTTGGAATCGTCGGCTTCCTCTTCCGAGATGCCGTAGAGCAGGTGCTGGAGCAGGTCGGGAGCCAGCTTGTGCAGGGGTGTGCTTAGGCTGGCCTTATTGCGCTTGAGTAGCTGGCCCAGCTGCTGGAAAATCCAGATGTCGCGGTAGTCGCCCAGCGGCGCAATGCCGCCGCGGCTGATGCTCAGCTTGAGGTCGGGCATCACCGTTTCCTCGGTTATTTCCTGTACCTGGCCCAGGCCGTTGCAGGTGGGGCAGGCGCCGTAGGGCGAGTTGAAGCTGAACGTGTTGGGCGCCGGGTCGTCGTAGGCAATGCCAGTGGCCGGGTCCATCAGAAAGCGCGAGAAGAACTGGGTGTTGTCTTTCTTCTTGCTGTCGGGGTCGAGCACAAGCATGGTGCCCTTTCCCTGCGTAAGGGCGTTCTGCACCGAGCCCGAGAGCCGGAACCGGTCCTCGTCCTTCACCACGAGCCGGTCAATCACGATTTCGATGTCGTGGATTTTGTAGCGGTCGACTTGCATTTTGGGCGTCAGATCGAGCAGCTCGCCATCCACCCGCACCTTGGTAAAACCCAGCTTGGCCACCTGCTGAAACAGCTCGCGGTAGTGGCCTTTACGGCCCTTCACCACGGGCGCCAGCACCACCAGCTTGCGGCCGTCGTACTCTCCCAGGATGTAATTGATAATCTGGTCGTCGCTCTGCCGAATCATCTTCTGGCCCGTGGCGTAGCTGAACGCCTCGGCCGTACGGGCGTAGAACAGGCGCAGGAAGTCGTAAATCTCGGTGATGGTGCCGACCGTGGAGCGCGGGTTGCGCGAGGTGGTCTTCTGCTCGATGCTGATAACCGGCGACAGGCCCTCGATTTTGTCCACGTCGGGGCGCTCCAAGCCGCCCATAAACGAGCGGGCATAGGCCGAAAACGTCTCCATGTAGCGGCGCTGACCCTCGGCGTAAATCGTGTCGAACGCCAGCGACGACTTGCCCGAGCCCGAAATGCCGGTAAACACCACCAGCCGCCCCCTTGGAATCCGCACCGACACGTTCTTCAAATTGTGCTCGCGCGCGCCGTACACCTCAATATAAGGTGCCTCCAAATCGGCCGGCCCGAGCAGCTGCCCACCAATTGCGTTGCGGTTTTCCACTACGGTTTCGCTCACTACCTCACTCCGCGGCACGGCCTGCACGGCCGCCGTGCTGTGATGGCCCTTGCCCTCAGCCACGGCGGCCGCTACCGAAACGGCTTCGGAGCTGGGCTGGCTGGCTTTGGGGGCCTTGCCTGTGCAGGTCGCCTTGGCAGGAGATGCTTTGGGGAGGACCGGTTTAGTGCCGTTTTCGGTAGTAGAAGCCGATTTAGCAGCCCGTTCGGTCTTGGCAGCCGGGGTGGTTTTGGTGGCGGAAGAAGCGGAAGCGGCAGTCGTTTTTTTGGCCATGCGGCAGCGGAGCGAATAAGTCTGCAAAGGTAAGGGAAACGCGGCCCGATGGCTAATGCGAATAGCTTTTCAGTCAGGTAGTTTCGTAGTCAGGCCTGCTAAAGGCAGGCCGTCGGGTGGGGCATAACAGCCAAAGCCGCCGGTTTGTGCCCGGCCGCGCCAACTTCCCGCACCCAACGGCTTCGGGGTGGGCGTAGCGTCGAGAAGCAACTCATTCTGCAAGCTGCCCGAAACAACTCGACTTACTTGGGTGGGGGCGCGTATCCCCCGGTGGCGAGCATCCATTTTGCGGCTGAGGTATAGTTGGTTTCATTTTTGCCAACTGTCCCACCAGGGCCACGGCGGCCAGCATCGGCGCCCCGCCCAAGCCGCCTGTCGGCGGCGTTTTTCGCTTCTCTCACCTTACCCAGCACCCATGCATTCTTCTTCCAAATTTCTGCTCACGGCTGTCCTGACGGCCTCTTTGGCCGCGTTCAGCCTTCCAGGCCAGGCCCAGGTTACCATCAATGTAAACCCGCCCAGCTGGGGACCGGCCGTGCCGGCAGGTACCCAGTACTACTACATTCCGGAAGTGAGCGGCTATTACGATTTGCGCGACCAGCAGTACGTGGTGCTGCGGGAGGGAAAGTGGAAGAAGCTGAAGACCGTGAACGGTTACGCCACCAGCTCTTTTCATCCCGTGGTTATCAACTATGTGGGCGCGCAGCCCTGGGTGCTCATTCGGGAGCATAAAGTGAAGTACCCCAAAGGCGGCCATCCGCACGGCATGCCGCCCGGCCAGGCCAAAAAGGCCCGGGCAGTGTACGTGGTGCCGGCCGGCCAACCGGTGTACGTGCAGGAAGGCAAGGGCAAGAAGTACAAAGGCGATAAAGACAACGGCCACGGCAAAGGCAAGCATTAGTACCCGCTTGCGAATCAGTTTAAACCGCAACGAGCCGGTTTCTCCGTGGAGAAGCCGGCTCGTTGCGGTTTAAACTGATTTCCTTGACCCAAGGAGAATGCCCCATAGCGCTAGCCGTCGAGCAGCTTCGCCCAGTTGGTTTTGCGGCGGGCGGCGGTGGGCGTGGGCATCTGGTCGCGGCGCAGCAGCTCCTCGATTATCATCATATCGTCGTCGCGGCCAAGGGCGGCGGCGGCTACCAAGCGGTTGCGGTGGGCGTAGAGGGCCAGGAAATCGTGGCGGCGCACGTCGCCGTGGAAGATGATTTCGTCCCACTCGGCGGCGTGGCCGGCGTAGCGCAGGCTCTTGCCGTACTGCTGGGTCCAGAAGAAGGGCACCTCGGCAAAGGCTGTTTCGTAGCCCAGCATGTTGCGGGCGGCGCAAGCCCCGTGCTGCTGGGCCAGCCGCCAGTGCTCGATGCGGTGCTGCCCCAGGCCCGCCGCCAGCGGAAACCGGGCCACATCACCGGCCACATACACGTGCTCGGCCGCCCGAAGGTGCGCATCTACACGCAGGCCACCATCCTTATCCAGCTCGAAAGCCTCGGCCAGAAACTCGGTAGCCGGCCGCACGCCCACGCCCAGCACCACCACATCGGCGGGTAGGCGCTGGCCCGAAACCAGGCGCACCGCCGTTACGCGGCCGTTCTCGCCCTCCAGGGCCTGCACTTCCGCTTCGGCCTTAAACCGCACGCCGTGGCGGCTGTGCAGGTTGCGGAACATCGCCCCGATTTTCGGGCCCAGCACCTTCTCGAACGGTTCTTTGTCCCGCGCGATTACCGTAATGCGCCGCTCCTGATTGCCCTGCTCCTCGTTCTCAGCGGCCAGGCTGGCGGCGGCTTCCATGCCAATAAAGCTGCTGCCGATGATGACTACGTGCTTAGCATTAGCGGCGGCTTCCCGAATGGCCTCGGCGTCCTGGGCCGTACGCAGGGGCAGCACGCCGGCTAAGTCGTGGCCGGGCAGCTGGGGCAGGGTGTTGGGCTGGCAGCCGGGCGCCAGCAGCAGCTTGTCGTAGCGCAATGGGTCGCGGCCGGCCATAGTCAGCTGCTGCCTGGCCAGGTTCAGGCCGGTGACGCGGGTGTCGGTCAGGACTTCGATGCGGTGTTGCTTGTAAAAATCAGACTGGCGCAGCGGCAGGGCTTTTTTATCGGCCTTGCCGGCCAGGAATCCTTTGCTGAGCTTGGTGCGGTCGTAGGGCGCGGCCGGGTCGGCCCCAACCAGCACCAAGCGGCCGCCGAAGCCTTCGGTGCGCAGCGTCTGGGCCGCGAACTGTCCGGCCGCTCCGCCGCCCACAATAACAAAGGTGCGCGGGTCGGTGGCGGCACGGTCGGGGGCTGGCGGGGGTGCCGCCTACCAGGGCCGTGGGCGTGGCGTCGGGGCTTTGGGCGGCCGCGGCGGGGTGGGTGGGTAGCGTCACCCACACCCGGCCGTCGGCTACGCGCACGGGGTAGGTGGGCAGGTCGTCGAGGGCCGGGGGCTGGCAGAGGTGGCCGTCATCCACCCGGAAGCAGGCGTGGTGCCAGGGACAAACGATTTGGTCGTTGATGAGGCGGCCTTTTTCGAGCGGTGCGCCGTAGTGGGGGCAGCGGGCCGCCAGGGCCTGATACTGCCCCTGGCGGCGCACCAGCAGCACTTCGGTGTCGGGCGTGGCGGGGTAGGCGCGCATTTCGCCATCCTGAAGGGCGTCGGCGGGGGCAAGGTTGATTTCGGGAGGCATAGCAGCGGGGGTAGGATGCTGCTTATGCCAACGCGCCGAAGCAGAGCCGGGTTATAAAAAGCGGTCTGCTGCGGGAAGAGCTTCAGGCCAATCGCCCTGCTTACCGGGACGTGCGTACAAGCAGGATTCACCAAGCTGCTCCCGCCATGTCTGCCCCATATCGACCCATCAGCTGCTCGTTCTACGACGAGCTGGAGGCTCGCGCCACCACCGGCCAGCCCTGCAGCCTCATTTACCGCACCGAGCCCGATACCCCGCCCAGCACCTATCACGGCGTCATTCAGGACTTATACATCCAGGATAAAGTGGAGTTTCTGCGGCTGGCCGATGGCTTCCAGCTGCGGCTGGATAACCTGCTGGCCGTGGATGATAAGGAGCTGCGAAACTACTGCTGAGCCTCTTTAGACTCTGCGCTGCCGGCAGGACCAAAAGCAATAGGCCGCCACCCAACCCGCCACATACAGGCACGCATTACCGCCCGCGCCGAAAGCCCTGGCTGATGTGCGGGCCGCGCCAGTGCAGATCGGGCGGTAAGGGGCCGGCGGCGCAGGGCAGGGGGGCGTTGTTGCAGCGGAGCCCGTGGTTCGGCATGCCCAGCCTCACAAGGCGACCTTCGAGGCGGGTGCTTACCATGTGCGGATCCGCATACGGAGCCGGCCGAAACCAGGTAGCCGAATGGAACCTGCTGATTTCGTGGCGCAGACCGTTCAGACCGTATACCAGCGTCAACGTCAGCGCCGCCCGCCATAGCCAGCGGCCGCCGGGCAGGCCGCCAGCCAGCAGACCCGCCCCCAGTGCTGCCGCCCCAACCAGGTAGCCGTAACCGAACCGGAACGCCGGCGCGGTGGCAAACCATAACCCGCAGCAGGCCAGCAGTAGGCCAAACAGGACGGCCGCTGACTGCTGCTCTCCGGCTCTGGCGCGCAGGTACCGCAGCCCCAGCAATAATGCCAGCGCAAGTATGGCCAGGGCCAGAAGCTGGTCGTGGAAAGCCTGCTGCCGCCACCAGAAAGGTATCCAGTCGGCGGCGGGCAGTTGGCCGCCAATAGCCCAGTCGCCACCAGGCCAGCGGGCGAAGTGGCGGATTTCCAGCAGGTCGGCGGTGGTTTGGGCGGTGGGTATGGTCCAATCAAACGGCAACGCAGCCCAGGGAGCCAGCGGATATACTAGGTAGCCCGAGAGCACCACATTGCGGCCCACCCACGGCAGTGCTACTACGGCCCCCATCAGCCCCACCAAACTCAACAAGCGCGGTGCCGAAAGGCCGGTGGGCCGTAGCCGCCATAGGATAAAGCCCAGCGGCAGGGCCAGGTAGCCAGCCGAGGCCTTATAGGTTATGGCCGTGGCCAGCAGCGCTGCCAGCAACCCGACTTCGGCCCGGCTCAGCGGCTCCGGCGAACCAGTCTGCAGCAGCTTTTCCAGCAGCCAGCCCAGCACGAGCAGTGTCAGGATGGTGACGCCGCTGTCGGGCATGGGCGACGAAACCCAGGGGCGGAAGGCAATGAACGTGAAAACCAGACTGAAGCCGCCGTACACGGCCAATGCCACCGATGGCCGGGGCCGCGCCAGCTGCCGGGCGGCGTAGCTAATCAGCAGCACAAACCAGAAACTGCCCACTGCCTGCTGCCCCAGCGAAGCCCACGGGCTGTTGGCGCGGGCGCTGAAAAAGGCCGTGAGCAGGTGCAAGTGCGAGTTGAAGGCCAGCCGCCCGTGCAGGTTGCCCAGGCCCGGCACCACCGGGTAGGTTTGCAGCCATTGCACCGTTTGGGCATGATACAGGCCGGTATCAGCTAAAATGGGCCGTTGCACGGCGTGTAGCAGCAGCAGTGCCCCAAACACCAGCACCACCGTCGCGGCACCAAACCAGCCTGTCCGCCGCCTTGAGGCGCGCAACCCATCCCACCACGTCTGCCGGGCCGCTGCTGGTGCTTTCAGCCAGTGCCGAAGCCCGTAGCCCGCTACCGACGCGGTTATGCCCAATTGCACGGCTGGCCCAATGCTCACCCCAAACGACAGCAGCGCCAGCAGCCAGCTCAGGCCCGACAACCCGGCCGCCAGCAGCAGCTCGGGGGGCAGCGCGCCGGCCAGCCGCCGCCCCAGCAGCGCCCGCCCCAGCCCGTAGCTCATGCCCGACACCCACAGCCACAACAGAAGCACCAGCAGCATAGAGTTTGAGCTATTAGCTGACAGCTTCTAGCTGTTAGCTTTTTGTGTTTGTAGCGCGGACTTTAGTCCCGCCGCCTGATGCGCGGAGTGAAGTAGGAGGGAGGGAATCAACCAATTCCTAGCTGAGTGTTTCGAATAAAGCACCAGCGGCCGCCTTTCCAAAGTAAGGCGGCCGCTGGCAATAACGTATACTCGAAGGTCAGCAAGGACCGAAGCAGGATTGCGCCCCAGCTAGCTGCAGGCGTTTATATAATCCGTGCAATCCGCTTAAAATCCGTGCTAATCCGTGGTTTAGAACTCCGCGCTGCCGGGGAAGCGGGGGAAGGGGATGACGTCGCGGATGTTGGCCATGCCGGTGATAAACAGGATGAGGCGCTCGAAGCCCAGGCCGAAGCCGGCGTGCGGGGCAGTGCCGTACTGGCGCAGCTCCAGGTACCACCACAGCTCGTGCTCGGGCACCTGCATGGCGGCCATGCGGTCCTTTAGTTTCGTCAGGTCTTCCTCGCGCTGCGAGCCGCCGATGATTTCGCCGATGCCGGGAAACAGCACGTCCATGGCGCGCACGGTTTTGCCGTCATCGTTGAGCTTCATGTAGAACGCCTTGATGTCCTTGGGGTAATCGGTCAGGATAACGGGCTTCTTGAAGTGCTTCTCCACGAGGTAGCGTTCATGCTCGCTCTGCAGGTCGGTGCCCCAATCAACCGGGAATTCGAATTTCTGCTTGGCCTTTTTCAGGATTTCCACGGCCTCGGTGTAGGTCAGGCGCTGGAAATCGTTGTCGACCACGAACTGCAGGCGGGTCAGCAGCTCCTTGTCGTACTGCTCGTTGAGAAACTTGAGGTCGTCGGGGCAGTGCTCGAGAGCGTAGCGTACGAGGCTCTTGAGGAAGTCCTCGGCCAAGTCCATGTTGTCCTGCAGGTCGTTGAAAGCCACTTCGGGCTCAATCATCCAGAACTCAGCCAGGTGGCGGGCGGTGTTGGAGTTCTCGGCCCGGAACGTAGGGCCGAACGTGTACACCTTGCCCAACGCCATGGCGGCCACCTCGGCCTCCAACTGGCCCGATACAGTGAGGTTGGTCTGCTTGCCGAAGAAATCCTGCGCGTAGTCCACGCCCGATTTGTCCTCGGTCAGGGGCGGGTTCTGGTCGGGCAGGGTGGTAACGCGGAACATCTGGCCCGCGCCCTCGGCATCGGAACCCGTGACGATGGGCGTGTGGACGTAGTAGAAACCGTGGTCGTTGAAGTACTGGTGCACGGCGAAGGCCATGGCATGCCGGATGCGCAAAATGGCCCCGAACGTGTTGGTGCGGGGGCGCAAATGCGCGATACCGCGCAGGAATTCGAGCGTGTGGCCCTTCTTCTGAAGCGGATATGTGGTGGTATCGGCCGAACCGTAGACCGTTATTTCGTCGGCCTGAATTTCTACGGCCTGGCCCTTGCCCTGCGAGGCCACGAGCCGGCCGCGGACGGCAATGGCGGCGCCGTTTTCCACGCCGTCGGCCCGCAGCTTCTCCTCCGGAAACTGCTCGGCGTTGGCTACCACCTGAATGGAGTTGAAGCCCGAGCCGTCGTTGAGGGCGATGAACTGCACGTATTTGTTGCCGCGGCGGGTGCGCACCCAGCCTTTCACCAGCACCTCGCGGTCGAGGTCGGTGCTGCGCAGCAGGTCCTGCACGCTGGTTTTTCGGAGGTCGGACATGGTCGGAGTCGTAAGTTGGCTGCAAAGGTAGAAATGTAGGGCGAAGCGCCACTTTTCCCCGGCCCGAATCGGCCGAACTCTCCGCCTGATTACAATCGGCCCCAGCCACCAGAACCGGCGGGGATGGAGCATCCGTATCCAGGCTGGGGGGCGAAGCAGCACTTCACCCTATATCCCAACTTTTTCGGCCCAACTCAAGTACAGAAAGGCCTATATTTGGCTTTACCTCCCCGTTTCGTAACCCGGCGGGGCGTACCGTTTTTAGCGTATGCAACGACTGGACATGAAGCAGCTTCTTTCGCAGAAGCTGAGCCCCCAACAGATTCAATTCATCAAGCTGCTCCAGATTCCGACGGCTGAGTTGGAGGCGCGCATCAAAGAGGAACTGGAGGTGAACCCGGCCCTGGAAGAAGGCGAGGACGAGCCGGAGGACGAATTCGACGACCTCGACAGCGGCGACGATGATGCCGACGACGATTACGACGACCCCGATGCCGCCCTCGACAACCCCGATAATACGCTCGACGAGGACTACGACGGCGACCAGCGCGACGAGCAGCCCGAAGTAGAAATTCCCATCAAGGAGGAGCCGACGGAGGTGCCCGAATCGAGCTCCGAGTCAGAAGACCTCGACCTGAGCGACTACCTCAACGACGACGAAATAGCGGGCTACAAGATGCAGGGCGACGGCCCCGGCGACGACGACGACGGCCGCGAAATGCCCCTGGCCGACACCAGCGGCTCGCTCATGGACAACCTGCTCAGCCAGCTCGGCTTTTCGGGCCTCGATGAGCGGCAGCAAACCATCGGCCGCCAGCTCATCGGCTCCATCGACGGCGACGGCTACATTCGGCGCGACCTGTCGGCCATTGCCAACGACCTGGCTTTCTCGCAGAACCTGGAAGTAACCGTAACCGAGGTGGAGGGCGTATTGCACGTGGTGCAGACCTTCGACCCGGCTGGTATTGGCGCCCGCGACCTGCAGGAGTGCCTGTTGCTGCAGCTGGAGCGCCGGGTGCAGGAGGAAGCGGTGGAAAACGCCGAGCGCATCTTGCAGGACACCTACGAGGAGTTCACCAAGAAGCACTACCAGCGCATTCAGCAGAAGCTCGACCTCGAAGATGACGAGATAAAGGAAGCCATTGGCCTCATTCTCAAGCTGAACCCCAAGCCCGGTGGCAGCGGGCCGGTGGGCGGCGGTAAAATCCAGTACATCATCCCCGACTTCCTGCTCAGCCACGACAACGGCCAGTTCAACCTCACGCTCAACACCCGCAACGCCCCCGAGCTGCGCGTATCGCCGGCCTACACCGAGATGTTCCGGGCCTACGACAAGGCCTCGAAGAAGGACAAGAAGATGAAGGAGGCCGTGACGTTCGTCAAGCAGAAGCTCGACTCGGCCAAGTGGTTTATCGATGCCATCCGGCAGCGCCAGAACACGCTGCTACGCACTATGGATGCCATTGTGCGCTACCAGCGCGAGTTTTTTGAGGAGGGCGACGAAAGCAAGCTGCGCCCCATGATTCTGAAGGACATTGCCCTGGAAATCAGCATGGACATCAGCACCGTGAGCCGGGTGGCCAACTCGAAAGCCGTGCAGACGGAGTTCGGCATCTACCCGCTCAAGTACTTCTTCTCAGAGGGCATTGCCACCGATTCGGGCGAAGATGCCAGCTCGCGCGAGGTGAAGTACATTCTCAAGGAAATCATCGAAGGCGAGCAGAAGAAAAAGCCGCTCTCCGACGACAAGCTGGAGAAGATGCTGAACGCCCGCGGCTACAACATTGCCCGCCGCACGGTGGCCAAGTACCGCGAGCAACTCAATATTCCGGTGGCGCGGCTGCGCAAGGAGCTGTAGAAGTTATAGGAGTTGCTTAGAGAGTTGTTGATACTAAGGAGAACGTCATGCTGAGCTTGCCGAAGCATCTCTACCGCAGTAGTGTATGATTACTGCTGCGGTAGAGATGCTTCGGCAAGCTCAGCATGACGTTCAGCTAACCAACCCGGCACAAACGCAAAACGGCCCGGCTCGCACTGTGCGAACCGGGCCGTTTTAGTTGGCTTCTGGCCAGGGATTAGTCGTTGTCCTTGTCTTTATCGCGCTTGGACTTCTTCTTCTCCTTCTTGCCTTTAGCGTCTTTGGTTACCACCTTCGTTTTCTCTGCATCCATGCCGGGGGCCATTGCCTCGGGCGTGGGCATAGAGGTGGCGGAGGCCGTTACGCGGTTGCCATCGTTGTCGAGCTCTACTACCTCGTAGCCGAGTTCCGTCAGGCCAGGGAAGGCCTTGGTCCGGTCGCCGACTACCACGATGTACATGTTATCGGCGGGCAGATACTTCTGGGCAATTCCCTGCACATCCTCCTTCTTGAGGTTGTTGAGAATCTCGCTCTGCTGCTTCACGTAATCGAGGGGCAGGTCGTACTCTACGAGGCGGCTCAGGAAAGCGGCTTTCTGCTGGCCGGTTTCGTAGCGCAGCGCGTCGCTCTGGCCCACCGAAGCCTGCAGGAACTGCAGCTCCTCGTCGGTAATACCGTTGCGGTAGTTCTTGATTTCCGACATAAACTCCTTCACCGAAGCCGCCGTAGCATCGGCGCGCACGCCGGCCGAAGCCGTGTACGGACCGGCGTAGCGCGTGCCCTGGAAGCCCGAGCGGGCGCCGTAGGTGTAGCCTTTGTCTTCGCGCAGGTTCAGGTTGATGCGCGAGTTGAAGGCACCGCCGAGCAGGTAGTTGCTCAGGTAGGCGCGGTAGTAGTCGCCGGTGGCATCGTAGGTGAGGGGCGAGAGGTAGCCCACCCGGATTTCCGACTGCGCGGCGCCGTCCTTGTTCACGAAGTAGATGCGCGTTTTATCGGGCTGGGTGGCCATTTCGCCGGCCGGCAGGCTGATCTGCTTCTGCTGCCAGTTGTTCAGGAAGCCCAGCTGCTTGGTCAGCGTGGCCTGATCCACGTCGCCGGTGGCTACCAGGTAGCTCACGTTGGGCGCGTAGTAGTCCTGGTAGAACTTCTTCACATCGGCGAGCGTGATGCTGCTTACCGTGGCGGCCGTGCCGCTGGAAGGCACGCTCATAATGTCGGCCGGGTTGTACACCAGCCGGTCGAAGGTTTTGTTGGCGATGAGCACCGGCTGGGTTACCTGGTTGGCAATGCCTTCGAGGGCCTGCTTCTTGATGCGGGCGAAATCGGCCTCATTGAAGTTCGGGTGCATGAGGCGCTGCTCCAGCAGGGCCATGGTGGCGGGCAGGTTTCTGGTCAGGCTCTGCACGTACACCGTCGTGTTGTCGTCGCCGGCTCCTACCCGGATGGCGCTGCCCAGCTTGTCGAGCTCGGCGCTGAACTGCTCCGAGGTGTACTTCTCAGTGCCTTCGTTCATCATGGCCGCCGTGAGGGCTGCAATGCCGGCTTTGTTACGGTCCATCTGCTCCAGGCGGCGGCGCCGCGCATCGTCAGCAGCATGGTGGCCGTTGGAATCTCAGTGTTCCGGTTGCCCATCAGGCGCAGGCCGTTATCGAGCTTGCTCTGCCATACCACCGGCACCTGCACCAGCGGCGCGGCACCGCCCTTGGGCTGCTTGCTGCGGTCGAAGTTGTCGGTAGGCTTGGTATAGGTAAGGCCTTCGTAGCCGTAGTTAGGGGCCTTGTAGCCGTCCTTGGAGGCCGTGAAGTTGTCGGGCTTGAGGGGGGCAATAGCCCCGCCTTTAGGCACCACGCTCAGAATAACGGCTTTCTTACCCTTGATGTACTGGTTGTACACCCGGTTCACGTCGGCCGGCGTTACGGCCCGTAGGGCCTTCATGTCCTTAACCAGGCGGTTGGGGTCGTTGTAATAGGTCTGGTAGGCAGCCAGCACGCTTACCTTGCCGCTCACGCTGGCCAGGCCATTTACCACCTGGGCCTCGGTGCTCGACTTGAAGCGGGCCACTTGCTCGGCGGTGGCGCCGGTGCGCTCAAACTCGGCCAGCGAACCGCGGGCTACCATTTCGAGGCTGTCGAGGCCTTTGCCGGGGAAGGGCAGCATCACCATCGTAAACTCGCCGGCCAGCTCCGAGGTGGAGTTGTAGGCCTGGGCCTGCACGGCGCGCTGGGGCTTGATGAGGTTCTTGTAGAGCAGCGAATTCTTGCCCTGGCCAATAATTTCGGCTAGTGCGTCGAGGGCACTCTCGTCGGGGTGGCCGCTGGGCACGGTCGGGAACACCATCTGCAGCATCGGGAAGCGGATGTTGTCCTGGTAGCTCACGTAGCGGTCCTGGCTCAATACTGGGGCCGCCAGCTTCTGGGCGGCTACGGCCGGGCCCTTCGGAATGGAGCCGAAGTATTTGGCCACCATCTGCAGTACCTGCTGGGGCTTCACGTCGCCGCCTACCGTCAGGGTCGCGTTGTTGGGGCCATACCAGCGCAGGAAGAAGTTCTTCAGGTCGTCGACGTTGGAGCGGTCCAGGTCTTCGAGGTAGCCGATGGTGAGCCAGCTGTAGGGATGGCCGTAGGGGTATAGCGTCTTCGAAACGTTCTCGGAGGCCAGGCCGTAGGGGCGGTTGTCGTAGTTCTGGCCCCGCTCGTTTTTCACGGTCGAGCGCTGCACCTCAAACTTCTGCTGGGTTACGGCATCCAGCAGAAAGCCCATGCGGTCGGCTTCCAGCCAGAGCGCCGTTTCAAGCTGGTTGCTCGGTACGGTTTCGAAGTAGTTGGTCCGGTCGCGGTTGGTGGTGCCGTTGAGCGTGCCGCCGGCCGAGGTAACGAGCTTGAAGTGCTGCTCGTCGCCCACGTTGTCGGAGCCCTGGAACATCATATGCTCGAAGAAGTGGGCAAAGCCCGACTTGCCAATCTGCTCGCGGGCCGAACCTACGTGGTAGGTGATGTCGACGTGGGCCAGCGGGTCGGAGTGGTCCTCGGTTACTAGCACCGTCAGGCCGTTGGGCATCACGTACTTTTCGTACGGAATCACCAGCTCGCCGGGCTTTTTGGTGACCTTCTCTACCAGCCGGGCGCCACCGGGCAGAGAGCTGGCGGTACTGGCTTTGGCAGTAGGAGCGGGTTTTTTCTGAGCCAATGCCGGCTGAATCGATAGCGTGGCGCCGAGGCCCAGCAGCAACAGGTGGTTGCGCGTCATAAATCGGTAGGAATGAAGTGGAATGGATTACGGGGGGAAGATACGCAGGGAAGGACAAATCTGTAAGCGCCGGAGTTGCATTGCTACAGGAGCGGGCTGTACTGTTCGGATAGTGTGCGCCACTGGGCTTACCTTTGCCCCATTGCCTGCCAGCCCCTTCCAATGCCCGTTGCCGAATACGTCCTCATCTCCTACCGCTCCGACTTACGGCTGCTGATAATGCGCTGGACGCGGGTAGCTACCCCGGCCGAGCACCGGGCCGGTTACCAGGAGGCGCTGCGCATGGCGCAGCCCGTGCAGGCCGGCCGCTGGCTTATCGACCTGCGCAGCCGCGGCCTGGCCGACCCGGCCGATATGCTCTGGATTCTGCACGATTTCCGGGTTGAGCTGCAGGCGGCCCTGCCCGCCACCGTGCGCCGCATTGCCTACTTCACCACGCCCTACCACGCCGAGCTGCTCATCGTCCGCCTCCGCGAGCTGAACACCGTAGCCGCCGCCGACCTTGAAATCCGGGTGTTTGTGGAAGAAGCGCCCGCCTATAGCTGGCTGGCCGGGTAGCGCCCGGTGCCTCAGCAACGAGAAAGGCCTGCCCTGCTGAGCATGTAGCTCAGCAGGGCAGGCCTTTCTCGTTGTCTTATCTCTTACCTCACAGCCGCGGATCGGTTTCTACCGGAGCATCATAGCCACCGCCCGGCAAGGCCACGGGCTCCGCCGAAACCAGCCGGATATCATCGGCATCATCGACACGTAGCGTGAGCAATCCCCCAATAACCATCGTGACTCCGCCCAGAACCAGCACCGAGAGGGTATTGCCACTGAATAGATGGATAGTAAGGAAACCTAACACCGTGGCCGCTACAATCTGGGGAATGACGATGAAAAAGTTGAACACCCCCATGTAATAGCCCATTTTGTTGGCAGGTAGGGCACCGGCGAGCATGGCGTAAGGCATCGACAGAATGCTGGCCCAGGCAATACCTACCAAACCCATAGCTACTGCCAACAGGGCCGGCGTATCCACGAAGCGCAGAGAAATCAGGCCCAAGCCGCCCACTACTAAGCACAGCATGTGGGTAAAGCGGCGACTGGTGCGGCGGGCCAGTACTGGCAGCAGGAAGGCAAACAGGGCGGCCACACCATTGCGCACCGATGAGCAGATGCCCAACCAGTCGGCCCCATCGTTGTACTGTTGCTGGACCCTTACGAGCGTAGTAACTTCGGCGGGGGTAAAATCAGTGCTCTTCAGTGCGTAACCTGCCAAGTTGGTGGTTATCACCTTGTCGGGGCTGCCGGACTGAAAGCGGTTGATATCGGCTAAATCGTTGCGGAGTGCAGTGAGCTGCTTGGCTTGCATCTCGGCAGCCGTGGCGGCGCTCAGATCGAAGAAGCTTTTGGCTGCCACGCCTTTTACGGAAGCGGAAGCTGCCTGCACCCGCTGCTCGATTTTGGCAAATAGCTGGTTGTCTACGTGCATATCGTAGATGTTGCTGGTGATGGCGTTGGTGGAGTAAATCCACATAGCAAACAGGGCAAACCAAGTAAAAAGCTGCACCACGGCTAGCTGCTGCATCGCCTTGGGCATATGGAAAATGCCCATGAACGATTCTTTCAAACCATCGAATACTCGGGTGTCGGCTTTTTCGCGCTCAAACTCAGCCATGTTGGCCGGCGGGTACTCGCGGGTAGTGACCACGGTGTACATCACGGCCAGAAAAAACGCCACTCCGCCCGCGTAAAACGCATATTTCACGGAGGGCGGAATCTGGCCCTGTGGGGCTATATTAGCTATATCAAATAGGTTGGTGAACACCCACGGCAGGCCGGCGGCGATAACCGAGCCCACCCCGATAAAAAAGCTTTGGGTAGCAAAGCCTGTAGTTCGCTGGTTGTTAGGCAACAGGTCGCCAACAAAGGCCCGGAACGGCTCCATCGAAATATTGATGCTCGCATCCATCACCCACAGCATCCCGGCCGCTATCAGCAGCGACCCCGAATTGGGCATAATAAATAATGATAGCGTAGCCAGCACTGCCCCCAAGAAAAAGAACGGCCGTCGTCGGCCCCAGGTAGGGTGCCAAGTACGGTCAGAAAAGTAGCCGACAATGGGCTGCACTAACAGACCCGTCAGTGGGGCGGCAATCCATAGTAGCGGCAGGTCGTCTTTGCTGGCGCCCAGCGTTTCGAAAATGCGGCTTACATTGGAATTCTGCAACTCGAATCCGAACTGGATACCCAGAAAGCCGAAGCTCATGTTCCAGATTTGCCAGAAGCTCATCCGGGGTTTGTCGCGGGTATCAGCCGAAACGGTGGCGGTGGGGGAGGCCATATGTGGGGGAATTTAGGGATTGGGAACGGGCGGAAGTGGGTAGGTGAGAAGAACGTCATTCAGAGCGCAGCGAAGAATCGCGCACGAAGTCGTTGAACAGCGACTTTGTAACGTTAGCACGCGAGATTCTTCGCTACGCTCTGAATGACGTTCTTCTAGCCTCTGGCTTCTCACTACTTGATTTCGAAAATGTGGCTGCTTTGCGGGGCCAGCGTAACGGTAGTGCTATTAGTCGATTTACTAGCCGGGGCCAGCAAATCGGTGTAGGTAAGCGGCTTGTCGGCGGGTAGGTTCAGGCTGGCGCGCATGTCGGCGGGCAGGTTAAGGTTGAGCGTATGGGTTTGGCTGGGGCTGAAGTTGACGATGACGAGCAGCTTTTCGCGGTCGGTGTAGCGCAGGTAGGCGTACACGCGCTCGGCATTGTAGCCGGGGTTCTGGGCCGCCAACGTGCTTTGCAGCTCGTAGAAACGGCCCTTCCGAATGGCCTCGCGCTGGCCCGAAAGCGTGAGCAGGCGTACGTAGAACGCGTGCAGCTGCTTTTGCTCGGGGCTGAGCTGGCCGCCATCAAACTTGCCGCCGTTCAGCCATTTCTGGTGCTCGGGCACGCCCCAGTAATCGAAAATAGTGGTGCGGCCGTCTTCACCCGAGAAGCCTTCGGAGGCAAGGGCCGGCTCGCCCACATCCTGCCCGAAGTAGAGCATTACCGGGCCGGTGCCCAGCGTGGCGGAAACCGTCATGGCCGGCAGGGCGGCGCGGGCGTTACCGGCAAAGTCGGGGCTGGCAATGCGCTGCTCGTCGTGGTTTTCCAGAAAGCGCAGCATGTGGCCGCCGAAGCCGCGGCTTTCCTCACTCCAGACTTTGGTGATGTCGCGGGTCGTGCCTTCGTTGCGGGTCAGGCGGCGCAGGCCGTCGTAGAGGCCCACCTTATCGTAGAGGTAGTCGAAATGGCCTTTTTCCAGGTACATCTGGTAGGTTTTGGCGTCGTAGGCTTCGCCGATGAACAGCAGACTGGGCTTCACCTTCTTCAGCTCCGGAATCACCCAGGCCCAGAACTCGACCGGCACCATCTCGGCCATGTCGCAGCGGAAACCGTCAACGTCCTTGCGGGCCCAGAACACCAGAATGTCGCGCATTTTCAGCCACGTATCCGGAATAGGCTCGAAGTAGGGCTGGCGTTTGTTTTGGTAGTCGACGCCGTAGTTGAGTTTGGTGGTTTCGAACCAGTCGTTGACGCTCGGAGCAGCCGTGAAAACATCGTTGCCGGTAGCCTTGGCGGGGTTTTCCTGGTACTTACCATCCTCGTTGGGGGCCTTTAAGCCGCCCAGCGGATTGTAGTCGGTCGGCACCACGAAGGGCTGGCCAGGCAGGTAGTAGAAGTTGTTGCCGGGCTTGAAGGCCTGGGTTTTATCGTCCTGCTCGCCCAGGTCTACCACGCCCGCCGGCTTGGCATCCGATTTATAGGAGCGGGCCACGTGGTTGGGAATGAAGTCGATAATAACCTTGAGGCCGTTGTTGTGGGTGCGTTTCACCAGCGCTTCGAACTCGCGCATGCGGTTGGGCACGTCCACGGCTAGGTCAGGAGCCACGTCGTAGTAGTCCTTAATGGCGTAGGGCGAGCCGGCGCGGCCCTTCACCACATCGGCATCATCGGCCGGGATGCCCTCGTAGGCAGTGAGGGTAGCGTGTTCGAGCACGCCGGTGTACCACACGTGGCTGGCCCCCATCCGCTTAATAGCCTGCAGGGCCTGGTCGTTGATGTCGTTGAATTTGCCGACGCCGTTTTCCTGGATAGTGCCGTAGGTTTTGTTAGTGGCGGTCTGGTTGCCGAACAGGCGTGTCATCAGCTGGTAGATGATGAGCTTGTGGTCCTGGGGGGCTTCTTCGGTGGTATTGGCGTCGGGCGGAAGCATAGCAGGTTTTTGGGGCGAGCAGGCGGCAAGCGCGAGCAGGAGCAGGAGGCGTTTCATAGTCAGGTTATTCTGGCGTTTTTAGCCCGTAGCGGGCGCCGGAGTTTTACCGGCAGTTCACTTTGCAAAAGAGGCCCTCGGGGTTGAAGGGATGGTAAAGTTGAGGAACAGGCCCGGCTGATGGCGGCAGAATCCTGACGCCAGAACAAGCCCAATCTACCGCAATTCCACTACCCACGCCGTAGCGGCCGGCACGGTAAACGACTTTAAAGTAGGAAGCACCGCGCCGGTCGTTACCTCCAGGCCCGAGGTGAACCCGCCCGTGCGCTCCACGAACCGGGCGCCGTCGAGCGTGCGGGCCTCTTTGCTGCCGTTGAGTATCACCATCACCGTGCCTTCGGGGGCGTAGCGGAAGTACACGTACACGCCGTCCTGCGGGATAAACTGCATCAGCTTGCCCGAGTGCAAAAAGGCGTGCGACTTGCGGTACTGGGCCAGCTTGCGCACGTAGTCGAAGGCCTCGCCGGGCTGGCCGGGGCGCTTTTTAAAGTAGTTGAGCGAGTCGCCCGCGAAGCCGCCGGGAAAGTCGGCGCGTACCAGGCCGTCGGGGTTGCTGAAGTTCTTCATCAGCACCTCGGTGCCGTAGTACAGCTGCGGGGTGCCGCGGGTGGTCAGCAGCCAGGCCAGGCCCATTTTGTAGCGCGCGAAGTCCTCGCCGATAACTGAGTAGAAGCGGCTCACGTCGTGGTTGTCGAGGAACGTGACGTTGCGCGAGGCGTCCTCGTACATCCAATCGCCCTGCAGCGACTCGTAGAGTTTGAGCATGTTGCCCGACTTCAGGGCATCGTGCAGGGCGAAGCTCGACTGGAAATCGAGCACCGAGGGCAGGTTGGCCTTTAACCCATCAACGGGCTGGAAAATGTTGCGGGCGAAGAACGCCTGCTGGGCCGTGCTGCCCACCCACGACTCGCCGAACAGCGCCAGCCGCGGGAATTCCTCCTGCATGGCCCGGCCCCAATCCATCAGAAACTTCGGGTCGGAGTAGGGGAAGGTGTCGATGCGGTAGGCGTCGAGGCCGGTGTATTCCACCCACCACAAAAAGTTCTGAATCAGGTAGGTAGACACCAGCAGGTTGGCCTGGTTCACGTCGGGCATCGTGGTGTCAAACCAACCCTGGTTGTACAGCTTACGGTCGAGGACGGAGCCGTAGGGGTCGTTGAGGGCCGAGGCGTTGTAGTTGCTGCGCGTGAAGCCCGGCCACTGGTTGAACCAGTCGGGCGCGGGCTGGTCGAGGAACAGGTAGTTCTTGGAGCCCATGTGGTTGAGCACCACGTCGTGCACCACTTTCAGGCCGCTGGCGTGGGCGCGCTCCACAAACTGCCGGTACTGCTCGGTGGTACCGTAGCGGCGGTCGGTGTTGTAGTAATCGGTGAGGGCGTAGCCGTGGTAGCTGGCCTTGGGCATGTCGTTTTCCACCACCGGCGTCAGCCACAGCGCCGTCACGCCCAGGTCCTTGAAGTAGTCGAAGCGCTGCTCAATACCGGCCAAATCCCCGCCGTGGCGGCTGTACATCGAGTCGCGGGCCACTTTGGGCGCGCGCATGTCCTTGAGGTAGTCGTTTTTCAGGTCGCCGTTGGCAAACCGGTCGGGCATCAGAAAGTAGATGAAATCCTGCTGCGTGAGGCCCTGCACCTTTTTGTCGTCACCGGGCGTGGTGCGCTGCTTGAGTTCGTAGTTGTAGCTGAACTTTTTGGTGCCTTTAAAATCGAGCTGGAGCCGACCGGGCCGGGCCTCGGAACCGATGGTGAGGTGTAGCATCAGGTAATTCGGGCTGGCCAGCTGCTGCACGCTGTCGAGGCGCACGCCCGGGTAGGCCCGCAGCGCGGCCGTGGCCGTCCGGATACCGGGGCCGTGCACGAGCAGCTGCAGCCTGGGGTTCTTCATGCCCACCCACCAGAATGTGGGGTCGATGCGCTGGATGGGGGCGGCTTTGGCGGCAGCGGTTATAGTGGGGGCAGCCGGAGCCGGAGCCGGGGCAGCCAGCGCGGGCGCGGCTATGGCCAGTAGCGCACCGGCCAGCAGGGGCAGGAATCGGGAAGCGAACATACGCGGGGTGGGATAAGGAACGTAATAGACAAAGAACGCCCTCGCCCGCCCGCCGCGCTACTGTTTCAGGCGCCCAAAATGATGATGTGTTGACGAATGTACGTGCTGTATTGCCTCAACGAGCCACAACAAGCTGCCAACCCGGATAATAAGGCACTTGGCCGCGAGCTGCCGCCGCCGTGGCCCGAACCCGGCGGTGGGCTCCAAGTGCCTGATGCCGTTGCGTATGGCCCGGCCGATGGGGTTCGGGTGGGGGTAGTGGTGCCCGTTTGGCTATTACTGGTGGCTGGTTAGCATCCGGGCCGCTAAGGCAGGGGGCAGATGCTTCGGGTAGTTCTTTTCTTGTTTTTTTGGGTAACCGTTGGGCCGGCGGCACCGCCTAGCTCCGGCTTTTTACTTCATCCGCAACTTTCGCCCTTATGGCTTTCGACCTCTCTTACTACACGCCCGCTCCCGAGTTTGCCACCCCGGCCGCGTATTTCTCCATGGAATTCGCCGTCGATCAGGCCCTGAAAACCTACTCCGGCGGCCTGGGCTTTCTGGCCGGCTCGCACATGCGCTCAGTGTATGAGCTGAAGCAGAACGTGATAGGCATCAGCATTCTGTGGAGCTACGGCTACTACGACCAGAGCCGCAACGAGGACCAGACCATGCGGGCCGAGTTCCACCGCAAGCACTACAGCTTCCTGCAGGATACTGGCATCACCTTCCCCATCACCATCCATGAGGCCCAGGTGCAGGTGCGCGCCCTCTACCTCGACCCCGAGACGTTCGGCACGGCCCCGATGTTCTTCCTGACCACCGACATTCCGGAAAACGACCACCTCTCGCGCACCATCTCCCACCACCTCTACGACGGCGACACGGCCACTCGCGTGGCCCAGAGCATTCTGCTGGGCGTGGGCGGCGGCAAGCTGCTCGACGTGCTCGACCGCCACACCGAGGTGTACCACCTCAACGAGGGCCACGGCCTGCCGCTGGCGTTTTACCTGCAAGAGAAATTCGGCCGCGACCGGCAGAAAGTGCGCGAGCACCTCGTGTTCACGACTCACACGCCCGAGCTGGCCGGCAACGAGGAGCACCCGCTGGAGCTGCTCTACAAGATGTCGTTCTTCGGCCGCCTGACGCTGGGCGAGGTACGCGACCTGGGTATCGTGGAAAACGAGCGGGTCAACTACACGCTCACGGCCCTGCGCTTCGCCCGCATCAGCAACGGCGTCTCGAAGGTGCACGGCAAAGTGGCCAACGAAATGTGGGGCGCCAATGAAGGCATCTGCCCTATTATCGCCATTACCAACTCGCAGAACGGCACCTACTGGCGCGATGAGCAACTGCACAAGACCCTGGAAGACAACGACGACCAGGCCCTGAACGCCCGCAAGCGGGAGCTGAAAAAGCGCCTGTTCGACATCGTGGCCGACCAGACCGGCAAGCTGCTCGACCCCGATGCTCTCACGCTGGTATGGGCCCGCCGTTTCGCCGGCTACAAGCGCGCCGACCTGATTCTGCGCCACTTCGAGCGGTTCCAGAAGCTGGTGACCGACACCGGCCGGCCGCTGCAGGTTATCTGGGCCGGCAAGCCCTACCCCAAGGATTTCGGGGCCATTGCCGTCTTCAACAGTCTCATCGAGAAGACCAAGAACTTCAACACCTGCGCCGTGCTCACGGGCTACGAGCTGGCCCTGTCGGCGGCCACCAAAAAGGGCTCCGATATCTGGCTGAACACGCCGCGCTTCCCGCGCGAAGCCTCGGGCACCAGCGGCATGACGGCCGCCATGAACGGTAGCATCAGCCTGAGCATCCCCGACGGCTGGATTCCGGAATTCGCCCGCGACGGCGAAAACAGCTTCCTGCTGCCCCTGGCCGACCTGCATGACTCGGAAAACGAGAAGGACGACCTCGAAGCTACCGGCATCCTCGACGCCCTCGAAAACGACATCATCCCCCTCTACTACGACCAGCCCGCCAAGTTTCTGGCCATCCGCAAAGCCGCTATGCGCGACGTGGAGCCAGAATACGAATCGGGCCGCATGGCCCGCGAGTATTACGAGCGGATGTACGACGCGAAATAAAGCACGACGTAGGGGCGGGGCTTGTCCCCGCCCGCCGTTAAACGGTTTGGTTCAGGGTCATTGAACGATTCAATTCCGGGCCGTTCAACGGCGGGCGGGGACAAGCCTCGCCCCTACAGCGTTAGGCCGTCAGAATGTGCGGTACGAACTCGGAGAGGTTGGTGATGATGCCCGGGTCGCGGCGGAAGCTGAGGGCGCAGGCCTCGCCGGCCCAGAATACGCCCGCCTGGTAGCGGCGGCCCTGGGTGTCGGTCGGGAAATCGAGCCAGCGCTGGCGCACCTGGGGCTGGTCGGCGAAGTCGCCGGGCTGCTCCTCGCGGGTGCGGATGCCGTCCATTTCGGTCAGGTTCTGGCCTTCGCGCCCGAACAGGGGCTTGCGGACGTGGTGGCCCGGCATGTTGCGCAGGCTGGCCTCTGCCAGCAGCGGATGGTGCGGAAATACGTCCCAGAGGTGGGCCAGCAAGGCCTTGCTTTGGAACAGCAGCGTGTAGGCGGGGTTGGCAATAATCAGGTCGCGGGTGAGCAGCAGCTGGGTGAGGTCGGCGGTGAGGCCGGGCTCCTCATCGGCCAGCAGCTCCCAGGGTACCAGCTTGAACAGGAATTCGAAGCGCTGCCACTTACCGGGTTCCACTTCGGCCCAAACCCCGCGGTCGTCGCCCTCCACGTTCACGCGCATGGCATCTACGCCGCAACTATGGGCCGTGCTGAACCCAGCCGCGCGGGCCGCCTCGGCTAGCACGGCGCAGTTGGTTTCATCCTCGGCACTATCGGGCAAATGCACCAGCAGCAAGTGGGGGGCCAGATCGGGGTTCAGCTCCTGCCAGTGGCGCAACTGAGCTTCCAAGCCCTCGAACAGGCCGTTGGCCTGTCGCTCGTGGGCGGGGCGGCCGGCGGCCATGAGGCAGGCCCACTGCACCACCGCCGTTTCGGGAATACTGGTGGCGGTGTCGGCGTTGAATTCCACCAGCTTGGGGCCTTCGGGGGTGGCGGCCAAGTCGAAGCGGCCGTAGAGGTGCCAGTGCCGGTCATCGTTCCAGCTGTGGCGCACGGCTTCCCAGAGGTTGAGCGGGATGCCCAACTGTCGCAGAAAGTCGTCGGGAATGGGGTCGGGGATGGACTGTACCATCATCTCATAGAGCGCGTCGGCGGCTTGCAGCAGCGTTTCAGCCTCGGCTTCCGGCACGGCCAGGGCCTCCGGCGCCAGGTAAGCGGCGCAGGCTTCTTCCACGGCCCAGTCCCAGCCCAGCTGGCGCATGGCCGGCTCCACATTGCCCGAAAGTGGCAGCAAACGAATCATACGCAATGGCAGCTTACTCAGCCCTCGAAGCCCGCTGGTACGCACCACGGGTAGGTTGGCTGAAGGTTGGATATTAAATGACGTAAGCTGCGCAGAGCGGTGTAGGGGCGGGGCTTGTCCGCGCCGCCAGAACAAACCATCGGAACGACCCAGGCGGTTTCGTTCGACGCAAACCGTTCAACGGCGGGCGGGGATAAGCGCCCCTACACCGCTCTGCGCAACGTAGGTTAAGTCGGCCAGTTATCCGCCGAAGCCCCGCGAGCTGCTCCGGCTGCCGAAACCGCTGCGGCTGCCGCTGGGGGCCGAGCTGCGGAACGTGCCGCGCGGGGTGCTGCGCTGCACGCTGGAGCTGGGGCTGATACCCGCGTTGCCGCCGTTGCGGTTACCCGTAAAACCCCGTCCGAAAAAGCCCCGCCCCTCGTTGGTGCGCTCCTGGGAAATAGTCTGTCGCCAGCCGTTGTTGCGCTGCATGATGCCCGATGAGGCGTAGGCGCCGGAGTTGGGCGTCATCCAGCGGCCGGCCATGTAGCCGATGCCGCTCCACATCAGCACATCCATCATGCCCCTGCCCGCTACCCGGTTTTCGGGGTTTTGGCGGGTGTAATTCTGCATCTGCTGCTGCAGGGCCTGGCCCTGCAGCGTATCCACCTTGCCATCGGCATGCCGCAGTATGGCCGCCACTTCTTCCTTGCCGGCCGGCCGCTCGGCCGTAATCTTCCACTGGCCCAGCTCCGTCTCCGTCATTTCGGTGATGACGCCCTGGCTGTAGGAGTCAGTGGCGGCATTGTCCCAGGAGGAGGCCTCTGCGGCTTCCGGACGGCTGTCGTTGGAGGAGCAGGCCGGCAAAACGCCCAGGCCCAGGCTGGCCGCGGCCGTGAGCAGAAACAGGTTGCGGCGCCAGTCGCCGAGACTATAAAACGGGCGGTTCATAAAGGAAAGGCAAGAGGAGGAATGGGAGGCTAAATTAGCAGGAATATGGTTCTGAAGACCTGTGGCATTACTGCGCGCCTGTGCTACGGCCGTTGCGGCTCCAGCACGCCGCGCAACACCTGCCACACGTTGTCGGCCAGCAGCTTCTGGCCCTCGGCGTTGGGGTGCACACCGTCGGGCAGGTTAAGGTGGCGCTGGCCGATGACGCCGTGCAGCAGAAAGGGCACGAAATCAACCTCGTTCTGGTCGGCCAGCTGGCGGAACAAGGCGTTGAACTCGTGGGCGTAATGGCCGAAGCGGCCGCCACCCAGCGTGGCCAGCGGGCCTAAATCGAACGGAAACTCCAGACCCACCAGCACCCGGCGGGCCTGGGGGTGGGCGCGCTTCACCTCGTCGAGGATGAACTGCAGGTTCTGGGTGGTTTCGCGCACCGGCATACCGCGCAGGCCATCGTTGGCCCCGAGTTCGAGTACGAATACCTCCAGCTGGGGGAAGCGGGCCAGCACCGTGGGCAGGCGCTGGCGGCCGCCGGCGCTGGTTTCGCCGCTCACGCCGTAGTTGTGGGCTTTGTAGGGCAGGCTAAGAGCGTCGATTTTCTCCTGAATACGCGAGGGAAAAGAGGCACTGGCGGGCAGCTGGTAGCCCGCCGTGAGCGAGTCGCCGAAAAAAAGGATGTTCTGGGGCATAGAGCGAGTAAGGCCGAGTCGGCAGAAGCTAAACACACCCGGCGGACCAGAGTTCCGGGGAAAAGGATCGGCCTGTTCTGCTCAACTCCGTTTCGCGGAACAGGCCGATCCTCTGTTTAAATCGGGCGCTGGAAAACTTTTTTGACGGGTTTTGCCTTTACCTTTGCTGGTAGATGAGAATGATTCTCATCTACCAGCACCCTTTGTTGTCACCAAACCCCATTTAGAATGTCCGTTATCAAAGCCACCGACGCCGATTTTCAGCAGCTACTCCAGGAAAATGAGAAAGTAGTGGTGAAATATTACGCCGATTGGTGCGGCAACTGCCGCCTGTTTTCGCCTAAGTTCAAGCGCCTGGCCGAGGGGAACGAGGACATGAAGTTTTTGGACGTAAACGCCGAAAACAGCCCCGAGGCCCGCAAGCTGGCCAACGTTACCAACCTGCCTTTCTTCGCCGTGTTCCGCAATGGCGAGCTGGTCGATACCGTGGCCGCCAGCAAGGAAGAGGCCGTGGCCTCGCTCATCTCCCGCCTCAACTAGCCCGCGCCGCCATGAAAATGCCCGTTATCCGCCATTTGGTGGAAACCCAGACTCTGGAAAGCCTGCTGGCCGCCGAGGAGGCGCTGCTCGAAGAGCAGACGCCTGCTTTTGAGGTGGAAGGCGAGGATGAAGGCGAGCAGCTCACCCATGTGTTTGCCGCCATCTTCATCATCAATCACATCCAGGACCATAAATCCGACTTCAAAACGGCCCTGCGCGAGTACACCAAAAAGGTGCGCGTGAGCATCAGCTAAGGCCCGAAGCCAAAGGGAAAAAGTCAAAAGTGAAAGCCGCCAGAACTGTCATTCCGACGAAAGAGGAATGACAGTTCTGGCGGCTTTTACTTTTGACTTTTTCGCCTTGATTTAAAAAACGTCTATCTTCCCTCATGCGTCGCCTTGCTCCCTTTCTGCTGCTGCTACTGTTGCTGCCGGCCCCGGCCAGGGCCTGGGGGTTTTTCGCGCACCGGCTCATCAACCGGCTGGCCGTGTATACGTTGCCACCCGAGATGGTCGTTTTCTACAAGGCCAACATCGATTACCTGACCACCAACGCCACCCGCCCCGACTCGCGGCGCACCCTGGTGCCTGGCGAAGCGCCCCGCCACTTCCTCGACCTCGATGCCTACGGCGACTCGGCGGCCTATAAGCTGCCCCGCTCGTACCCCGATGCGGTGGCCCTGCTGAGCGAGGATACGCTGCTGCGCCACGGCATTGTGCCCTGGCAGGTGGCCCGCATGAAGGGCCAGCTGACGGCCGCGTTCCAGGCCCGCGACACCGACCGGATTCTGCACCTGTCGGCCGATTTGGGCCACTACATTGCCGATGCCTGCGTGCCGCTGCACACCACCCGCAACTACAACGGCCAGCTCACCGACCAGCGCGGCATCCATGGGTTCTGGGAAAGCCGCCTGCCCGAGCTGCTGAGCGGTGGCTACGACTTCTTCACCGGTCCCGCGCCCTACCTCGAGCGGCCCACCGACGTTATCTGGACTACCGTGGCTCGCTCCAATGCCGCCCTCGACTCGGTGCTGCGCTTCGAGCGGGAGCTGAGCCGCGAGTTTTCGGAGGACCGCAAGTACGGTTTCGAGCAGCGCGGAAACGTGACGGTGCGCACCTACTCGCGCGACTTTGCCCGCGCCTATCACCAGCGCCTGAGCGGGCAGGTAGAGCGCCAAATGAAGCTGGCTCTGCGCCTGGTGGGGGCCTTCTGGTACACGGCTTGGGTGGATGCCGGCCAGCCCGACTTGGATAAGCTGCCGCGTACACCTTCTGAAAAGGAGCAGCAGCGCCTCGCCCTCGAAGCCAAGCAGCTCGAAAATGCGCCTGTGCGCTCGGCCGCCGGCCACGAAGATTGACGTAGTACTGCTGCGCGCAATACACCGGAACGATAGGTTCGGCGGCATGCCGGTTTACTGCCTTAAATCCCCGTTCTTTGCGCGCCCAATAAGGGTCGGAAACCGCTGATGGCCAATATTGCACCGGCCGGATAACTCCGGGCCCGGTGCTACGTAGGAAGCGGACTTGCCCGGGCACTTCTACTAAAAAAATATATGCGGAAATTCTATTGTGCGCTGGCCTTGCTGGCGCTGTTGCTCCCGGGCGCCGTGCAGGCCCAGAAGGTGGGCCTGGTACTAAGCGGGGGCGGGGCCAAGGGCCTGGCGCACGTGGGCGTACTGCGGCAGCTGGAAAAAAACCGGATTCCTATCGACTACATTGTGGGCACCAGCATGGGCGCTATTGTGGGCGCTATGTATGCGGCCGGCTACTCGCCCGACGAGATTGAGAATATCGTGCTGCGGCCCGAGTTTCAGACCTGGGTATCGGGGGCGCCGCTGGAGGGCAAGGTGTATAACTACTACGACACCGACCCCACGCCGGCTCCGCTACACCTGCGCCTGGCCATCGACACGAGCTTCAACATCCGGGTGACGCCGCGACTGGTAGATGACGTGACGCTGAACTACGTGCTGGCCACTATGCTGGCCCCGGCCGGTGCCATTGCCGACTACAACTTCGACAACCTGCTGGTGCCCTACCGGGCCGTGGCTACGGAGGTGTTCACCCGCGAGAAGGTGATACAGCGCAGTGGCTCGCTTTCCGATGCCGTGCGTAACTCCATGGCCTTCCCGCTAGCCTTCCGGCCCATCCGCCAGGCCGATGGCCGCTACCTCTTCGACGGGGCCGTGGTGGACAACTTTCCGACTGAAGTAATGCGCAAAGAGTTCGGGCCCGATATTATGATTGGGGTGAACGTGGGCGACGTGGCCTTCAAAAATTACCCCAAAAAGCGCGACGACGAGCTGCTGACTTCTACGCTGCTGTTTCTGGGCTCCAATGTGGCCGATACCACGTCGGTGGGCCCTAATGGCATCTACATCCAGCCCGATCTGGGCGATATTACGGCCGCCGACTTCAACCAGGCCAAGCGGCTGGTGGAGCTGGGCGCGCAGGCTGCCGAGCGCAAGATGGAAATACTCCAGAGCCGTATTGCGCGCCGCCAGGACACGCTGGCACTGCAGTCGCGCCGGCTGGCCTTCCAGCAGCGCGCCCCCAATACCCAGTTCAAACAGATAACCGTGCAGGGGTTGCCGCGTGAGCAGCAGGAGTTTGTGCGGCGCTTTTTCCAGCGCTCGGGCTCCGACTATTACTCGCCCGGCGACGTGGAGGAGGGCTACTATCGGCTGGTTAGCAACGACTTTTTCAACAACGTGTACCCGCGCATTCGCTATGACAAGAAGCAAGGCGGCTATGTGCTGGGGGTAGATGCCCGCCAAAACTCCAACCTCACCGCCGACCTGGGGGGCATGCTTTCGACCCGCTCGATGAGCAATCTGTACCTGGGTGTCGGCTACCGCTACCTCAACCGCTACCTCTACACCATCAAGGGCGACGCCACTATCGGCCGGTTCTACAACGGGGCCCGGGCGTCGTTTCGGGTCAGCATTCCGGGCAATATTCCGCTCTATATCGAGCCCGTATTTACGTTCAACAACTTCAATTACCAGGATACCAGCCCGCTGCTGAAGTCGTCGGCCCAGAACTCGCAGATTCAGCAGCGCGATGTGAAAACATTGCTGCAGGTGGGTTTCAGCCCCAACTACCGCAGCCGCTATATACTGAGTGGGGGCGTATTTACCAACCGCGACCAGTTTGCCAACACCGATGCCATCAGCAGCGACGCCACCCTCGACCAGAACCGGCTGCAGGGATTTACGGCAGCCCTCAACTTCGAGCGTAATTCGCTTAACCGCCGCCAGTATGCGGTAGCCGGCCGGCGGGTAAAGCTGGGGTTCCGGGGTGTGCGGGGCCAGGAGCTCTACACGCCGGGCAGCACTGCCGAGGGCCCGGATGGCCAAACGCTGGCCGGCCGCCGCGTAACCCAGCAATGGCTTAAGCTGAGCCTGTTTAATGAGCAGTATTTCAACTTTAACAAGGTAGACACTGTGGGGCGCAAGGTACACGCCTGGGGCTATCTGGCCGAAGTACAGGCCAGTACCCAGGGCCCGTTTGCCACTTACCGCTCCTCGCTCACTACCTCGGCCCCCTTCCTGCCACTCACCGATTCGCGCACCCTGTTTATGGACCGCTACCGGGGCACGGCCTTTGCGGCCTTGGGCCTGCGCTACATCAAGGAGGTGCTAACCAAGCTGGAATGGCGCTCCGAGGTGTACGTACACACGCTCGTGCGGCCCTGGGAGCGGCAGGAGAGCAACCCGCTGCTGCCCCAGCGCGGAGCCACCGTTTCGCGGCCCTACCTGACGCTGATGAGCGGCCTGGTTTACCAGACTCCGGTCGGGCCTCTCTCGCTCCAGGCTATTCGTTATGACGACCCGCGCCAGAAATTCGGCGTATTCGCGCACATTGGCTTCCTGATCTTCCGCGACCGGGCACTGGACTAGTAGCGGGCTGCACTCCAATGCGAAGCGGAGAAGGTAGTCCGGGGTAATTTATCACGTACCGATAGTCAATTTGTCCTCCCGAATGCCCTCATTCCGCTCGTTTCGTAGCGCGGAATGAGGGCATGGCAGCTTATTTCCCTCCGCTTTGCCCGCGCACCGCTATTCCACGGGATGCTGGGGGGGCTCGGTGCCCGGGGAGCCGGCCCCGGGACCGGCTACGATGGAGCCCGACAAAGGCGAGTTGCGGAACAGTAGCTGGAACAGCACGGCCGCCAGCCAGGCCGCCAGTGGTGGGGCCACCAGGTATAGCCATAGGGCGGTGTAGTTGTGGGCTGCTACGGCCGAGCCCAGGCTGCGGGCCGGGTTAAGGCTCATGCCCGAATAGGGCGTTTCGACAACGATATAGAAGGCAAGCAGCGCCCCCAGCAGCCAACCGGCCAGGTTCTGGAGCCGTTTGGTGTGCAGGGCCAGCAAGAGCACGGCCACCATCCCAAACGTAATACTAAACTCGGCTCCGAAGGCTATGGCTGTGCCCTGCGGCCCCGGCAAGGTAAGGGCGTAGTTTACCTTGGGATGAGTGAAGTAACGGCCCAGCAACGCCAGCAGTGCCTGCCCGGCCAGCAGGGCCCCGACTACTTGGGCCAGCAGGTACCAGCAGGCATCGGCCGGTTTTATTTTGCCCAGCTGCCAGAAGGCCAGCGTTACGGCCGGGTTCAGGTGGGCCCCCGAGCGCTTGCCCCAGGGGCTGTACACAATTACAACCACCGTCAGGCCTGCCACCAGCCCGATGAGGGCACGCCCCAGTACCTGCTGCCCCGCCAGTTGCCGGGCCAGCCACGAGCCGGGGTAGTGAACGGTCGTCGTAATCAGGCTCGCCATAAACAGGAACAGAAACAGCCCTGCGGCTTCGGTCAGGTAGTTAGACCAGTGGCGTTTGGCTGATACCAGTAAGTGGGCAAGAAAACCGGGTCGACGCACGAAGAAGGGGTAGGTTGTCGATTATTGAACTGCTGATGGGTGCCTAAGGTAGTGTTGCACCCGCGGGGCCTTACTGCCCGACCCGCTCGCGGGCAAAACGGCGCAGGAGCCCGGCCACCTCCTCCGGGGCTTCGTAGGGCAGCAGGTGGCCGGCCCCGGCCACTATTTCGAGGGGCGTACCGACTGGCAGCAGCGGCAGTGTTTCCAGCCCGTGTACCGAGGGCGAAAGCACGGCATCCTGGTCGCCGGCCACTAGGGCGCACGGCACCTCTACACGGCTCATCTGGGCGCTTATATCCTCGCGGCTGCCATGTAGCAGCCAGGCTTCCCAGGCGGCACGGGTGCTGCGCAGGTTGTCGGCCACAATCTGCCGGACAGTGGCGGCGGGCAGCGCGCGGGCCGTGATGGTACACTGCGTCTTTTCGGCCTCCGCCACCCGGCCCCAGGCATGCATACTGGCCTGGCGGTCGGCGTCGGTCATGGGCTCGGGGCTCGGCGGCGAGGGGCTCAGCAGCACTATACCCGCCAGACCAGCCGGCTGACGGGCCGCCAACTCCAGCGCGATTTTGCCGCCCATACTGTGGCCCACCAGCACGTAGCGACCTAAGTTTTCGGCCTTAATAAAGCCTTGTACCGCATCGGCGTAGGCGGCTACCGCGAAGCCATTGGCCGGGGCCGGGGCACCGCCAAAACCACCCAGGTCGGGGGCCAGCAGACGGTATTCGGGAGCGAGCAGCGCGGCCATCTGGTCGAACTCGTGGCCGGCGCCGGCCCAGTAGTGCAGGCCGATGAAAGTGAGGGAGTCGGGCATAGTAGGGAGTGTACGAAGGTGGACGGGCAGCGGTAGGGCACCACTCGTTGGTTGCTACAACAAAAAAGGGGCAGCTCCTGGCGGAGCTGCCCCTGATTATTACAACTAAGCTCAGCTGCTTACTGCTTACTTACCCGCAGCACTTTGGCTTCGCCCGAAGGCATTACCAGCCGCACCAGGTAAATACCGCTTCGCAGGTTAGCTACGTTTGGTACGGGTACATCGTTGATACCGGCAGTCAGCTGCACTGTCTGCTGGCCTACTACGCGGCCCGTCATATCGGTTACCGACAGCTGGGCCGGACCGGCCACGCTGGTGTTGGCCGTTAGAGTCAGCACCTCCCCGAAAGGGTTAGGGAAAGCGCGAACTTCCGCTTTATCTAATTTAGCGCCTCCATCAAACGTTACCACTTTGGGCGCATAGTAGTGGTCGGTGCCATCGAGGTCGATCTGGCGCAGACGATAGTAGCGCACGCCGGTTTTGCCGGCCTCGGTGTCGATGTAGCGGTAGCGCAACAACTGATTGCTGTTGGGGTTGGTGCTAGCTACAAACGTCAGCGCACGGTAGTTGCGGCCGTCGTTGGATACCTGCACCTCGTAGCCACGGCTGTTGAGCTCGGCTACCGTTTCCCAAGTAATCTCGGCATTGTTGCCTACCCGCTTGGCGTAGAAAGCCGTGAGCGTAACGGGCAACGGAGACGTGAACTCGCTGAGGGTGAAAGTGGCGAAGGCCCTAACGTTGTTTTTAGTAAGGACATTACCTGCTAATGCATCACGGCCCAACTGGCCGAACGTGTCGCCGCTTGAAGTAGAAACGAACAAGGCCAGCTTGTTTTCGTCAAGCGTCTGATTATTAGGCATAAGATTCGTCAACTCGTTGTCCAAATAGCGGAACGAGAGCGTGGCGTTCAATCCACCGGTGTTGGTTTGCTGATCACTCGGGCGCACTCCAAAGATACGACGGGCGCTTGGGCGGCCATTCGCTCCATTATTGATGGAAGCAAAGTTTTCGGCTGTGTTGCGCGTGATGGCCACTACGCCAGGTGCGTTGCCTTGGAAAGTGAGAGTAATACCAATGTTGCCAAAATCCTGCGGGACGCCCACCTGGGCCACCTCTGCAATTTTCGCGTAGCCACGTAGGAAGGAAGTTTCCGTTTCCCCTGCAATACGGCCCGAAGGAATTCCTGTAGTACCGACGGTGGTAGAAGGGAACAACTCTACGAACGACACGTTGACGGCGCTAATGTTGGTCTCCAGAATGCCATTGATAAAGCGCAGTGTACCGCCGGGCAGAATGGCGAAGTTAGATACCAGTGTTTTGATTCCGCCACCGTCAATCTCCACGTTTACTAAACCGGAAGCCGAACCGCTGATGGACTGGTCAGTTCCTTTGAAGGATAGGATAGTATTTTCGCGCTGGATAAAGCTGTCCTGCTGGTTATTGAAGTTGCCGAACACGTTGAGACGACCAACAATGAGGCGAGTGATAGAGCGCTGGGCTTGGCTGGTGCCACTCATTGTGAGAGTGCGTGTCTGAGCGGGGCCGGAGGCACCTCTTGGACCGCTTGCAGTATTATCATAGCCGGGTACCGGCGTAACTACCGTAGAGGTAGTGCCATTAGTGTTCTGTATGGTAGTAGTACGGGTACTAGGGGGCTTAATCGCGTCGCTGTATATGTTGGGGTATTCCACCGTCGAGCCCGCACCGAAGTTAGGGATTGTAGCATCCTTACCAGCATTAGGCACGCCGTTGCTCCAGTTGGCTGGGTCGAACCAGTTGTCGTCCTGTCCACCGGTCCAGGTAGTGGAAGTTGGGGGCTCAGCAGGACGGATACCTGTTACGGTAAAGGAAGCCTGATAGCTGGTGAACTGACCGCCACTTGGATCATTGAGTGTAAATGTTCTGTCGGATGCGCTGACGGCGTCCGCTGTAAAGTATACATCAACCGTGTAGTTACCTGGTTCTAAAGTACCTATCCCCGAAAAGCCTGTCAGCAAATTGGCCATCTGGGTATTCGTAAAAAAGGTCTTGTCGGCACCGCTAGTGTTGACAAGTGGCAACCGAAAGCTGCCCAATGGCCCAGACTGACGAGGGGTACCCCTCTTCGTTACCCGGTAGTATTGGGTGGCACCATCAATTACATCTCCATTAGCCTCTGTAGTGAGTAGTGTGCCGCCATTCAACAACAGAATAGTGTTGAAATTAGAGACGTTGAAGGTACCCAGATTGGCGCCTTCGAAAGGAGGAGTTCCAGTTTTACCGCCATAGGTAAAGTTTCCATTGCCAGCGTCGACAATGATATTGGAACCAGTAATGCTAGTAGTCTGGGCGCGGGCCGTAAAGCTCGTGCCGAAGGTCACAAACAGCGCCAGTAACGGCAGGAGCCGCCGCCAAGCTTGGCCCCGGAAGGCAAGGATTTGATTAGATAAGGGTGCTTTCATTTTTACTTTTAAAAAAAGTGGGGGTTTCCAAAAATTAGAAAAAAATCCCACCTGCGCGGGAGTGTAGAGCGGCTATACGGACATGGAAAAATTAAGCTGTACTTTTTGGATTAAAAAACAATAAACCTGCAGTATGCATAGGTAAGGCATAAAATACTTCTTCTCATCTTGAATATATTCAAAATAACATATAATTATAATAAGCTTAACAATAACTATGCCGGGCGGCTTAGCGCACCACGCTGTAAGGCGGAGAAGCCAGTGCTTTCTTAAAATGGGGCAGTTCCACGCTCAGCACATCGTGGACGCTTACCCGGATTTTGTGGGCCAGTTGGGTAATAGGCAAATCGTTGCTGTCGGTACCGAAAGGCTGCTCGATTTCCTCGGCAATCATCACCAGTCCGAGCATAATATAGGCCCCTACCATCGTGATGGGAATCATCCAGTAACCGCTGCTGGCCAGCAGCACGAACGGCATGATGCCAATGAACAGGGTGATGAACATTTTGATAAAGAAGGTGTAAGAAAACGGAATGGGTGTAGCCTTAATTCGCTCACAAACGCCGTTTACTTCCATCATACCCAGCAAGTGAGGTTTGAAAGTAAGCAGGTGTATGGGGTCGATTATTTGGGCTTGGCGCAGCTGCTCGATACTTTCCTGAATGACGGCCAGCAGACAGACAGTGGGGCTATCGGCGGCCTGCAGGCGTCCGATGATGTCGGGCGTGGCCTCGAATTGCTCGAAGCGCACGTTGTTGCGCAGGTTGCCTTTGAGGGCCAGCGGGAAGTTGGAAATAAGGGCGGCGTAGTAGGCCCGGCTGCGGGCCGCGTCGCGGGGCAAAATGGCATTGAGCTCGATGGCCAGCCCCCGGCAGTGCGACACCAATTGCCCCCACACCCGCCGGCCCTCGTAGTAACGGTCGTAGGCGGTGTTGGTGCGAAAAACCAGCAGCAGGCTGAGCATGATACCCAGAAATGAGAAGTACTCGCGGCCCAGCTGAATGGGCACCGCATGGTAGCGTAGCACGACCAGCGCCACGGCAATGTTATAAACACCTACCAGCGCCACCCGGCGCAGCAGCAGCAGAATGACGCTTGACGTGTGGAAATGCCAGAGAGCCCGCCACCAGTCGCCGGCTTTATAGATTATCATGGTCGCAGGTTTTGGAGCCTGCAACGCGAACTACCCCAAAGAGTTCTGTGGCCACCGACCCATTAGCGCCACGCCTACTTCAAAAAGGTCTGGAAACCCGATTTATCCTCTTTCAGCGAAGCAGGTTGGCAGATAAACTTGGAAGTTTAGCCATAGACCAAACACGATATTCATCCTGATTTGCCAAGTCGTCTTTCGCAATTCTCCACGACCGCGCCCCAAGCGCAGCCGCGGGCTGCACCGGCCCGGCAGAAGCCCAGGTTGACGGCTTCCCACCTGGGCGACCAGGATAAAGCCGGAGGAATCTTCCATAAACGCACCCGGGAGCCGGCGGGCGTGACCTGTGCCCCGCCCGCCGGCTCCCGGGTGCTGCGTACCAATAGCGACTGTCAGCCAGCAGCTTTCCGCTGAAGCAAGAATTTATCGGCCGTGCGCAGGCTGAGGGCCATGATGGTGAGGGCCGGATTGACGCTCAGGGCGCTGGGGAATACCGAGTTGTCGCAGATGTAGAGGTTGGGCACGTCGAAGGCGCGGCCGTTGGGGTCGACTACTGCCTCAGAGGCCGAAGTGCCCATGCGGGCCGTGCCGATGATGTGGGCGTAGCGCTCGAAGGCCCAAATATCTTTGGCCCCGGCGGCTTCCCATATCTGGCGCATAATGCGCTCGGCGTGCCGGTTCATGCGCTGCTCGTTTTCCTGGGCCGTGAAATGTACCCGGGGCTTGGATACGCCGCGGGCGTCCTTTTCGGCGCTCAGCTCCACGAAGTTGTCGGCGTGGGGCAGGCAGTCGCCCAGCACGTTGATGCCGGCAATGTGGTTGTAATCGCGCATGTAGTCGCGCAATGGCTGACCCCAGAGCTTGCGCTGGCGCACCATCTGGGTGGCGAAGGTTACGGGCATCACGCCAATGCTTTGCAGCAGGTAGCCACCCACAAAGTCGGCGTCTTTGGGCCGGTGGGTGTCCTCGGAAATCAACCCGCCCGGAATGCCCTTGTAGGGCCGGATATCCTCGGGGAAGGTACCCCAGACCTGCATGCCCACGTGGGCCATAAAGTGCTTACCTACCTGGCCGCTGTTGAGGGCCAGCTCGTTGAGCAGCAGCAGGCGGGGCGTTTCGATGGCCCCGGCGCACAGAAACAGGTTGCGGCAGCGCTGGCGGACGGTGCGCCCGTCCTGCTCGTAGACCACGGCCGTTACCTGGCCCGTAGCGTCGCGCTCAATCTCGGTTACGTAAGCGCCGAGCCGGATTTCGGCCCCGTATTGCTCAGCCAAGGGCAGAAACGTAACGTCCATGCTGGCCTTGGCGCCGGTGCTGCAACCGGCCTGGCAGAAGCCGCGGTTGGTGCAGGCCTCGCGCCAGCCCACGCCCTCCTGGTAGTAGCGCGCCGACAGCGCCGCGTTGGCGGCCGGCGAAGTTTTAATACCCAGTTTCGCGCAGGCCCGCTCCATCAGCTGGGCCGCGCCATTGAGCGGCAGCGGGGCCAGCGGGTAGCCCTTGCGGCGGCCGGGGTCCCAGGGGTAAGGTGTGGGCCCCGAAATGCCCATAAAGTGCTCCAGCTCCTCGTAGTAGGGCTCCAGCTCCTCAATGCCAAAGGGCCAGTCGACGCCTTGGCCGAATTCGGTGTGCAGGGTTAGGTCGCCGCGGTGGGCGCGGGGCGTGTAGGCGGTGTAGTGCAGCGTGGAGCCGCCGTAGCCGATACCGGAGTTGTTCTTGCCAAACGCCACCGGGTTCTGGCCGGCCGACAGCCGCTCGTCGTTCCAAAACAGGAAGTTCTGGGCTTTTTCGTCGGTAGCAAACTCGGTTTTGGGGTCGTGGCGGGCTCCGGCTTCAAGGGCCACCACGCGCAGGCCAGCCTGGGCCAGCCGGGCCAGCAGCGGCGCACCGCCCGCACCGGTGCCAATCACCAGGCAGTCCACTATTTCGTCGGGGTCGGGCAGGGGCGCGGGCTGCTCCAGCGTGTTCTGGCTGGGGTCGGCCTGGAGGGCGTTTTCTTCGAGTATCTCCCGTAGCAGCGGGTCCTGTATTTCGGGCTGCGTGGGCGTCAGGGTGCTTTCTTCCAGCGTTTCTTCGTCGGGCATGAGGTGGGGTGGTGAGGTAGTGAAATGAGTGATTCGGTGAATGACAGCGCAGGCACTATTTCACTTCCTCCGGCTCGCGGGGTTCCAGCTCGCCCAGACCGATGCGCTGCCAGCCGGGTACGTCGGCCATGCCTACGTAGCCGATTTCCTCCTGGGCCAGCGGGTGGGCGTAGTATGTTTCGGTCAGCTCGGCCAGCATCTCCTCAAAGAAACGGTCCTGGGGCAGTTGGCTCCAGTTTTCGCCGGGGGCTTCGGCAGCGGCCAGCAACTCTATGATGCTGTCTTGTTGAGCCTCATCCAGCTTTGTAAAAGGCTGCTGGAACTTAGCTTCGGCGGCTTGATTGATGCCGCCCAGGCCGAGGCGGTAAGCCTCACGGTCGGGTGGCATGGAGTCGTAGCGCCAGCCGTCGGCGTCGCCTCTCAGTAGGCGCGCATCTACGCCAGGAGCCAGCGCAATAGGCGTTTCGCGGTCGGGCTGCGGGAAGATGCGGGCGGCCACGGCCTGCAGCAGCCGGTAGGTATCGGCGTCGAAAAACTGCGGCTCGTACGTGGTCGGGGCCGTCAGCCGGGCCTCCAGCGCCGCCCGGGTGGCGGGCGTCACGAGGTCGGTTTCCAGTAGGGCCCGGACGGTGCCTTCGGGATAATGGGGCATTCAGTTGAGAAGAGAGAGGTGAAAACGGGGGTTGTCGAGCGGATTATTAGAGACGGTCTGAACAGGAACCGCCGAGTTGGCTTCGGGTTCAGCTTACGTCCTCCGCTCTTTCTTCCAAAACCTGAAAATGTTAGTCGTCGCTGCTGAGCTTGCCGCCGGTCACCTGCACCAGCGAGCCGGTCATGAACGAGCCGTCCTGCGAGGCCAGCAGCACGTAGGCGGGGGCCAGCTCCTCGGGCTGGCCGGGGCGGGCCAAAGCCACCTCGTGGCCGAACTTCGCAATTTCCTCCTTGGGCATAGTACCCGGAATGTTGGGCGTCCAGACCGGGCCGGGCACCACGCAGTTCACGCGGATTCCCCGCTCGCCCAGGTTCAGGGCCAGGCTCTTGGTGAAGGCGTGGATGGCGGCCTTGCTGCTGGCATAATCAATGAGCAGCGGAATGCCGGTCATGCCCACGATGCTGCCGGTATTAATGATGCAGTCGTGCTTTTGCAGGTGCGGCACGGCGGCCTGCGCCATCCAGATGTAGCCCAGAATGTTGGTGTCGAAGGTGCGCCGAATCTGCTCCTCCGGAATGTCCTCGAACTTCTGCTGGGCCATCTGGTAGGCGGCGTTGTTGACGAGGATATTAAGGCCACCCAGCTCGGCGCGGGTACGGGCCACGGCCTCTTTGCACTTTTCGGGCTGGCGCACATCAAGCTTCAGCAGGAGGCACCGCCGGTTTTGAGCCTCCACGAGGCGCTTGGTTTCCTCAGCGTCCACGGTGTTTTCGTTGTATAGCACCGCCACATGGGCGCCTTCCATAGCGAAGGCCACGGCCACGGCCCGCCCAATACCCGAGTCGGCCCCGGTTATCAGGGCTACTTTATCCTGGAGCTTGCCGGCGGGGCGGTAAGTGCTGAAACCCATGCCCGGCTGCAGCTCCATATCAGCCTGTTTGGCCGGGTAGGGCAGCTTCTGGGCGTGCTTTGCCATGTCTTTGGCCGTGGGGTGCTCCACCGGCTCGGGGGCGTGGCCGGCGGCTTTGGCGGCCTTTTTGGCGGCGGGCGTGGCGGCCGTGTCGCCGGCGGGCTGCGTGGCGGGCTTTGGGGCTTTATCGGGGGTAGGGTTCTTCTTGGTAGCCATAGTTGAAGTTCGGTAGGGTGGAAGTACGGCTTACGCGAAACCGCAGGCGGCGTTGGGAAAGCGCCCGGCAACCCACCGCCTTGGCAATCCGCAGTTTCGGTTCTATCTTCGCCTCGTTACTTATCCAGAAAGACCGAGGGATTGGGCCCGACGACGTCTTAGCAACCTGATTTAAAACAAGGTGCTAACTCCCTTTTCAAGCCGCTGGTCGGTCTGGAAGAAGATAAGTGCGGAACCGGCCTCGTGCCCGGCTCTTTCTGGATAGGTGTTTTCGTCGCCGATTTTTCCAGCCGAGCCGTTATGCCGACCACTTCCGCCACCCCTGCCCCTACTGCCGCTACTTCTCCGCTCCACGCCATTCTGCGCCAGCGCGTACTGGTGCTCGATGGGGCCATGGGCACCATGATTCAGCGCCACCCGCTGAGCGAGGAGGACTTCCGCGGGACCCGTTTCGCCGACCATCCGAAGCCCCTGCGCGGCAACAACGACCTGCTCAGCCTCACCCGCCCCGACCTCATCCGCGGCATCCACGCCGAGTACTTCGCCGCCGGGGCCGACATGGTGGAAACCAACACGTTTTCGGGCACCACCATTGCCCAGGTCGATTACGGGCTCGAACACGTCGTGTACGAGTTGAACTATGAGTCGGCGCGGCTGGCCCGCGAAGCGGCCGACGAGTACTCGGCCCTGACGCCCGATAAGCCGCGCTTTGTGGCCGGGGCCATCGGCCCCACCAACCGCACTGCCTCCCTCTCGCCCGACGTGAACCGCCCCGGCTTCCGGGCCGTGACGTTCGACGAGCTGGCCGCCGCCTACCACGAGCAGGTGCGCGGCCTCGTGGACGGTGGCGTGGATGCGCTGCTGATTGAAACCATCTTCGACACGCTCAACGCCAAAGCCGCCCTGTTCGCCGTGCAGCAGTTCTTCGATGAGGGCGGCCGGGTGGTGCCGCTGATGATTTCGGGCACGATTACCGACGCCTCGGGCCGCACGCTTTCGGGCCAGACGGTGGAGGCTTTCTGGAACTCCATCCGCCACCTGCCGCTGCTGAGCGTGGGCCTCAATTGCGCCCTCGGCGCCGACCAGCTCAAAACCTACGTGCAGGAGCTGTCCCGCCTGGCCGACGTCCACGTTTCGGCCTATCCCAACGCCGGCCTGCCCAACGCGTTCGGCGGCTACGACGAGTCGGCCCGCGAGTTTGCCGATGTGGTAGAAAACTACCTCAAAGAAGGCCTAGTGACGATTGTGGGCGGCTGTTGTGGCACCACGCCCGAGCACATTGCGGCGCTCAGCGAGCTGGCGGAACGGTATGCGCCGCGGACCCCTCCCCAAAAGGGAGGGGAGCCGAATGTCAAGGCCAGAGCTGAATTGTCAGAGGCTAACCTGAGCCCCTCCCTTTTGGGGAGGGGTTGGGGAGGGGTTACCCGCCTCGCCGGCCTCGAACCGTTCAATATCACCCCCGAAAGCCTGTTCGTGAACGTGGGCGAGCGGTGCAACGTGACGGGTAGCCGGGCCTTCGCGCGCCTCGTGCGTACCGGCGACTACGACGCGGCCCTGGCCGTGGCCCGCGAGCAAGTGGAAGGCGGGGCCCAGGTGCTCGACATCAACATGGACGAGGGCATGCTCGATTCGGAGCTGGCCATGACCACGTTTCTGAACCTGATTGCCTCGGAGCCCGACATTTCGCGGGTGCCGGTGATGATTGACTCCTCGAAGTGGAGCGTGCTGGAGGCCGGCCTCAAGTGCGTGCAGGGCAAGAGCATCGTCAACTCGATTTCCTTGAAAGAAGGCGAGGAAGTGTTTTTGCGACATGCCCGCACCGTGCGCCAGTACGGGGCCGCCATGGTGGTCATGGCCTTCGATGAGGACGGCCAGGCCGATACGCTGGAGCGGCGCATTGCTATCTGCCAGCGGAGCTACGACCTGCTGATGGGCATCGGCTTTCCGGCCGAGGACATCATTTTCGACCCTAATATCCTCATCGTAGGCACCGGCCTGGACGAGCACCGCAACTACGGCGTCGAGTTTATTGAGGCCGTGCGCTGGATAAAAACGAACCTGCCCGGCGTGCTCACCAGCGGCGGCGTCAGCAACATCAGCTTCTCGTTCCGGGGCAACGATGTGGTGCGCGAGGCCATGCACGCGGCCTTTCTCTACCACGCCATCCGGGCCGGGCTGGACATGGGCATCGTGAATCCCAACCAGCTGGCCGTGTACGACGAAGTGCCGCCGGCCCTGCTGGAACTGGTGGAAGATGTGCTGCTCAACCGCCGCGCCGACGCCACCGAGCGGCTGCTGGACTTCGCCGAAACGGTAAAGGACCAGAAAGGCACGAGCAACCAACCGGCCGCCGGCAGCCTGGATTGGCGCAACCTGCCCGTGCAGGAGCGGTTGGCGCATGCGCTGATTAAGGGAATTACGGAGTTCATTGACGAGGATACCGAGGCGGCCCGGCAGGAGCTGAACCGGCCGCTGGAAGTAATTGAGGGGCCGCTGATGGCCGGTATGGGCGTAGTCGGCGACCTGTTTGGGGCCGGCAAAATGTTCCTGCCCCAGGTGGTGAAATCGGCTCGGGTAATGAAGAAAGCAGTGGCTTACTTAGAGCCCTACCTGCTGGCCGACAAGCAGAGCGGCGACCGGCAGACGGCCGGCAAAATTCTGCTGGCCACTGTGAAGGGCGACGTGCACGACATCGGTAAGAACATCGTGGGCGTAGTGCTGGCCTGCAACAACTTCGACATCGTGGATTTGGGCGTGATGGTGCCGCTGGAGCGGATTCTGGACGAGGCTCAGAAGCAGGGAGCCGACATGATTGGCCTGAGCGGGCTGATTACGCCGAGCCTCGACGAAATGGTGTACGTGGCCCAGGAAATGGAAAAACGCGGCCTGAAAACGCCGCTGCTCATCGGCGGCGCCACCACCTCGCGGCTGCACGCGGCCGTGAAAATCGCGCCCCAGTACTCGGGGCCGATTGTCCACGTCAATGACGCCTCGCGCTCGGTGGGCGTGGCCGCCAGCCTGCTCGGCTCGGCCCGGGAAACCTACGCCCGCGCCATCCACGACGAGTACCGCCAGCTCCGCCACGACTACGCCGGCCGCCAGCGCGAAAAGGCCTACCTCACAATTGAAGCCGCCCGCGAAAACGGCTTTAAAGCTGACTGGGAGACCACGCCCATCACCAAGCCCAGCTTTTTGGGCACCAAAGTGCTGGAAGACTACGACTTGGCTGAGCTGGCCGAATACATCGACTGGACGCCGTTCTTCCAGACCTGGGAGCTGAAGGGCCGCTACCCGCGCCTGCTCGACGACCCGCTCGTGGGCGAGGCCGCCACCCAGCTCTTCGCCGACGCTCAGGCTATGCTCCGCCGCATCATCGACGAAAAGCTGCTCACGGCCCGCGCCGTCATCGGTTTCTGGCCCGCCAACACCGTTGGTTACGATACGATTGAGGTATACGCCGACGACTCGCGCCAGCAGGTGCAGGCGGAATTCTTCACGCTGCGCCAGCAGAGCGAAAAGGCCGCTGGCGTGCTCAACCTGGCCTTCTCCGACTTCTTAGCGCCCAAGCAAACTGGCCGCGCCGACTACATCGGCGGCTTTGCCGTAACGGCTGGCCTCGGCATCGAGCAGTTGCTGGAGCAGTACGCCGCCGAGCACGACGACTACAGCAGCATCATGCTCAAGGCCCTGGCCGACCGGCTGGCCGAGGCCTTCGCCGAACGGCTGCACCAGCGGGTGCGCGAGGAGTTCTGGGGCTACGCGCCCGCCGAAAGCCTCTCCAACGACGAACTGATTCAGGAGAAATACCAGGGCGTGCGCCCGGCCCCCGGCTACCCCGGCTGCCCCGACCACACCGAGAAAATCACCCTTTTCCAGCTGCTCGACGCCGAAAAAAACACCGGCATCTCGCTCACCGAAAACCTGGCCATGTACCCCGCCTCCTCGGTCAGCGGCCTCTACTACGCCCACCCCGACTCGCGCTATTTCGGCTTGGGCCGGGTGGGGCAGGACCAGGTAGCCGACCTGGCCGAACGCAAGCGCATGCCGCTGCCGGAACTGGAACGCTGGCTGATGCCGAATCTGAACTACGAGCCCAAAACGGTGTAGGGGCGGGGCTTGTCCCCGCCCGGACGGTCGCGCCGTCCACTTAATCCTTTACACGACATCGTTCCGCTAGCCGGGCGGGGGCAAGCCCCGCCCCTACTTGTATGAAAGTAACCGAACACCTGACTCGCGCCGAAGGCAAAACGCTGTTTTCCTTCGAAGTGCTGCCGCCCAAAAAGGGCGAGGATATCCAGACGCTGTTTTCCAATATCGAGCCGCTGCTGGAGTTCAAGCCGCCGTTTATTGATGTGACCTACCACCGCGAGGAGTACGTGTACCGCCAGCATCCCAACGGGCTGCTCGAAAAGAAAACCGTGCGCCGCCGGCCCGGCACGGTAGGCATCTGCGCGGCCATCAAAAACCGCTTCGACGTGGATACCGTGCCCCATTTGATTTGCGGGGGCTTCACGAAGGAGGAAACCGAAAACGCCCTCATCGACTTGCACTTTCTGGGCATTGATAACGTGCTGGCCTTGCGCGGCGACCCCATCAAGAGCGAGGGCCGCTTCGTGCCCGAGCCCGACGGCCACAGCTATGCCTGCGACTTAATTGGCCAGGTATCGGACCTCAACAAGGGCGCGTACCTGGATGAGGAGCAGGACGACACCTGGGCCACCGACTTCTGCATCGGCACGGCCGGCTACCCCGAAAAGCACTTCGAGTCGCCCAACTACGGAGCCGATTTGCGCTACCTCAAGCACAAGGTCGACCGCGGGGCCGAGTACATCGTGACCCAGATGTTTTTCGATAACGAGCAGTTTTTTGCCTTTGAGCGGCGCTGCCGCGAAGCTGGCATTATGGTGCCCATCATCCCAGGCCTCAAGCCGCTCACCACCAAAGGCCAGCTTACCATGCTGCCGCGTACCTTCTACCTCAACCTGCCCGAGGAGCTGGCCGACGCCGTGCACCTGGCCCCCGATAACGCCGCCGCCCGCCAGATTGGCCTCGAATGGTGCATCAACCAGAGCCGCGAGCTGATGGCCCACGGCGTGCCTTGCCTGCACTACTACAGCATGGGCAAATCCGACAGCATCCGCCAAGTGGCCGCGGCGCTGTTTTAGATGGGGGAAATGGTGAAGTAGTGAGGTGGTAGAATCGTGAGTAAGCGTACTGTCATCGAAGCTGTTTAGAAAGTCATTAATATCAATGACTTTCTAAACAGCTTATCCTGCGCTGGCGAAGGATCTGTGCAGAAGCTATATCTTTTGCAGCCATCTTCAGTGCAGACCCTTCGCCACGCAGGATGACATGGCCCTTCTCCGAACCTCTCACTTCTCCACTTTCCTTCATGCTCGACGACCTGTTCAGCCGCCTGCGCGAGGCCACGGCACCGGCCGAAATCGAAACCTTGCAGGATGGCATCTGGCAAATCTGGCTGACGGCCGGCCACCCGCTGCTCGACAAGCGACTTGAAACCGGCACCCGCGCCCTCTCGGCCGGCGACTACGGACTGGCCATCCAGGAATTCACCTTCCTCACCGAAATGGCGCCCGATTACGCCGAGGGTTGGAACAAGCGGGCGACGGCCTATTTTGTGCGCGGCGAGTACAAAGCCGCCCTGCGCGACGTGCGCGAAACACTGCAGCGCGAGCCCCGTCACTTCGGGGCTTTATCGGGCCAGGCGCTCATGCTGCGGGCCCTCGGCGACATCCGTGGGGCACTGCGGGTGCTGCACCGCATCGAGCAGATTTGCCCCGCCTGGCCCGGTTTGCAGGCGCAGCTGCGCACGTTGCGGGAGGAGTTGGAATGATGGATGTTTTTTTGTGTTTTTACACGAAATGATTGGCTGCGAGTAATACCCGCTTTTCCTTGTCGCCACCAGTATTTAGCTTGCAGAATAGTACGCCGGAAAGCTTTTTTGGTATTTGCAGCTCATTTTGGGTGCTTCATCGAATCGAAAGCAGGTAAGGGCTTATTTGTACTAAAGAAATGTTTTTCTTTGTATGTCTAATTGGCGGGCGCTGGTAGTTGCGGCGCCTTTTAGCTACCTGTTCTGTCCAGCGCTTTTGCTATGAAACACGCGTTCCTTTTCAGTCTGGCCTGTGGCCTGCTGCTGTCGATTTCGGCCCCGGCCCAGAAGCTGCGCAAAACGGCTGCCGGCAGCGGCCTGATGGAAAAGGGCGAGAAAGTAGGTGTTTGGGAATACTACGCCACCACCCGCGACGGCTCGCAGGTCATTGCTCAGAAGTACGACCATTCGGCCGGCCGGCTGGTTTTTTTTCGGCCTTTCGATGACGTGCTATATCCAGTGCGTACGGCCGCCGGCGAGTGGAGCCGCGTGCGACTGACCCATCCGGTTTTCTTTATCGGCGGCGACCCCGCGCTGGCTGTTCACACGGGCCGACTCAGCTACCCGGCCGCTGCCGAGGCCAAAAATGTGCAGGGCCGGGTCATCATCACGATTACCGTTGATACGCTCGGGCAAGCCAGCAACCAGCAGGTGCTGCTCGGTATTGGTGCCGGCTGCGACGAGGAGGCCCTGCGCGTGGCCCGCAGCATCCCCAACCAGTGGATTCCGGCCCGTGTGGGCAGCCGCGCCGTGGTGTCGAAGATTGACGTGCCTTTCACCTTTCGGCTGGCCGCGCGCTAAACCAACAGGAGTGCAGTAGCCGCAGTCTGCCCGACAAGTTTTACCTTGGGGCATGAAAACGCCCGTTTTGCTTTCGCTGCTGGCCGCCGCCAGCCTGCTTTCTTCCTGCGACTCGACCCCGCGCGAGCGGCAGGAGGTAGTGGAGAGAGAAACCCAGAAACTCGATACGCTGGCCGAGCGCGCCGCCGACAAGCTGCGCGTGGCCGGCCGGCGTGCCGCCCGTTTCGACTCCGTTTCGCGCATCCGTAACCGCCAGCCCCTCGACCCCGCCGCCGGGCAGGCCTTCAGCAACGAGTTGCTGGGATCCTACGCCGCCATCAGTGGCCTCACGTCGGCTACCATCGAGCCCGCTTTTGTGCAGTTTATGCAGCAAGTGCGCGCCCGTCGCAAGCAGTGGAGTCAGCGCGACTGGGATTACGCTACGGCCGTTAGTCGCCAGCTTAACGCCCAGTTTCGGGCCGTGCGCCTCGACATAAAGGGCCGCGACGAGCTGCACATCCGGGCCCTGCAAACCGAGTTTACCGCCCTCGAAACCAGTCGCGACGTGAAAGACCTGGGGCAGGCCGTGAAGCAGCCCTAACTGGCTGCAACCGGTTCCGCTGGGGTGGAGCACCCTTCATTATTTCTTCGCTATGCGGCAGAAAATCAATTTTCAGGCAGCCCGCTGGGTGGCTTTGCTGGCCTGCGGGCTGCTGTTGCCGATGGCCGCGGTGCAGGCGCAGCGCCTGATTCAGAAGGTGGAAACGGTACCCGCCGGCGAGCAATGGCTTAGCCCCGGCGATGCGCTGCAGGTGCGCCTGACGGGTACGCCGGGCGGCCGGGCCACCTTCCTCAGCGGCCGGTCCCTCACGGAACTGGCCCCCGCGCTGGCCGGCGGCCGGCGGGGCGTGTACCAGGGCACTTATATAATACAGCCCGCCGATACGCTGGGCGGAGCCGCCGGCGGCCGCTGTGGCTGCACCTGCGCCTGCCCAACGGCCGCCTCGATTCGCTGCCCACGGCTGCCCCCGTGCGCCTGCTGAGCCCCAGCCAGCCGCTGCTGGCCGTTACGCGCGGCCTGCTGGCTCACCTCAACTACGGCCTCGGCGACGACCGGCTGGGCGGGGCCAAGCTGGGCTACCTCGACTCGCTGGTGGTGCTGCACGTGGTGGGCCGGGTAGGAGGCCAGTACCGGGTGCGGCTGGCCGAGGGCCACTACGCCTGGCTGCCCCTGGAATACGCCCGCCTACTCCCGTCAGGGGGCTTCGTGCCTGCCTCGCTCACCGGCTCCTGGAGCGTGCAAGGCGACTCGGTGTACGATTACGTGCGGGTGCCGCTCACGCAGCGGCTGCCCTACCGCTCGCAAATCCTGGAAAACCCCACCCGCCTAGTGATTGACGTGTTCGGCGCCTCTTCCAACACCAACTGGATAACCCAGCGGGCCGGTTTGCAGGCCTTGGGGGCCGTGTATTATGAGCAGCCGCAGGCCGATATTTTCCGGCTGGTGCTGCCGCTGCGCCACCGCCAGAGCTGGGGTTACCACATCGGCTACGAGCAGAACACGCTGGTGGTGCGGGTGGCCCAGCCGCCGGCGCGGCTGCAGCTGCGCGGCCTGCGCGTGGCCCTCGATGCCGGCCATGGCGGCAGCAACGTGGGCGCCGTGGGAGCTAGTGGAGCCCGCGAGAAGGACCTGACACTGGCCATTGTGCAGCAACTGCAGCGCGAGCTGGAACGCCGCGGCGCTACCGTAGTGCTGACCCGCGCCGCCGATGAAAGCCTGAGCATGGCCGAGCGGGTGGCGCTGCTGTGGCAGCAGCGGCCGGCGTTGCTGGTGAGCGTGCACGTGAACTCGGCAGGCAGCGCGGCGGCACGGGGCACCAGCGCCTTCTACCGGTACGCGGCCTTCCGGCCGCTGGCGGCGGCCCTGTACGGGCGCATGCAGCAAACCGGACTGCCGGGCTGGGGGCTGGTGGGCAACTTCAACTTCGCCCTCAACGGCCCCACCGACTACCCCAACGCGCTGGTCGAAACCGCCTTTATTTCCAACCCCGAAGATGCCAAAGTTCTAACCGATCCTGCTCAGCAGCAGCAGATGGCACGGCGCATGGCCGATGGCATCCAGGATTTTCTGAAGTCGGCGCGGGCGAAGGGTGTGCGGGGCTGGCTGGGCCGGCAACCGGCTGAGCAGTAGCAGCCGGGCTGATGATAGCACCAGAATATAGCAATTTACCAAAAAATAGTTGATCTGAAGTGGTTTAAACCCCGTACCAGACGTCTACCTTATTGAATCCTAATCTGGTAAGCCCTTGGCCAGGGCGCCGGTGCGGGGTAAGGTTTCGTTCGTTCTTCCCACTCCCAAACCACCTGTTTTATGGCAGAAGCATCGATACTGGACCGCAGCCGCACTGTGGCCGGGCCGGGCTACAACCGCTGGCTGATTCCGCCCGCCGCCCTGGCAATTCACCTGGCCATTGGCCAAGCCTACGCCTTCAGCGTGTTCAAAAAGCCGCTCGGCGCCCTTATCAGCGGCGACCCAGCTGCCCCCGCTGCCGCCGACTGGACGCCCACGCAGCTGGGCATTATCTTTTCGATTGCCATTGTGCTGCTGGGCCTTTCGGCGGCTATTTTCGGAAAGTGGCTGGAGCGCGTGGGGCCGCGCAAGGCCATGATGGCCTCGGCGCTATGCTTTAGCGGTGGCTTTTTTATTGCGGCCCTGGGCGTGCATTTGCACAACCTCTGGATTGTGTATTTCGGCTACGGCGTTGTGGGCGGCATCGGGCTGGGCATCGGCTACATTTCGCCGGTAAGCACGCTCATTAAGTGGTTCCCCGACCGTCGGGGCGTGGCGACCGGCATGGCCATCATGGGTTTCGGCGGCGGCGCTATGATTGCCTCGCCGCTGTCGGTGGCCCTCATGGACTACTTCAAAACCAACGGTACCGGCACGCTGGGTGTGGCAGCTACCTTCCTCACGCTGGGCGTCATTTACCTGTTGTTCATGCAGTTCGGCGTCTGGACTATCCGGGTGCCTGCCGAAGATTGGGTGCCGGAAAACTACGTGCCCAACCCCCAACATAGCGCCCTGATTACCAGCAGCAACGTATCGGCCGACAACGCTCTGAAAACGCCGCAGTTCTGGCTGTTGTGGGTGGTGCTGCTCACCAATGTTACGGCCGGCATTGGGGTGCTCGAAACGGCTTCGCCCCTCATCCAGGAATCCTTTTCTGATGCCGTTATGGGCGCGGGACGGGGCGTAACGGCAGCAGCGGCGGCGGGCTTCGTGGGCCTGCTGAGCTTGTTCAACCTGCTGGGCCGCTTCTTCTGGTCGTCGGCTTCGGATAAGATGGGCCGCAAGACCACTTACGCCATCTATTTCGGGCTGGGTATTGTACTCTACGCCCTCATCCCAACGCTGGGCCGAAACATTCAGCTGGCCCTGTATGTGGGCGTAGCCTGCGTGATTATCAGCATGTACGGCGGCGGTTTCGCCACTATTCCAGCCTACCTCTCCGATCTGTTCGGCAAGTACCAAGTGGGCGCCATCCACGGCCGTCTGCTCACGGCCTGGAGCACGGCCGGCGTGCTGGGGCCGCTCATCGTCAACTTCCTGCACGAGAGCCGCAAAGCCGAAGGGTTTACTGGCGCTGCCGCCTACCAAACGGTATTTTACGCTATGGCCGGCCTACTGGTAGTGGGCCTGCTGGCTAACTTCGCCGTAACGGCCGTAAACGCGAAGTACAACGAGAAAGGATCCGTTGAAGCCGAGCCAGGCGGCCATTGAGTTGCCAGACTGTCTGTTCTTTTTAACAGTCTGAAGAACTGCCTGGCAACTCCCGACTATCCACTCACAACTAAGCACTAAAAAGTATGAATCAGCCTCCCGTTTCCTCTGCTGCGCCCGAAACTACAACTTCGGGTGGGGCTGTTTTTATCGCCTGGGCCTTTGTGGGCATCCCGCTGCTGTGGGGTGTTTCACAGACCTTTATCAAGGCGCTCGACTTGTTTAAGTAAGCCATCTACCGGCTCCTTATGCGTACCTTTCGCGGCACCCAAACGGGTGCCGCGTTTGTTTTAGCGGATTCACTATTTCGCGCCTTGCCCCATGCCGGCAGATGTTCCTTCCGAAGCGGCGGCCATTGTGCTGCTCGACTCATTCACCGATTCTATTGCTGCCCACCTGGCCCGCAACCAACTCGATGCGGCGGGTATTCCGTGCTTTCTGAGCAATGAAAACCGGCCTTACGGCCAGGTAATGGGCAACGTGAGCCTCTTCGTGCGCGCCCCCGACGTAGAGGCGGCCCGTGAGGTCCTACACCCGCAGCAAACCCACATGCACGCCGTAGCCCCCGATGCCGCCGCGCCCGAAGCACCCGACCCAACCGAAGTAGCTGCCACCCGCTGCCCCCGTTGCCACCACCACGACGTAGTGTGCCGCCACCAGCCCAGCCCCACCGACAACCTGTTTGTCAAGCTCCGCTTCTGGCTGATGGCCCCCGACAACCCGCAGTGCCACTGCTTCCACTGCGGCCACGATTTCGAAGTGGTGAAATAGGGAGAAGGGAGCGAAACGTCATTCGGCGCATTCTGCGCATCAAGCGGCGACGAAGAACCTTGCGCGTCATCGTTGTTCAAACGACAAAGCTGTTTACGAAGTCATCACAAGCGACCAAAGTGTCAGACTGCGCTTATCGAAGCATCCCTGGCTCATTACGCCACATGCTCAGCATAAGGGTCGCCGACGTACTAAACAGCTTCACTGTCTAGTAAAACCCAAAGCAAGCACGGACGATAAATCAGCGGGCGACACCTTGCCTTGCAGCACACGGCCCGTCGGACAGGTACAGGCGGAGCAGACCACGTCCATGCTTTGGCCGCTGGCTTGAGGCTGGTGTAGCGTCAGACCCTGCTGGGATAAGTAAGCTTGCGCTACTATCACTAGCTCTTGCGTGCCTGGAGCCTGGCCCCAGCGGTCGGCGCATTGGGTTTGAACATAACGCACGCCCACAAAGTCGGGCGCGGGGTCTTTTTCGCTGGCGCAGCTCGCGGTAGCTAGCGCGCACAGGCCGCCAAAAAACCAAGCAGCGTGTCGGAGGGATTTGAGTTTCATAAAAGAAGAGCAAACAGATACGTACAATTGATCCGCAACGAAGTACCCAGGTTGCACGCCTGCTTTTTTAATTTATGAAGTTATTTGGCTGGGATTTTCCTCTCTGCCTAAGCGCAACATGCGCCGAATGACATTCTCCGGCTTCCACCTTATCGAAACCGCCAAACCGGCAGTACGCTGCCTTTGGGGAAGTGAGCCGGCTCCGGGGGCAGCTCCAGAAAGCCGCCCGAAATGAGCAGGCTGGCCATGTCGCCGGAGCCGCCGGCCCGCTCGGGCGTGGCTAGCAGGCACCCGTCGGGCCCGAATTCCAGGCTGACGAGCAGGAAATGGGTCATATTGGGCTTGAACTCGACAGGCGCGCTGAGCACGGCCGGTACCGGGCCACTACCGGCCGCGGCCACCGCGGCTGGCTGCGCCCCCGCCTGCAGCCAGGGCTGCACGTAGCGGTAGAAATTCATGAACGTGGACACCGGGTTGCCGGGCAGTGCGAACACCACCGCCCCGCCGGCCCGCGCCCCGAACCAGAACGGCTTGCCCGGCCGCTGGGCCACGCCGTGGAACCGTTGCTCTACGCCCAACTCCTGCAGTATTTCGGGTAGGAAATCAGCCTTGCCCATCGACACGCCGCCGCTCAGCACCACGGCATCATAGCCCATCAGCAGCGCGGGCAGGCCTTCGCGCAGGGCCGCCGGGTCGTCGTCGAAGTGGAAAGCTTCGGCCTCGGCGCCGGCTTGCCAGGCGGCGGCTTGCAGCATCAGGCCGTTGGAGCGCCGGATTTGGTGGGCGGCGGGTTGCTCATTGATGGGCACCAGCTCGTCGCCGGTGCTGACTACGGCCAGCCGCGGGCGGCGCGCCACGGCTACGGTTGCGGCCCCAATGGTGGCGGCTACGGCCATTTCGGCGGGCTCCAGGCGGGTGCCGGCGGGCAGCAGCAGGTCGCCCTGTTGGCGGTCGGAGGCGCGCTGGTGGACGTTGTGGCCGGCGCGAGGCGGCAAGGCCTGCACGGTGGCGTGACGCTGGCTGGCCTCGTCGGTGCGGAAGGTGAGGTCTTCGTAGCGAATCACCGTATCGAGGCCCTCGGGCAGCACCGCGCCGGTCATAATTTCGATGGCCGCCGTGGGGCTGGAGCCGGTTACCGGGGGCTGGCCGGCAAACTGAGTGGCCGCAATTAGAAACTCTTGCTGCCCGGCGGCCAACGCATCGTAGCGCAGCGCTATGCCATCCATGGCTACACGGTTGAAGGGCGGAAAGTCGCGGTCGGCCCGCAAATCTTCGCGCAGGATGCGGCCGGCGGCCAGCGGTAGGCTCAGCAGTTCGGTGCCCAGTGGGCGAATGGTGGCGGCCACGAGGCGGGTGGCTTCAGTAACTGAAATCATGGGCATGAAGGTAGGACAAGCTGTGGCCTATGTCGTTAACCAACGCGCATTCGGCCCCATTGTTCTGGTGGAGTACCAGCGCAATGCGAATAGGAAAGGTAGTTGCCTGAATAGCTGCTGCAAAAGCAACCGGCAGCTCTATCGGAGTAGACTCAAACGCCCATGAATTTCACGGTAACGAGAGGAGTAGTTTCGTCGCACCGAATCAGGTGCGGCTGGGTGGCCAGCAGCGCCGCAGTGTCTTTATACGCAAAGTCGAACTCCTGCAGAACACTGCTATCGAAGTCGCCCTGCCGGTTAAGCAATTCGCTGAAACGCTGCCGATACTCGTCCTTGTCCGCCTTCTTGAGCGAATGCCAGACCTTGAGCGTATCGGTACGGCTGTACTGACGACCGGCCCCATGCGCGCAGCTCCAGAGCGACTGCTCCAGGGCGGTACTCCAGGGGTTAGGCTTCACAATCAGGGAGCCGCGGCTCATCGAGAGCGGAATCACCACCTCGCCCCCTGCTAGCAGCTGCGTACTACCCTTGCGGTGAGTCACGCCCTGCGGCCCGAACTCGAGCAGGTTATGGCAGCTATCGGCAAACGCGGGTGTACCGGCGGCTACGTACTGGTTGCGCTGCAGGAAGTCGTAGGTTTTCTCGACGAACTCCCGGCGGCGGCTGACTGCGTAAGCCAGTACGCGCTGGTATTCCTGCCTATAGGTGGACGTGGCCAGCTCCGTCGGCAGCCACTCGTGGCCGGGATTGTGCAGCTGCAACAGGCGGCTGTTTTCCTGATACATGTACACGCCCAGGTTGCGACTGCCGGTGTGCACAATGATGTACAGGTAATCGGCCGACTCTTCCAGGGACAGAAAGTGGTTCCCGCCGCCCAGTCCCTCATCAGTCATGCGATGCACTTCCCGCTCGAAGGCCCGGTAGTGCTTGGCTTTATCGAATGGGCGAATGACATCGGCGCGGGGAATGCGCAGGTAGGCCACCCCGCAACCCATGTCTTTGCCGGTTACCAGCGGGTAAAAAACGTCGGTTGTTTGGAAGGCCACCCCTACCGGAATGGAGCGTTCGGAGCAGTAATGAATGTCAGGGAATGCGGCTATCTGGCCGATGTTCTCTTGTTCCTCGAAAGAGAGGAGGGACTGTAGCGCGTTCTGCTCCACGGCGCTACTATCCGTAAAATAGACTGTTTTCACGGGGTCTTCTTTACAAATGAAATAAGGGGGCGCGCCACGGGAAGCAGCCGCATGAGAGGCGCGCAATCAGGGTCTCAGCATAGACCGCCGTAAAGATAAAGAACTTCGTACTAACCAACCACCTGCCATTGGTACCGTCTTTCGAAACCGGATTGGGCATTGTAGGTTCGTGTTATAAGGCTCATGCAACCTGCTGCGCTTAACTTCCGGCCGACACTCCTAACTCTCTTCTCCCTACCTGACTCCGCCATGTCCGATTCTGCTAAACTCACCCACCTCGATGCTTCCGGCCAGCCGGCTATGGTGGATGTGGGGACCAAGACGCCCACCCGCCGCGTCGCCGTGGCCCGGAGCCGGGTAGTGCTCGGGCCCGAAATTATGGCGCTGGTGAAGGAAGGCGACCTACCTACCCGCAAAGGGCCCGTATTCCAGACCGCTATTCTGGCCGGCATAATGGGGGCTAAGCGCACCTCCGAACTCATTCCGCTTTGCCATCCGCTGGGCCTCGACAACTGCCAGGTAACCATTGAGCCCGATGGACCCGACGCCGTACGCATCGAGTGCACGGCCACTCTGACGGGCAAAACCGGCGTGGAAATGGAGGCTCTGACCGGCGCTTCGGTGGCTGCTCTCACCATCTACGATATGTGCAAGGCCCTCTCGCACGATATCGTCATTCAGGAAACCCGCCTCATCAGCAAAACCGGCGGTAAAAGCGACTTTCATCATGCCGAGTAACGCTGATAAGCCCCGCCGCAAGCACGCCGCCCTGGCCCGGCCCGATTTGGGCGAGTTCGGCCGCCACGAGCTGGCCATTCTGGGTGCGCCCTGCGGCCGGATTAAGGAGTTGGCAGCCCGGCTGCTGCCGCTGCTGGCCCCCACGCTGCGCGTAGCCTACGTTGATGCCGACCACGCCGCCGCCGATGCCGTGCGCAACGGCACCGCGCCCGAAACCGGCATGCTGGCCGCCGGGGCCAGCGCCGAGCTGACCGACAACGTCAGCTTCGCCCGCCTCGACGTGCGCCGGCTGCTCGACAAGTTCAGTCAGCCCGAGCTGCTGGCCCACCAGAGCCTGGCGCTGGTGAACGGCAACCACTTCCGTGCCCGCCAGCAGCTGGTGATTCTCGATCCCGCCAAACCGCTGGATAAGAAGCTCGACCGCCTCACCGACGTGCGCGCCCTGCTGCTGCCCGAAGGCGTAATCGAAGTGCCCGCCTACCTGCGCGCCCACCTCGCCGAGGCTGCCGTGCCGGTGCTGCCCCTGGCCGATACCGCCGCCCTGGCCACGGCAAAGCCACGGCCGGCGAAAACATTGCCGATTTGGGCGGTATCATCATCGGGCTCGATGCATTCAAGAAGACCGAGCAATACAAGAAGGGCGAAAAAATCGGGGGTCTGACGCCGGTGCAGCG
>NZ_QVLT01000018.1 GCF_003417065.2 Hymenobacter lapidiphilus | reverse complement strand
GCTTCCGACCCCACAGTTCGCTCCAGAATTTAACGCCCGATCAAGTAATGGCAGCCGCTATTACAGTCGAGCTTCAAAACGCCTGAGCCTCTAGTTTTGGGCGGTCCAGCTATTGGGGGGAGGTCAAAGCAACCAACAGTCGCCGGAACATAGTGGCAACCCGGCGGGCCAGGGCCAGCGTAAAGCCGACCCGAACAGCAAGCCCCTCGCCACCGGCGAGGACCAGAAAGACCTCGCCGACGAGTACACTGACGACGGGCTTGACGAGATTCCGCCCCACCTCGTTAACAACCCGAACCGCAACTACGACAAGCCCGATATCGACAAGCCGCCTTACAGCTAAGCTGTTGCATGCTATTTGGAATCCGAACGAGCATTCAGGCAACTGAGTGCTCGTTCGGGTTTTGGCCCCTACCTTCCATTGCGCTTTGCGGGCAGATGCTTCTCGTTGTATTCCCTAAAACGCATCCGTTTTCCAGCTAAAAACCGAACAGCGGATAAGATCCCAGCTAAGAGCGAAAAACATGGCCCGCTACGCCCTCACCGATATCCACGGCTGCCTGCTGACACTGCGCGCGCTACTGGCACGGCTGCCGCTGCGCCCCGCCGACGAGTTGTACTTTCTGGGCGACTACGTGAACAAGGGCCCCGATAGCCGCGGAGTGCTCGACTACCTGATGGCCCTGCCCGGCCAGGGCTACCAGGTAGTCTGCCTGCGTGGCAACCACGATCAGGAGCTGCTCGATGCCGCCGAGGGCCGCACCGACCAGGCCTGGCTTGGCACTACCGAGCGCGCCCTGACGCTGCGCAGCTTCGGCATTACCAGCCTGCAGGAGCTGCCCCTGCCCTACCTGCGCTGGCTGCGCGAGCTACCTTATCAGCTTGATATTGCCGGCTGGACGCTGGTGCACGCGGGTTACGATTTCCGCCAGCCCGCCGCCGCCATGCGCCGCGACTGGCGCACCATGCTCAATACCAAAGCCTTTGTGTTTGATGCCTCGCGCCTGCAGGGCCGCCGGCTGGTACACGGCCACGTACCCACCCCCTACGCCGAGGTGCAGCGCCGCCTGGCCCACCACCCGGGAGCAGTCTGCCTCGACACCGGCTGCGTGTACCGCCACAACCCCGAGCTGCGCCACTTGGCCGCCTTCAACCTCGATACTCACAAGCTGACTTTGCAGCCCAACATCGAGCCGGAATACCCGATTGCGAAACGGTAAGTTTAAGTAAGCGAACGATAAAGCCTCTGTCATTCTGCGAGCAAGGCAGGATAACAGAGGCTTTTTAGCTTTTATTTTCTCAGCACTGCTTACTCCTTCAGCACATCGGAGCGCAGCACGCGGCGGGCCGCCTCCTGATAAGGGTTGCGCGGGTCGTTAGACACGGCGCGCAACGTGTTGCGGGCGGCCGTGGTTTGCTGATTTCGCCAGTAAGCCATGCCCAGATGGTAGCGGGCCCGGCCCGCCAGCGGCGAGCTGGCCTGCGTGGCTACCCGCCGCAGAAATGGCTGGGCTGCCTGAATCTGCTCGGGGTCGTCTTGGCTCAGCAGGAAGATGCCGTTGTAGTAGGTAAGCGTATCCTGGCCGATAGCGTTGGTGGGAATACGTTGCAGTGCCTGTAACGCCGGCGGATATTGCCCCTCGCGGTAAAGACGCATGGCCTCGGCCAACAGGGGCCGCTTGCCTTCCCGCACCACCGAATCAGACAGGCCGGCTTCTGGCTGGTAGTAGCGGTTCCAGCTGTTGGCGGCCGAAGGCGCAGCAGGCCGCCACATCAGCCACAAACCCAACAGCGCCAGCAGCACGCCGCCCACCAGCACACCCCAGCGCCGCTGCTGCTCACGCTGGCGCCGCCGCACCCGCGAAAGGGCCAGCTGGCGCTGGTCGAGGCGCTGGTCGAGGGCCAGCAGGCGCTGGCAGAGGGTTTCATGGCCCGCCACCCAGCGCAGGTCGGCCGTCAGCTGCTCGTATTGCTGGTAGGCCTGGTAAAGGGCGGGGTCGGTTTCGAGCCGGGTTTCGAAGGCCTCCTGCTCGGCGGCGCTCAGCTGGCCGTCGGCAAAGCGTTCCAGCTCTTCCAGGTAGAGGCGCAGGTCGGGGGCGGGCAGGGGCATAAGGGCAGAAATAGCGGCAGGCGGGTGAATCGGACGCGGGGCACGCCGGAGCTAAGCTACGCAGAAGCGCGGTGCAACAATACTAAACGGCGGCGCGCAGGCGCAGCTCATACAGCTTGCGCAGGCAGGCCGACTTCTGCATCCGGGCCACGTTGGCGTTGGCGAAGCCCATCTTGCCGGCCATTTTCTCGAAGTGGTAGCCCCGAAAATAAAAGTACATCAGCATCTTCTGGCAATCGAGGCCCAGGGTGCGGAACAGGGCCAGCAGGTGCTGGCGCCGCCCGCTTTCGTGGGCCGGTAGCCGGGCGGTGGTGCGGGCGGCGCGCACCTGCTCGTCGGCCAGGCCATACACGTAGGCGCGTACATTATCGGGCACCTTGGTCAGGCGGCCATCGGCTACCTGGTCGTAGAACTCGACCAGCACGGTGCGCAACAGCTCGTGGGCGGCAGGCGGCTCCAACTGGTGCTGCCGCCGGGCCCAGCGCGCAAACAGCGTCCGGTTCTGCTCGTAGAACTGCACCAGAAATGACTGATTGCCCACGCGAAGACTCGTCAGGACTTCGGCAAGTTGCTGGGGTGTATCCATAGGAAGGGCAAGATAACGGGAATGGATGAATGAGTGCGTGAACTGTTATTCTCTTCTTTGCCTCAGTCACTCATTCACCGCTTCGCCTTACCTTTGAAGATATGGAAACTCAAGCCCGCGTCCTCGCCCCCGATACCGCCATTTTCGACCTCATCAAGCAGGAGAAAGCCCGGCAAACCCACGGAATTGAACTCATTGCCTCCGAAAACTACGTTTCGGAGCAGGTGATGCGGGCCCAGGGCTCCATCCTGACCAACAAATACGCCGAAGGCCTGCCCGGCAAGCGCTATTACGGCGGCTGCGAAGTGGTCGACCAGATTGAACAGCTGGCCATTGATAGGGCCAAGGAGCTGTTCGGGGCGGCCTGGGTGAACGTGCAGCCGCACTCCGGGGCGCAGGCCAACGCCGCCGTGATGCTGGCCATTCTCAACCCCGGCGACAAAATTCTGGGCTTCGACCTCAGCCACGGCGGCCACCTCACGCACGGCTCGCCGGTCAACTTTTCGGGCAAGCTCTACCAGCCCAGCTTTTATGGGGTTGAGCCCGAAACCGGCCTCATTGATTTCCAGAAAGTAAAGGAAGTGGCCCGCCGCGAAAAGCCCAAGCTCATTATATGCGGCGCCTCGGCCTACTCGCGCGACTGGGACTACCAGGCCCTGCGCGAAGCCGCCGACGAGGTGGGCGCCCTCCTGCTGGCCGATATTTCGCACCCCTCGGGCCTTATTGCCAAGGGCTTGCTGAACAATCCGTTCCATCACTGCCACATCGTAACCACCACCACGCACAAAACCCTGCGCGGCCCCCGCGGCGGCCTGATTATGATGGGCCAGGATTTCGAAAACCCCTTCGGGTTGAAGACGCCCAAGGGCGAAACCCGCATGATGTCGGCATTGCTCGACTCGGGCGTGTTCCCCGGCACCCAGGGCGGCCCGCTGGAGCACGTTATCGGGGCCAAGGCCGTGGCGTTTGGCGAGGCCCTCACCGACACCTACGCCGACTACACCCGCCAGGTAATCAGCAACGCCCAGGCCCTGGCCGGGGCTTTCGTGGAGCGCGGCTACCAGCTGATTTCGGGCGGCACCGACAACCACCTGATGTTGATTGATTTGCGTAGCAAAGGCCTGACCGGCAAGCTGGCCGAAAACACCCTTGTGAAGGCCGACATCACCATCAACAAAAACATGGTGCCCTTCGACGATAAGTCGCCCTTCGTAACTTCAGGGATGCGCATCGGGTCGGCGGCCGTTACCACGCGCGGCCTCACCGAGCCCGACATGGTGCGCATCGTGGATTTTATCGACGAGGCCCTGACCCACAACGCCGACGATGCCCGCCTGGCCAAAGTGCGCGGCGATATAAACGAGTGGATGCAACAGTACCCACTCTTCGCTTAAAGATTAAAGGCGGAGAAGTCTGAAAGTCCGTAAGCCGCGTATCTAGGGCTTGCTGAGTTGGAAAGCCGGGAAGTTGCGGGGAGAGTTAAAATCCCTTGCCTCCTGGTTCCCTTTCTTACTTCCCAACTTCCCAACGTATAAATCAACCCCACCAAGTGTCTGTAACTCAACCCGTGCTGGGCAACCAGCAGGAAATGTCGTTTATCGACCACCTGGAGGCGCTGCGCTGGCACGTTATCCGGGCGGCCATTGCCGTGGTAGTGTTTGCCCTCGGGGCCTTCTTTTCCAAGGATTTCCTCTTTCACGACCTGATGCTGGGCCCCTCGCGGTCCGATTTCTGGACGTACCGCATGTCGTGCAAGCTGGCCGCTTTTCTGGGCGCGCCGGGCCTGTGCATCGATAAAATCGGCTTCGTTATCCAGAACCGCGAGATGAGCGGACAGCTGACTATGCACATCAGCACAAGCTTTATTGTGGGTCTGGTGCTGGGCTTTCCGTACCTGTTCTGGGAGTTGTGGCGCTTTATCGAGCCGGGGCTGTATCCAAACGAGCGGCAGAATTCGCGCGGGGCGGTGCTTTTCGTGTCGTTGCTCTTCATTGCGGGCTTGCTGTTCGGCTACTACATTGCCGCGCCCATGAGCATCCAGTTCCTGGCCGGCTACGTGGTAGATGCCAGCATCGAGAACCAGATTGACATGCAGAGCTACCTGAGCACGCTCACGACTATGAGCCTGTCGTGCGCCTTCGTGTTCGAGTTGCCAATGATTGTGTTCTTCCTGGCTAAAGCAGGCCTGATTACGCCCGAAATCATGCGGGTGTACCGCAAGCACGCCATTGTCGTCGTGCTGGTTATTGCCGCCATTATCACGCCGCCCGAAGTCACCTCGCAAATCATTGTAACCATCCCCATCATCCTGCTCTACGAGCTGAGCATCCACATTGCCCGCGTGGTAACGCGCAACCGCACCGCCTCACTCAACGCCCAGCTGGCCGAGAACAAAGGCGTAGCGGAATAACAAACCGCGAGCTACAAGTTGCAAGCAGGTTCTGTCAGCTTGAAGCTTGTAGCTCAATAAAATCCCACCCCATGAAACTAGCCATCGGCTCCGACCACGCGGGCTTCGACTACAAGCAGATGCTGCTGCAGTGGCTGCGCGACAACGGCTACGAGGTGCAGGACTTCGGCACCCACTCGGCCGATTCGGTGGACTACCCCGATTATGTGCATCCGCTGGCGACAGCCGTGGAAAACGGGGAGTTTGAGCTGGGTCTGCTGCTGTGCGGCTCGGCCAACGGCGTCTGCATCACGGCCAACAAGCACCAGGGCATCCGGGCGGCTATTGCCTGGGAGCCCGAGCTGGCCGCGCTGGCCCGCCAGCACAACAACGCCAACATCGTTTGCATCCCGGCCCGTTTCGTGAGCGAAGAAGCCGCCCGCGCCATTGCCAGCCAGTTCCTCAACACCGCCTTTGAGGGCGGCCGTCACCAGAATCGGGTAGACAAAATTGCGACTGTTTAACTCATTGAATCCGTGCGGGCTGTCATTGCAAAGCACGTAACGCATCGAGCCGGCATGCGCCGCTAATGCGTCCTTTTCGTACGCAAAGCCTTGTTAAGCAGAGAGCCCCCAACGCCAGCACTGACGTTGGGGGCTCTCTGCTTAACAAGGCTTTGTGCCAAGCGAAAAGGAAGGGTTGCCCTGGCTCAGGCTAGCACTGAATTGCGGCTTACTCGCGCGCCGCTAGAACCGCTCGAAATGGGTGGCAACGGCGTGCAGGCCGGCAGGAGTGCAGAGGCCGCGCACGTAGGGCGTAAAAATATTGTGATATATCAACGACAGGTCCAATTCGTCGGGCGGAAACAACTGCTCGTTGAGCACCAGGCTGAACTGCGCCAAGATAATGTGGGCAATCAGGCTGGCATCAAGGCTGGCGCGGAACTGGCCCTGGTCGATGCCGCCCTGCAACAGCCGCACCAGCAACGGACGGGCATAGGTGTGCAGGTGCTCGTCGATAAGCTGCCACGCCCGCGGGAATTGTGTCCGCATGATGTGGTAATCGTAGTGGGGAGCCTGACGCAACTCGTTCATATCATAGCGGAGCAGTCCTACCAGGCACTCGGCGGGCGTATCGAGGTTGGCAAATAGCTCGGCGTGCTCCTGGCGCTGGCGGGCCAGGTTGTGCTCGGTTACGGCACACAGCAGCATTTCCTTCGAGCCAAAGACCTGCCGGAACTCGGTGGGGGTGCAATCGAGCGCGGCTGCCAACTGCTCCTCGTGGGGCAGGCGCACCCCTACCTCTCGAAATAGCGCAGCCGCGCGGTCTAGCAGCTGTTGACGTACAATTTGCTCCATATAAAGCAGTTAAAAGCGGCAGAACACGCATTGGCGTATGCCGCACTTACTCAAAGCAACATACCTAGGCTGAAGAAAAACAGCAGTTGTATCAGGTAGACGAACGGCGCCAGCGCATTGCGCTTGCTGAACTCGACCCGGTTGAAATAGACCTGAAAAATCAGGCTCACCACAAACCAACCCTTAAAGTTAAGCAGCGGAATAACGTCGTACTGCCAGCTCCAGAAATCGTAATGTACGGCCACCGGCTCAATACAAATATCAAGCCCAACCATTAGCGTCGCCGCCGCTATGGCCCGTACAAAGCCCGGCACCGGCAGGTAAGTGGCCAGCACACCGGCCGAATAGGTCACAATCACCCAGTTAACACCAATCATCACCGGAACTTCCAGCCACTTGATGCCCAGCGAGGCGCCGTACTGGTAGTGCCCAAACAGCAGGCCCGTGCGCACGCCTACCACCTCCACAAAAAAGCCCATAAGCGCAATAACGGCGCAGAAACTCCAGAACGCGGCCGTGCGCCGGGGCTGAAAAGCCAGCAGCAGCCCCAGCGTAAGCAGCAGCGTGAGGGGCATGAAGCGCAGGAAGAACTCCGGACTTTCGGAAAAAGCCAGCCCCACGAAACCCGTGACGTGAAACAGCAGCAGCACGCCCTGGGCCCAGCGCAGTCGCCGTTGCTGCCGCTCGGCGCGGACAGCGGCCATCGGGACTGCCACAGTATGTTGTTGGGTAGATTCGGGCATTTTGATGATTTCGTGATCAGCAATCAGGACGGAAGAGGGGCCTTCCAGGCAAGGCCTGGGGCTTTGCCGATGCGGTAACTTCTGTTATTGGTTGCTAACGCTCAATTATTCATTAAATCAGAAACGATGTGGGCGGAGAGCAGGCAGAGCGGAATGCCACCGCCGGGATGCACCGAGCCACCGCAAAAGTACAGACCTTTCAGCCGCCGCGAAAAATTGGGGTGGCGCAAAAACGCAGCCAGCGCGTTGTTGCTGGAGCTACCATACAGTGCCCCCCCAAACGACGACGTGCGAGCGGCAATACCCGGCGGGTCCCAGACGTGCTCGGCCCTGATAAGCGGCCCGATATCGGTGCCCAAAGCCTGGCTCACCCGGCGCAGCACCGCCGCGCGGGTCTGGGCCACCAGTGCCGGCCAGTCCTGGCCCTGGTCATGGGGCACATTTACCATCACAAACCAGTTTTCGTGGCCTTCGGGCGCGTCGGTGGGCGTGTGGCCGCTGGTGATGTTGACGTACACCGTGGGGTCGGGGCTGATGGTTTGCTGCCCGAAAATGGCCTCGAACTCACGCTTGTAATCTTCGGAGAAGAAAATATTGTGCACGCCCAACTCGGGAAAGCGCCGGGCCACGCCCCAGTAGAAAATAAGCGCCGACGACGACCGGGGCTGGCTGAGCGTGCGCTCGGGCGCCGGCTGCGTGGGCAGCAAATGGCGGTAAGTGGGCACCACATCCATGTTGCTCACCACCTGCCCGAACTGGTAGGTATCCTGGTCGGTGCGCAGGCCGGTTATATGGCCGCTTTCAGTCAGGATTTCGCGTACCGGCTCGTTGTAGCGGAACTCCACCCCCAGCTCCTCGGCCAGCCGCACGAGGCTTTGGGCAATGGCATAGATGCCGCCCTCAGGATAGAACGCGCCAATGCCGTGCTCCAAGTGCGGAATCATGCTCAGCGTGGCGGGCGCCTGGTAGGGGTCGGAACCGTTGTAGGTGGCAAACCGGTCGAAGAGCTGCACCAGCCGCGGGTCAGAAAAGGCGGCTTCGTGGCGCTGGTGCATGGTGCTGGTGAGGCCCAACTGGGGCAGCGCGGCCAAGGCTTTCAGCACATCGGGGCTGAGGTAGGTGCCGGCCTTGTGCAGGCTTTTTTGCAGAAACGTACCCGCCGTAGCGTCGTAGGCCCGGCCGCTGCGGGCCAGGAAAGCGCGCACGTCGGCGGCCGGCACGCCCAGCTTTTCCTCTACTTCGCGGGCAAACTTCTTCTCGTCGGCCCAGGCTGTAACGCGGGTGCCGTCGGCGAAGAAATACTCGGTAATCGGGTCGAGGCGTTGGTAGCGGAAGTAGTCGGCCGGGTTACGGCCGGCTAACTCAAATAGCTCATCCACTAAGTGCGGCAGCGTAAAAAGCGAAGGGCCACCATCGAAGCGGTAGCCGCCGGGCAGTTCCACTTGGTGCATTTTGCCTCCGAAGCTTTCCTGGGCCTCGAACACCACCACCCGGTGGCCCCGCACCGCCAGCCGCACCGCCGTAGCAATACCGCCGATGCCGGCTCCGATGATGGCAGTGGGAGTCTGGGTCATGTAGTTGAGTTGATGGCGGGTGGTAGAGGCGGGACTTAGCTGCGCCCCTACTTGTTGAACGTAGCTCTTCCCAAACCCACAACTTCAAATTCGGTTCAACCCAAATGCCTATTCCACGGCCAGCACCAACCCTTTGAGGTAGGCACCTTCGGGATGGAAGAGGCTCACGGGATGGTCGGCGGGCTGGGTGAGGCGGTGCAGGATGCGGGCGGGGCGGCCAGCCTCGATGGCGGCGGCCAGCACCGCGCCCTCGAACAGCTCGGGCGACACTACCTGCGAGCAGCTGAAGGTGAACAACAGTCCGCCGGGCGCAATTTGGCTGATGCCGGCCGCGTTGAGGCGCTTGTAGCCCATCAGGGCATTGTGGCGGGCCGAGAGGTGCTTGGCGAAGGCGGGCGGGTCGAGCACGATGAGGTCGTACTGTTCGTCGCGGTGCTGCTTCATGAAGCTGAACACGTCCTCGGCAAACGCCTCGTGCTTGTGGGCCAAACCGGTGAGGGCGGCGTTACGCTCGGTCAGCTCGATGGCCCGCTTGCTCGAATCGACGGAATGTACCAGCTCGGCGCCGGCCTGCAGGGCGTAGGTGCTGAAGCCGCCGGTGTAGCAGAACGTGTTGAGCACCCGGCGGCCGGGCGCGTAGCGGGCCAGCAGGCTGCGGTTGTCGCGCTGGTCGATGAAGAAGCCCGTTTTCTGGCCCGTTTCCCAATCCACGACGAACGGGTGGCCGTTTTCGTGCACCACGTGCTCCTGGCCGCTGCTTTCACCCAGCAGGTAGCCGTTCTGCGCGCCCGGCGCGGCTTTGGCGGGCACGGTTTCGGCGCTCTTGTCATAAATGGCCCGCAGGCCCGGAATGACGGCCTGCAGGGCGGCCGCAATCAGCGGGCGCGACTGATACATGCCCGCGCTGTGAGTCTGGACTACAGCCGTGTCGCCGTACACGTCGATAATGAGGCCTGGCACGCCGTCGCCCTCGGCGTGGGTGAGGCGGTACACATCGGTGTTGCCGGTGCCGGTGAGGCCCAGGCCCTGGCGCAGTTGGTAGGCGTTGCGCAGGCGGTTTTCCCAGAACGCGGCGTCGGGCAGCTGGGCATCGGGGCCGAAATCGAGCAGGCGCACGGCAATCGAGCCGGGCGCGTAGTGGCCCACGCCCAGCACCTCACCGTTGGAGGCGCGCACCGTTACGGGCGTGCCTTCCGTTACCTCGCCCTCCATCCGGCCAATGGCCCCCGAAAACACCCACGGGTGGCGGCGGCGCAAGGATTGGTCTTTTCCGGGTTTGAGTGTGATGGTAGCGGCTGACATGGCGGCGAATTTAGAAATGGAGTGCAAAGGTAAGAACCCCGGCTCCGCTACGCACCAGCAGTTGCCGGGCCCTTACCGAAACGGGTCGAGGTAGGCCACCAGCACCGCCAGCGCCGACAGCCCCAGCAGCACGGCCCATACCGGCCCGCCCCAAATCAGCAGACCAATGAGCGAAATCGGCCCCACCACTAAGCCCAGCACGCCCAGTACCGTGGTGCCCAACCCTACTTCGGTCACGGCCTGTGCTCCATCAGTAGCACCGGCATTGCGCCGTACCGGCCGCAGCACCGCCGTATAGGCCGACCGGCCCACCGGCGACAAATGCCGCGCTAACCGTGCCGGAACCGCTAAGGGGCGCTCCTGAGCCAGCCGCCGCATCGGGCGGGCGGCTGGCGGCCGAACAGCGGCCGCATTGGCCCCTATGGCAGCCGGCGCAGGCGTTTCAGCGAGCCGCGGTTGGGCGGCAGGCGTTGGCTGGGGCACGTGGGCTACTGCCGGGCCGGGCCGGAACTGGTAGGCCGACTGGGCACTACGGCAACCACCAGCCGCAGCCAGCAGGCCGGCCGCAGCGCAGCAGGAAATGAGAAAACGGCGGGCAGGAGTGATGAAAGAGGGCATAGGTGGCGAGCTGAGAGGCGGCAAGATACGCGGGCCGTCGGGCCCTATACGGCAAGCCGCTCACCCGCGCTGTCCGGCAGCCGCCAACGCCACCGTTATTCGGCGGCGGGAGGCCCGAACCAGCGGCGGTAAATGGGCCGCCGCCAGGCAAACTGCCCCCACACAGCCGGCCATAGCAATCGGTCGAGCAGCGGCGAGCCAGTGCGGTATTCCAGATCTTCCACAATGTAGGTACCGCCGCCGGGTGCAGGCTGCAGCAGGTGGCGGTGCTGCCAGTAGCGGAGCGGAGCCGGCAGCTTATCACCTTCATCTACAAAATAATAGGTGCCGTTGGCGGTAACGCCATGGTCAGTGATAAGGGAAGTCCAGCCCTGGTGCAAGGGGCCGGCGCCCAATTCCAGGTGCACCTCGTCGCCGCGCCGGCAGCCATCGAAGCGCAGCAGCTTAAACGGCGGAAACGGCGGGGCCAGGGCCAGAAACAGCTCGCGGGTAAAGCCTTCCCAGACTTCGGCGGGCGCGGCGGCCACGTGGGTACGCAGGTATAGATTCATGCCAAGCTAACTCCCTAATTGGGGCGCGGGTTTAGATAGGTGCGCAAGGTGCCGGCTAAAACTCCAGCTTTAGGCCCAGCGCCAGCGTAGTGATGTCGGGCAGCGAGAGGGCCCGGCGGTTCAGGTAGTAGCTGATGGCGTACAGGTCGTTGGTGGCCAACTCGTAGTAGCCCGTGAGGCGGCGGGCCCGGCCGCTGGGTGCATCGGGCAGCGCGTAGCTCAGGCTGCTGCCCAGCACCGGCCCTACGCGCGTGGTGCGCGACCACCAGTAGTAATCGTCGGGGTACTGGCCTTCCTCGCCAGTGTTGCGCAACCCGAAGGTGTAGCTGCCATACACGCCCACTGCCAGCGGCGTGAAAGCCAGCCTGGAGCTACCCAACGGCAGTTCCCAGGGAGCGTATTTCACCTTAACGGAAGCAATAGTGAGGGCCGTACCCGCATGGCGGGCGGGCACGTAACCCACCAGCGCGTCGAGGTCGAGGCGACGATGGGCGAAGCTCAGGCCGCCACCTACGCTCAGCATGCCCACACCGCCGCCGGTTTGTAGCACCACGTGGCGCGGCAGGTAGCCAATACGCTGCCGACGGGCCGACTTCGCCAAGCCCAAAACGGGTGGAACTGCCACAGAAACCGTGACCGAATCGGAGCCGGTAGGACCGTTGGAGACCAAAGGTGTGGCCGGCGTGGCCGGGGCAGCCAGCAGCGCCGCCAGAAGTAACGTCGGAGCCATTAAAAGGAGACTTGTTTGAGCCGGAATTGCTTGTCGCCGAACACCGTCACGACGAGATACTTCCGCTTCTCGAAAGCATAAGAGTTGACGTAAGTAACGCCATCGTTGAACGGCTGGCCCACGCCGTAGTCGTGGCGGTGGCCATTCATTTCGAATACCAGGCTAGGTGTTTCGCGCAGGGTTCCGGCGTAAGCATCGCGCAGGGTCGGGTCGAAATCACCATCGTGGGGCGGTACGTGGCTGATGACGACCGAGCGGCTGGCCCCGTTCAGGTCGGCCAGCTGCCCGCGCAGCCAGGGCACATCGGGCACTCGGCCGTTGAAGTTGTACTCGCGGCTGTTGGTGTCAATCAGCACAAATTTTGTGTCGGCATACACAAAGGAGTAGTTCAGGGGACCAAATATTTCCTGGTAAGCCTCGCGGCCGTTGGCCACGTGGTCGTGGTTGCCGATGACGGTCAGGTAAGGCACCTTCAGCTTGCGCAGCTCATTGTCTATCCAGCGCATTTCGCGGCCCAGCCCGAAGTCGGAAATGTCGCCGCTGACCAGCATAAACTGGATACCGGGCTGCTGATTGACACTGCGCACCAAGTCCTGGGCATCATCGTAGAACCGTTGCGAGTCGCCGGAGAATACAAAGCGCAGCGTATCGCCGGGCGGCAGCGGCGCGGCAGTCAGGCGGGCCAGGTTTTTGGCCGTCAGATCTTTCTGGTCGGCGCGGGCGCGGTGGTCGTTGGGGCTGAATTCAACCAGCTCGCAGGCGCTCAGTCCGGTGGCCAGGGCCCCGATAAGTGCGTTCCGCAGGAAGGAGGAAGAAAAAAAAGAAAACATGCTGGTCGGCTGATACATTTCCCGGGCAGCAAGCGACAATCGTTGCAGGGCGGAAAAAGCTGTATACCTTTTATAACGTCTCTTTGTTGAACCCGAAACCTGTTTGAGGCCCCGCAAACCCGCTTTCGGGCCGGCTCGTTTCCGGCATAAAGTCCGTTTGGAAGGAATTGGCCGTGCAAAACCAAAGCAGCGGACAATCTGAAGAAAATCTGAGTTTCTGACAGTTTTTTTTTCCGTTGGGCCGTAGCCGGCTTCTGTTGCTCCCTCCTGGCCCTTCCCCGTCTGCCATTTCCTACCGCGGCAGCCCCAATGCTGGCCTCGCCTAAGTTCCTGCGCCCTGCTACTGGGCCGGCCACCGGGCGGTTTCTGCGGGGCTCATCATTTGACCACCCGATCCGCTTATTCGGGCAATTGCGCGGGCAACGCGGCCTTTGCCAGCTACGGCCTGGCAGGAAAGCTGTTTCTTGCCAAACTTTTTGGCTTTGTGCCGCATTTATTAGTTTTCTCCCTCCTGATTCTTACTGCCGGCATGGCCAAAACTAAAACCCTGTACTTCTGCCAGAACTGCGGCGCGCAGTCGGCTAAATGGATTGGCCGCTGCCCCAGCTGCGGCGAGTGGAACACGTACGTGGAAGAGGTAATCACGAAAGCCGACCCCAACACGGCCGCCAACGCCTGGAAGGCCTCATCGTCGGTGGGCGGCACCTCTAAAACCGCCAAACCCAAGCCGCTGGGCGAAATTATTTTTGAGGAAGAATCGCGCCTCAACACCCACGACGACGAGCTGAACCGGGTGCTGGGCGGCGGGCTGGTACCCGGCTCGCTGGTGCTCATTGGCGGCGAGCCGGGCATCGGCAAAAGCACGCTCATGCTCCAGATTGCCATGCAGCTCGATGGCCTGCGCATCCTGTATGTGAGCGGCGAGGAAAGCGAGCAGCAGATAAAGATGCGGGCCGAGCGCCTGGGCCGCCAGCAGCCGGGCCTGTACATCCTCACCGAAACCAATACCCAGAACATCTTCCGCCAGATAGACCATCTCCAGCCCAACGTGGTGGTAGTCGATTCCATCCAGACGCTGCACAGCTCGCTGGTCGAGTCGGGTGCGGGCTCAGTGAGCCAGGTGCGCGAATGCACCGCCGAGTTGCTTAAGTACGCCAAGGATACCGGGGTGCCGGTGCTGCTCATCGGCCACATAACCAAAGATGGCTCCATTGCCGGACCCAAAATTCTGGAGCATATGGTGGATACCGTGCTGCAATTTGAGGGCGACCGGCACCTGACCTACCGCATTCTGCGCACGATTAAAAACCGCTTTGGCTCGACTTCGGAATTGGGCATTTATGAAATGCAGGGCTCCGGGCTACGGCAGGTAAGCAACCCCAGCGAAATCCTGCTTAGCCAGCGCAGCGAAATCCTGAGCGGGCTGGCCATCGGGGCCACGCTGGAGGGCAACCGGCCGCTGCTGGTGGAGGTGCAGGCCCTGGTAACACCGGCCACTTACGGTACGCCCCAGCGCTCGGCCACCGGCTTCGACGGCAAGCGCCTGCAAATGCTGCTGGCTGTGCTGGAGAAGCGCAGCGGCCTACGCCTGGGCCAGCATGATGTGTTTTTGAACATTGCCGGCGGCCTGCGCCTCGAAGACCCAGCCTTGGACTTAGCCGTGTGCGCGGCCGTGGTCAGCTCGCTTAATGATGTGCCCATCCGGGGCGAAATCTGCCTGGCGGCGGAGGTGGGACTGAGTGGTGAAATCAGGGCCGTGAGCCGCCTCGACCAGCGTTTGGGCGAGGCCGAAAAGCTGGGCTTTGCGGAAATGTACATTTCGCAGTTCAACGCCAAGGGTCTCGATCTGGCCCGCTATGGAATTCGGGTGCACCCGGCGGGCCGGCTCGATGAGGTACTGACGGGATTGTTTGGCTGAACCGGACGAATGTGGCCGTTGCGAGCAACGACCGGCGCAATTGCAACGGAGTTGTAAAAATCCTATATTTTCCGGAGCTGGTACCGCCCTAAACCAAGCACGTATAAAACTTTGTCTGTTTTGCCCGACCCGGCAAAAAAACTACCGGTTCCTGTTGGTCGTTGTGGTTTATTCCAACGTATCTTCGGTTTTGAAATTGACTTATACCGCGACCCATCTGCTTCCTTCTCAGGAGCGGGCCGCCGGTAACCAGCCCTTTGCTTTCGCCCGATGACGCATCGTTTTTCGCTTCTTCCAATTACCATTTGGGCTGCTCTGCTGCTGGCGCCGCTACTGGGACAGGCCCAGGGCACGGTAGTGCTTACGGGCAAAGTCAGTGGCCGGCTCAGTAGCGATACGGTAGCCGTGTCGGTACGCGAAAACCCGCTGGAAGCGCACGAGCAAATCACGTATGCCCGTCTCGACAGCAAGGGCGAGTTTCGGCTGGCGCTGGCCGTGCAGGGCCCCACCCGGGCCGAGCTGGTGTACGACGATGACGTAACGGAGCTGTTTGTGGAGCCCGGCAACCAGTTCGACGTACGTTTCAAGAGCAACGATTTGGCAGGTACCGTCCGCTATAAAGGCCGCGGAGCCGAGGCCAATGCCTTTCTGGCCGAGATGGAAGCCAAATTCGTAGAGAATGAAGGCTTCCAGGTACTGCCCGACAACATTATGTTTTATGAGGTGCCGTTTCTGGAGTTTCTGGACTACCGCCGCAAGGAGGAGCTGAAGTTTCTGGAAACCAACGCCGATGGCCTGAGCCAAGCGTTCAAGGACTTCGTGCAGGCGCGCATTACCTACAGTTACGCCAACGACCGGCTCACGTTCCAAGATCTGCGCGAGCAGGTAGTAGCCACCGAGGGCCGGCTGAAAATGTCGCCCACTTACTACGACTTCCTCAACGATAAAAGCCTGATTGATAATGCTTCGGCTAGCCGCAATGGCCTGTACCAGGAATTCCTGCTCAACTACATCCATCACCTGGCTACCAGCAACGGCAAGCAGCGCACCGACCCCGATTTCTACCAGAATTGCTACGAACTGGCCGACAAGCGGCTGAGCGGCTCCATCAAGCCCATCGTGCTGGGCCGCATCCTCAAGGAGTCGTTCCGCTTCGGCCACATCAAGCAGTCGGCGGCTATGCTTGCTGAGTATCGCGCCGTAGACAAAACCAACCAGTACTATCCGCTGCTGAAGGCCGATTTTGAGCTACACAAGGATTTTGCTATCGGCGCCCCGGCGCCCAATTTCCGGTTGGTTTCGACCACCGGCGACACTACCAGCCTGCGGCAGTTTGCAGGCAAGCTAGTGTACCTCAACTTCTGGCGTACCACCAGCGGCCTGGCCCTGCGCGACCTGCCCTACGCGGCCGATCTGGCCAAGCGTTTTGAGGGCAAAAATATTGTGTTTCTGAACGTGGCGCTCGATGAGAACGAAGGCGCCTGGAAGCAGTTGGTAATCAGCAAGAAGCTGCCGGGAATGCATGTACGGGCCGGCGGAGGTTTGCGCTCGGCCGTGGCCCGCTCCTATGGCGTGCAGGACGTGCCCACGTATTTCCTGCTGGCCGAAGACGGCACCTTTCTGAACACCCGACCCAAGCGCCTGAGCAGCCGTGCCGCCGTCGACGAAATCAAGGAGTCGTTCGGCAAGGCTAACACCTATAGCAGCACGCTGGAGAAGAAATAATTTCGCTGGGAAGCTAGAAGTCAGGAGCCAGAATACCAGAATTGTTATTTCGAATAGCGCGAGAAATCTGACCTGAATCGTTGTTCGAAATCGTTCAACGGTTTAACTCAACTTCCTCCTGCGTCGGAATGACAGTTCTGTTATTCTGGCTCCTGTTTTCTACCTTCCCGCATGTTCTTCCGCCGCCCTGCGCCTGCTTCCGCCGAGCCGCTGACTGATACGGTGTTGCTGGCGCGCTACCGTGCTCAGGGCGACGTGCATGATGTGGGCATCCTCTACGAGCGGCATATGGCAGCCGTGCTGGCCGTGGCGCGCCGTTACCTGCGCGACGAAGCCGACGCCCAGGATGCGGTGATGCAGCTTTTTGAGCAGTTAGTCGAGAAGCTGCGGCGGCACGAAGTGGAAAACTTTCCGGCCTGGCTGCACGCTACGGCCCGCAACCACTGCCTGATGCAGCTACGAGCCCGGCAGCGGGCCGGCCCCGCGGCCGGCGGGGCGCTGGTAGTGCACTTCCCGGATACTGCCGGTATGGAATCGGCCGCCGCCCGGCATCAGGGGGATACCGACGAGGAAGCCGCCGACGCCGAAGAGCACGAGCAGCAGCTCCAGCGCCTCGAAAGCACCCTCGCCGAGCTGCCTCCCGACCAGCGCCAGTGCCTGGAGCTGTTTTACCTCGAAAAGAAAAGTTACCGCGAAGTGGCCATCCTCACCGGCCTCGACCTGAAGGCCGTAAAAAGCCACCTCCAGAACGGCAAACGCAACCTGCGCCGCCACCTGCAAGCCAGCCCCGCCCCCGATGCTTCGTCCTGACGATTTCACTACTGCCCCAACCTCCCGGCACCTGCCCACGGAGCTGCTGCGCCGGTACGTGGCCGGCGAGCTGAGCATGGCCCAAGAGCATACTATAGAAGCCCACACCCTGGAGTGCCCACAGTGCGCAGAGGTGCTGGAGGGCCTGGAAATGCAACCCGCCGCCGTTACCGACGCCAGCCTGGCCGAGTTGCGCCAACGGCTGCACGCCCGCGTGGCCGAACTAGCCGACCAAGGCCCTGCCGGCGCAGTAGTGCGCCCCTTGTGGTGGCGCCCCCTGGCAGCGGCAGCGGTGCTGCTGCTCATGCTGGGCGCCGTGGCCTGGCTGGTACTGCGGCCCGTCACCCGGCCCGAAATAGCCGCCCGCTCATCCCAGACCACTAAAAAAGCCCAGCGCGCCGCTGCTCCGATTGTTGCCTCAGCCGAACCGGCTACTGAATCAGCCGAATTGACGGCGGCCTCTGCGCCTGAGGCAGCGGTAGTGTTGCCGCCTGCCCAGCCGGTTCGGCCAGCATTGGCAGCAGCATCGGCAACACTGCCCGCAGCCCGCGCAAAACCAGCCGACGCAACTGACGCTACGGCTGCGGTTGAAGTGACAGGTTTAGCCAGCAGTCCGAATACCGCCGTTTCGGCTGCCGCTGTTGTTGCTGCTACCCCTCCAGACACCGCGGCACTGGCTTCGGATGCGGCCACCCGGAGCCGGCCGGCCACCGCCGACCAGTTGGCCGCCGAAACCCGCACTGTGGAACGGCCCGAAAAAGCCCGCGCTTTTCGGGCGGCGGCTCCGGCAGCAGGCCTGGGGCGCATGGTGCAGGGCCGCATTGTAGATACGGCCGGCCAGCCCCTGCCGGGCGCAACGGTACTCGTGCCCGGCACAAGCGCGGGCGTGAGCACCAGCGCCGATGGCCGGTTTGCGCTAACCGTGCCGCCCGGCAACCGACAACTGGCCGTCAGCTCCATTGGCTACACCACCCAGACCCGCTTTCTGCAGCCCACCGACTCGACCCTGACCCTGGCGCTGGCCCCCGACACGAAGCAGCTCAGCGAGGTGGTAATCGTGCGGCGCGAAGCCCCACCCGGCCTGCCCAGTCTGGGGCCGCTACCGGCCGGCGGCTACCCCGCCTTCCGCCAGTACCTGCACGACAGCCTCAATTACCCAGAGAGAGCCCGTGACCGGAAACAGGAAGGCACCGTGCGGCTGCAATTCACGGTGGGCACCGATGGCAGGCTGTCCGACATCAAAATCGTGCGCCGCCTCTCGCCCGAGTGCGACGCGGAGGCCGTACGGCTGCTAAAAGAAGGACCGTTGTGGTTTCCAGGAGCCCAGAACGGCCGTCGCACGGCCCGCAAAGTCGAAATCAACGTGCCGTTTTCGTTGGAGAATCGGTAGAGTCTGGGCAATAAGAGAAAGGCAGACAGTAGGGGTTTTACACGAACCGTTCGTGTAAAACCCCCACTGTTTGCCTTCCTCTTTGGTTACTTAACCCGAGTTGCGAAGCAAGAGCGGCCTAAGACGCAGGGTTTGTTCGCGCCCTACACCACTCACAAGCATAGCATACCCACGCAACGGTGAACGGGGCCAGCCAGCGCTATACGTTACGCCGGTAGCCTGCCTCGGCGCCCGACTCACTTAAAAAAACACTAGCCGCTGTAGCCGCCGCCGCTTTCGGGGGCGGTGGCGCTACCGCCGGCCTTGTCGGGCGTGGGCAGTTCGGGCTCGGTTTTTACCTGCACGTTGCTGTAGTCGGGAGTACCGTTGCCCTCAGTAGGAACTGGAGTTTCGTCGGTAGCGGAGCCGCCGTCATTTTTAGGTGCCGGAGCCTCTTTGTTTTCGAGGTGCGGCGGCGTAATGGCAGACGGCTGGCTGGTGGTAGGCTGGTCGCCGGGCGTGGCCAGGGCGTCGGATTCGTCTTCGAAAGTCTTTTTCATGGGATAGAAAAGGGAGGAATAAGGGTTCTGCGTGAACTGCAGCCAGCAACGGCCTGCCCAAATAAAGCCAGGGCTATAGGGGGTTTAGCCGATAGAATTACCGGAACGCTCTACGGCGAAGCTGATTTTTGCGGTAATCCGGTACTCAGTAATCTTGTTGTCGCGCACTTTGCAGCTCTGGTCTTTGATGTAGATGGAGCTAATGCCCTTAATGGTAGACCCGGCTTCGTTGAGGGCATTTTGCATAGCATCTTCGAAGCTTTTTTCGGAAGAGGCCAGTACTTCGATTACTTTTTTGATCGAGCTCATAGAACGAGAGTTAAAAGGGTAGAAAAACGAACAACTGCTCGGTTCTACGGGGCCAGTGGCTCGGCGGACGAATAGTAGCCCGGAAAGGCCGCTACTGCTGCGGACGAACTGGTTTTGGGAGTCCGTGTAGGCGGCTCGCGGCGGGCTGCGTACTTTTACCACCGGGGTTTCCCTTCATCAACTACCTTTCTACTGCTGATTATGACCCAGTTCCGCCAGGAAAAAGACACGATGGGCACCGTGCAGGTGCCGGCCGACGCCTACTACGGCGCCCAGACCCAGCGCAGCATCGACAATTTCCAGATTGCCCAGGACATCAACCGGATGCCCAAGGAAATCATCCGTGCCTTTGCCTACCTCAAGAAAGCCGCCGCCCTCACCAACCAGGAAGCCGGCGTACTCGATGCTGATAAGGCCGCGCTGATTGGCCGCGTGGCCGACGAGATTCTCGAAGGCAAGCTCGACGACCAGTTCCCGCTGGTGGTGTGGCAGACCGGCTCGGGCACCCAGAGCAACATGAACGTGAACGAGGTAATTGCCTACCGCGGCCACGTGCTACAGGGCGGCAGCCTCGCCGACGAAAAGAAGGTGCTGGCACCCAACGACGACGTAAACAAGAGCCAGAGCAGCAACGACACCTTCCCGACGGCCATGCACATTGCGGCCTACAAGATGCTGATGGAAACCACCATCCCGGGCCTCGAAAAGCTGCGCGACACGCTGCGCGCCAAGAGCGAGGAGTTCATGCACGTGGTTAAAATTGGCCGCACGCACCTGATGGACGCCACCCCGCTGACCGTGGGCCAGGAGTTTTCGGGCTACGTGAGCCAGCTCGACCACGGCCTGCGCGCCATCAAGCACACGCTGGCCCACCTGAGCGAGCTGGCCCTGGGCGGCACGGCCGTGGGCACCGGCATCAACACGCCCGCCGGTTACTCCGAAAACGTGGCCCGGCACATTGCCCAGCTCACCGGCCTGCCCTTCATCACAGCCGAAAACAAGTTTGAGGCCCTGGCAGCCCACGACGCCATTCTGGAGTCGCACGGCGCGCTGAAGACGGTGGCCGCTTCGCTGATGAAAATTGGCAACGATATCCGCCTACTGGCTTCGGGCCCGCGCGCCGGCATCGGCGAGTTGCACATCCCCGACAACGAGCCCGGCTCCAGCATCATGCCCGGCAAAGTGAACCCCACCCAGTGCGAGGCCCTCACGATGGTGGCCGCCCAGGTAATGGGCAACGACGTGGCCATCAACATTGGCGGCATGAACGGTCACTTCGAGCTGAACGTGTTCAAGCCGATGATGATTTATAACTTCCTGCACTCGGCCCGCCTCATCGGCGACGCCTGCGTGAGCTTCAACGACAAGTGCGCCGCGGGCATCGAGCCCATCAAGGCCAACATCAAGAAGCACGTAGACAGCAGCCTGATGCTGGTAACGGCCCTCAACCCGCACATCGGCTACTACAAAGCCGCCGAAATTGCCCAGACGGCCCACAAAAACGGCTCGACCCTGAAGGAAACCGCCATCCAGCTCGGCTACATCACCGCCGAGGATTTCGACGCCTGGATGAAACCCGAGGAAATGGTGGGCATGTAGGTTTCAGAGCCTGGTATAAGAACGTCATTCTTCGCTGCATCCTGAATGACGTTTCGGTTATTCGCTCGTGAGCCGCTGCCCCGCCCGGGGTGGCGGCTTACTTTTTTTCCGGGCATCTTTACCAATATCCGTAAATTGATTCTGCTATGGATTTCTCTCAGAACATCATCCTCGAAAACGAGCGGGCCCAACTGCGGCCCCTCACAACGGCCGACTACGAGGCCCTACTATCCGTGGCCGCCGACCCCGAGTTATGGGCCTACACCCTGACCCGCGCCGACGACGCCATTGGGCTGGCCGCCTATATTGCTCAGGCCCTGGACGGCCGCGAGCGGGGTCTGCGCTATCCGTTGCTCATTATTGATAAGCAAACCGGGCTGGCCGCCGGCAGTACCAGCTTTTACAACGTAAGTGCCGAGGAAGCGCGCATTAGTATCGGGTACACCTGGCTGGGCACCGAGTTTCAGCGCACCGGCCTGAACCGGGCCTGCAAATACCTGCTGCTGCGCTACGCGTTCGATGTGCTGGGCTGCGAGCGGGTTGAGCTGGAAACCGACGCCCGCAACACCAAGTCGCGCGAGGCAATGCGCCGGTTGGGGGCCACCGAGGAAGGCACGCTGCGCAGCCACCGCTACACCCAGGGTGGCGTGCGGCGCGACACAGTGATTTTCAGCGTTATTCGCTCTGACTGGGAAGAGCTGCGGGCGCGCGTGTTCCGCCAGACCGATGACGACCGAGCCTAAGCCACCACCGCCCGTCCCTGGGCGACCCACTACCCTGCTGCTGCGCCGGATGGCCAGCTTCGGCCACGCCTTCCGGGGTGTGGGGGCGGCATTGCGCACCGAGGTTCACCTCTGGTTTCATGCCGTTGCCACGGCCGCCGTGCTGGGGCTGGGGCTGTACTGCGGCCTGGCGCGCTGGGAATGGGCGGCCGTGGCCCTGAGTGTGGGCGCGGTGTGGTGTGCCGAGCTGCTGAACACGGCTATCGAGGCAGTCGTCAACCTGGTGTCGCCGGAGTACCACCCGTTGGCGGGCCGCGCCAAGGATGTGGCCGCCGGTGCCGTGCTGGTAATGGCCCTGGCCGCGCTGGTGGTAGGCCTGCTGGTGTTCGGGCCGTATTTCTTTTAGGCGCCGGGAGGGACCGTCATTCAGCGCGCAGCAAAGAATGACGGTCCCTCCCGGATTATAGCTCCAGCCAACGAACTACGGCGGGGCTTCGTACCATGACTGGGGCGCACGGCGGCTTTCCGGCAATTGCTGGCAAGGGCCGTTTTTCCGCCACCCACTGCCTGTATGCGAACTTCTTTTCTGCTGACGGCCGGCCTGGCGGCGGCGCTGTTTACCACTACTACGGCCTGCCAGCGCGGCATAGCCCTTACCACGCCCACCGACCCGCCACAGTCGGGCAACGCCAACGGGGTATCGACGCCCGCGCCCACTAGCGCCAACACCATCGAGCCCACGCCCAACCCCGAGCCCACCTTCAGCACGGCCAAGCGCCCGGCCTGGCTCGAAGAGAAAATTAAGGCGCATTTTGAGGCAAAAAAGGCCAATCCGCCCATCCAGATCTATAGCTACCAGTACAACGGCGCTACGGCATACTACGAAACGGCCGGCTGCTGTGACCAGTTCAGCAACCTGTACGCCGCCGATGGCAAGCTGCTCTGCCACCCCGACGGCGGCCTGACGGGAAAGGGCGACGGCCAATGCCCCGATTTTACCAAAGCCCGAACCGAAGAGAAGCTCGTCTGGAAAGACCCACGGTAGTTTTTCTGTAGAAATACGGAAGGCAACAGGGGAAGCGAGATAATGTAGTTTTGTGTCCTTCCCATTTCTCTTTCGTTACGCGCGGTCGGGTCGCACCGCTCCCGTCTCCCATTTCATTTTCAGTAGAATGATTAACACCATTGAAAAGCTTGGCGCATACAACGTGTGGGCCAACAACACCCTGCTCGGCCACCTTGATAGCCTCGTAGCCCAGGGCGCCACGCTGCCCGCAGGCGGAATGCGCATCTACAGCCACGCACTCAACGCCCAGGCCATCTGGCTCGGCCGCCTCACCAACACGGCCAGCCCCGTAAAAGTGTGGCAGGAGCACGATTTGGCCGGCCTGCACCACTGGCACGAGCAAACGTCGGAGCGCTTCCATCAGTACTGCCAGCAGGCCGACGATGCGGAGCTGAACCGCCTCATTACGTACACCAACTCGGCCGGCGACGGTTTCACCAGTCAGGTTTCCGATATTCTGACGCACATGCCCATTCACGGCAACTACCACCGCGGCCAGGTGGCCAAGGAGCTGCGCGCCGCCGGCCTGGAGCCTATCAACACCGACTTCATCACTCACTGCCGCGAACTGTCGGCTAAGGCTGCGGCGGCCGACGTGCCCAGCCTGTAGCCCGGCCGAAAGCTGCTTACGCGTATCGGGCAGTGAGCAAACGCAAAACCCTTTCGGGCGGCTCGGGCAGCCAACCGAAAGGGTTTTGCGTTTGTTAGAAAGAAAGCGCGTGTGGCTGATGCTGCCGCTCTACCGTTTCCATCCCTTCCCCTTTCCATGACCAACCCGCCTATTCCGGCCCAGCCGCCCGTGCTCAGCGCCGAGCGCCTCGCTACGGCCCTTTCCTACGCCCAGTACCGCCAGCGAATCGATGAGCTGATGGCCCAGGGACAGACCACCGGCGAGACGCAGTCGCCCGAACTGACGGATTACGCCAGGCTCAACATCCAGCGCATGCAGCGCCTCGACAAGAAAGCGGAACTGCTGCCCGAGCTGCAGCAGGCCTTGGAGGCCCTGACGCGGGAGTATGCCTGGGTTATTATTACCGAAGGCTGGTGCGGCGACGCGGCCCAGATTGTGCCCGTACTCGAAAAAATGGCCCAGGCCAGTAAGGGCCGAATCAGGACGTACTACTTGCTGCGCGATGAAAACTTGGACCTGATGGACCGCTACCTCACCAACGGCGGCCGGGCCATCCCGAAGCTGCTGGTGCTGCACGCCGACACCCGTACCGAGGTAGCCAACTGGGGCCCGCGCCCCGCCGAAGCCCAGGATTTATTTCTGGAAACCAAGGCGGCCGGTGCTACTCACGAAGAATTTGCCGAAAAACTGCACGGCTGGTATGCCCAGGATAAAACCCGCGCGATTCAGCAGGAGCTGCTGGCGTTGGTGCGGGGCCTGTAAAAGGCTACTGCAAACTGCTACCGCAGCCGGTCCATGCTGCGAACCAGCCGCTCATCGCGCCGGATGAAGCGGCTGGCCAGCAGGTTAAGCATCAGGGCCAGCGTGGGCAGGTAGAACCCGGCCTCATAAGTGCCGATAAGCTTGATGTTGAGCAGCTGCTCGCCCTGGCTGGAGTAGTAAAAGTTGGCGGCGATGGTGCCCACAATCAGCAGGAAGTTGAGCATGCCCAGCTTGAGCTGGTTGAAGCGGTTGCGGAACTGGAAGATGGATAGCAACGCCACGGCCGCCGAAGCCACGGCCAATGCCGCAATGGCCCAGGTATTGGTTGCGCCGAGGGTGCTGCCGCCCGGCGCGGCACTGGCGAAACTGAGCGTAAAGGCCGTTAGCAGGGCCGTTCCCTGGCTGGCGGGGTCGGTTTTAGTCCAGATGGGCACCACCAGTACGCTGAGCATGGACAGGGCCAGCAGCAGCAGAAATACGCTTTGGATTCTTTGTATCATCTTTGTGGATTGACTGTTCGGCTGACTAAAAACGCCCCTGCGGGACGACAAAAGTAGCCAACTGCGACCAGAAAAACAGGATTCCTCTCCATGCCTACCGCCTATATCGTGGACGCCGTCCGCACTCCCATTGGCAAATTTGGCGGGGCGCTCAGCAGCGTCCGCCCCGACGATATGGCCGCCCACGTCCTGCGTGAGCTGCTCCGCCGCAACCCCACCCTCGACCCCAGCGCCGTTGAAGACGTGATTCTGGGGGCTGCCAACCAGGCTGGAGAAGACAACCGTAACGTGGCCCGTATGGCTGCGCTGCTGGCTGGCTTGCCCGTTACGGTGCCCGGCAACACCGTCAACCGCTTGTGCGCCTCGGGCCTGCAGAGCATCATGGACGCTTCGCGCGCCATCCGGGCCGGCGAGGGCGACGTGTACCTGGCCGGCGGCACCGAAAGCATGACCCGCGCGCCCTTCGTAATGGCCAAATCGACGACGGCCTTCGACCGCGACTTTACGGCCCACGACACCACGCTGGGCTGGCGCTTCGTCAACCCCAAGCTCTCGAAGCTGCACCACCCTTACGCCATGGGCGAAACGGCCGAAAACGTAGCCCGCCAGTACAACGTGAGCCGCGCCGACCAGGACCAGTTCGCCTTCGACTCGCAGCGAAAGTACCAGCGTGCCTTCGAGAAGGGCCGCTTCCGCCGCGAAATCGTGCCCGTATTCATTGCGAATCCGAAGGGCCATGCGGCTCTCTTCGATCAGGATGAGCACCCGCGCCTTTCCACCCTCGAAAAGCTCGCCACGCTACGGCCCGCCTTCCAGGTAGATGGCAGCGTAACGGCCGGCAACTCGGCCGGCATCAACGACGGGGCCGCCGCCCTGCTCCTGGTAAGTGAAACTGCTTTGGAGAAGTATGGCCTCAAGCCCATGGCCCGGGTAGTGGCCTCAGCCGTTACCGGCGTCGACCCCGCGTACATGGGCATCGGGCCGATATCGGCTACCCGTAAGGTGCTGGAGCGCGCCGGCCTCAGCATCGACGACATCGACCTATTCGAACTCAACGAAGCCTTTGCCGCCCAGGCCCTGGCCTCCATGCGCGAGCTGGGCATCGACCCGGCCAAAGTGAACGTGAATGGCGGCTCCATTGCCATCGGCCACCCGCTGGGAGCCAGTGGCACCCGCATAACGGCCACGCTACTGCACGAAATGCAGCGCCGCGACAATGTGCGCTACGGCCTGGCCACTATGTGCGTGGGCGTCGGCCAGGGCGCGGCTATTATTTACGAGAAGCTGTAGGTACGAGCTGTAGCGCGAACCGCAGAACAGTGAAACTAAGCTCCGGCTTCGCCTATCATTTCTGACTGCCGCGCCGCGTGTAATCGTTCAACGATACGCGAAGCCGGAGTTTCGCGCTACAGCCGATAGTATAATTCATTCATGCACGACCCGCTGCTGAACCCGACACTGGAGCTGCCCGTAACTGGGGCCCGGCTGCGGCCCTGGACGTTTGCCGATGCGCCAGCCCTGGCCCGCCATGCAAACGACGACCGGGTAGCGCGCCACATGCGCGACACGTTTCCGTTTCCCTACTCGGCCGGCGACGCGGAGTTTTTCCTGTGTCTGGTGGCCGACAGCACCCGCGACCTGTTTCTGGCCATTGAAGTTGACGGCGAGCCGGTGGGGAGCGTAGGGGTCCACTTCAAAACCGACGTGCGCCGCCGCTCGGCCGAAATCGGATATTGGCTCACGCCCGCCTGCTGGGGCCGGGGGCTGGCCACGGCCGTCGTGCGCACCACCTCGGCCTACGTGCTGGCCCATTTCGACGTCTGCCGGCTCTACGCGGTAGTATTCGCCAACAACCCCGCCTCAGCCCGGGTGCTCGAAAAGGCCGGCTACGAGCTCGAAGGCCGCATGCGCCGCAGCGTAGTAAAGGATGACCAAACCCTGGATTCGTTGCTCTACGCGCTGGTGGTATAGCGTCCTTGAGCTGTTAGCTTGTAGCTGACAGCTGTTAGCTCTCTACTGACATAACGACTTCACAAAAAAGCTAACAGCTCTCAGCTAAAGGCTAACAGCTCAAAAACATGCGCTACTTCCTGCACCTAGCCTACGACGGCACTGAGTACCACGGCTGGCAGATTCAGCCGCGGGTGACGACGGTGCAGCAGGAGTTGGACCGCTGCCTGAGCCAGGTGCTGCGCCAGCCGGTGTACTGCCTGGGCAGCGGCCGCACCGATTCGGGCGTGCATGCCAGCCATCAGGTGGCGCATTTCGATGCCGATGTGCCCGACAGCCTCGATTTGCCCACGCTGCTCTACCGCCTCAACCGGGCGCTGCCCACCGGCATTCGGGGGCAGGTGCTACACCCGGTGCCGGCCGATGCCCACGCCCGCTTTGCGGCCCGGGCCCGCACCTACGAGTACCATGTGCGTCTCATCCCCGACCCCTTCGCCACCCGCTTCAGCCTCTACCTCGACCGCGCCCCCAACCTGGAAGCCATGAACGAGGCAGCGGCCCTGCTGGTCGGCACCCACGATTTCACCAGCTTTTCCAAAGTGAAAGGTGCCGAGAAGCATTACAACTGCACCTGCTTCGAGGCCGGCTGGCACCTGGAGCCGGGCGGATTGGTGTTCCGCATCCGGGCCAACCGTTTCGTGCGCGGCATGGTGCGGCTGGTGGTGGGAACCCTGCTGAGCGTGGGCCGGGGCAAGCTGAGCCCGGAGCAGTTCGGCGAGGTTTTCCGGAGCCTGAGCCGCGTGCACGCCAGCGGCGCGGCCCTGGCCGGCGGCCTGTTCCTGTGCCGCGTCGAGTACCCGGCCGAGCTGGTAGACGCGGCGCTGCTGCCCGCCGGGCTGCCGTATTTTAAAGGGGAATAGAACGGAGCTGAAATAGCACGTCATTCAGAGCGAAGCGAAGAATATCGCGTGAAGTCGTTGAGCAAGCATTGGCCAGCGTCAGCATGCGAGATTCTTCGCTTTGCTCTGAATAACGTGCCATTCTGACTTCTATCTTCTGGCTCCTCCTCACATTCCGCCCGCCGGCTGGTTACCTTTGCATTCTCGTAGAAACCACGAATGGAGCAAGCTACCCCCGCCACCAAAACCGGCAACGTATTCGACTGGCAGGTGCTGCGCCGGCTGATGAAGTACGTGCGGCCCTATAAGCGCGTCTTTTATTTCCTGATTTTCCTCACCGTTGCCACGGCCGCGCTGGGCACGCTGCGGCCCTTCCTGATTCAGCAGATGGTCGATGTGAGCATCGAGCAGGGTGATGTGGCAGGGCTAAACAAGATGTTCGGGCTGCTGCTGGTGCTGCTGACGGGCCACGCCGTGGTCAGCTACCTGCAGACGTATTTCGGCGGCTGGCTGGGCCAGTACATCGTGCGCGACATCCGCGTCGACCTCTACCAGCACATCCTCGACCTGCGCCTCAAGTTCTTCGACCGCACGCCCATCGGCCAGCTCGTCACGCGCAATATCTCCGACGTCGAAACGCTGTCGGACGTGTTCAGCGAGGGTCTAGCGGCCATGATTGGCGACATTCTGCAGCTCGTGTTCATCGTGAGCTTCATGTTTTACATCGACTGGCGGCTGACGCTTATCAGCCTGTCGGTGATTCCGCCGCTGCTCATCAGCACCTACGTTTTCAAGGAGAAAATCAAGCAGTCGTTCCAGGAGGTGCGCACGGCCGTGTCCAGCCTCAACTCCTTCGTGCAGGAGCACCTGACGGGCATGAACGTAGTGCAGATTTTCAACAACGAAGCCCGCGAGCAGCGCAAGTTCGAGGCCATCAACCAGGAGCACACCCGCGCCAACGTGCGCTCGGTGCTTTACTACAGCATCTACTTCCCGGTGGCCGAAGTGCTGGCCGCTGCCGGTGTGGGTCTGCTGGTGTGGTACGCCGCCCAGGGCCAGATTGAGGGCACGATTTCCAAGGGCGCGCTCATCGCCTTCATCATGTACAACGCCCTGTTCTTTCGGCCCATCCGCCAGATTGCCGACCGGTTCAACACGCTGCAGCTGGGCCTGGTAAGCACCGAACGCCTGCTGAAGCTGCTCGATAGCAAGGAGCTGATACCTGACAATGGCTCCTACATTCCCGAGCAGCTGCGCGGCGACGTGCAGTTCGAGCACGTCTGGTTTGCCTACAACGACGAGGATTGGGTGCTGCGCGACGTGAACTTCGATATCAAGGCCGGCCAGACCTACGCCTTCGTGGGGGCCACCGGGGCGGGCAAAACCAGCATTATCAACCTGCTGAGCCGCTTCTACGAAATCAATAAAGGCACCATCCGCATCGACGGCCACGACCTGCGCGACTACGACCTCAAGGACCTACGCCGCCACATCGGCGTGGTGCTCCAGGACGTGTTCCTGTTCGCTGGTACTATCCGCGACAACATCACGCTGGGCAAAACCGACATCTCCGACGCGCAAATCTGGGAAGCCGCCGACCTTGTGGGTGCCCGCCGCTTCATCGAGCGGCTGCCCGGCGCCCTCGACTATGCCGTGATGGAGCGCGGCGCCACCCTCTCGGTGGGCCAGCGCCAGCTCATAAGCTTCGTGCGGGCCATGGTGTACCAGCCGCGCATCATCATTCTCGATGAGGCCACTTCGTCGGTCGATTCGGAAACCGAGGAGCTGATTCAGCAGGCCATCGAGAAGCTGATGCAGGGCCGCACGAGCCTCGTTATTGCCCACCGCCTGAGCACTATCCAGAAAGCCGACCAGATTATCGTGCTCGACAAGGGCGAAATCAAGGAGTCGGGCACCCACGAGGAGCTGCTGCGCCACCAGGGCTTCTACGCCAACCTCTACCAGATGCAGTACGCTTGATTTTGAGCCTACCAGAACGTCATGCAGAGCGCAGCGAAGCATCTCGCGTGCTGACGGTGCTACAGTGATTCAACGCCAGCACGCGAGACGCTTCGCTGCGCTCTGCATGACGTCCTTTTTGACAGTTTTTTCTCTCTTATTTATTCCATGAATCGTATTCTCCTTGGCCTCTCTTTGCTGCTGATTGTTGGTTTCTCGGCGGTGTACTGGCAGATGGGCGGCTTCAAGGCCGCTACCGTTACGCTCGAAACCACCACCCAGCCCTACTTTGTGGCCGGCCGCTACTACGCTGGCCCGGCCAACGACGAGGCGTTTGGCGACCTGACCCGGGAGGCTTACAACGTGCGCAAATCGGGCAAGCTGCGCGGCGACTTTGGCAACATCTTCTACAACAGCCCCGAAAGCACCCGCGACTCGGCCCGCGTGTTCGTGGGCGTACTCGTGGCCGATACCACCAGCCAAACGCTGCCGGCCGGCTACTCCTACCGCACGTTCGCGGCTGGCCAGCGTTTGCTGCACGCCCGCATTCAGGCCAGCTACCTCGTGGCTCCCGACAAGCTCTACTCTGGCATCAAGGCCGCCGCAGAAGCGCAGAAGCTGACACTTTCCCACCTCTACTTGGAGCACTTCCCCGACCAGGGCGAATCGGAAGTTTTTGCAGTGGTGAAGTAGATTTTTGTAGTTCCTAAACGTCAAACGCCCTCCCGAAGCTTTCGGGAGGGCCGTTTGGCACGGGTAATTTTGTGGATTTAGTTGCGGCCAAGGTAGAGCGAGATGCCTAGGTTCAGGTCGTTGAGGCCGAAGCCGAAATTGAAACTACTATCAGTCGTACGGAGCCCATTTTGGCCATATGCCGTCTTCACGTGGCCGTATCTTACTCCGCGAAGAGCGAGTTCCAACCCCAGCTTATCAACGGGGAAAAATACGATGCCCGGCAACAGATTAGCATATAAACCCCATTGCCGACTCGTGATTGGATAAGGTGCCGCGACATCTGGGCTGTTGGAATTATAAACGTTCTGATAGCCGCCGCCTAGCTGGCCGTATAAAGCGAATTTATCCCCCAAAAATTTATAATAACGACCGAAGATTCCGCCGCTTAATGCTCTGGTTTTCCTCTCTTCCTTCTGGACCTGCCCAAGGGATAAAGCGTAGTTATAGTTTTGGGAAGCAGCCAGATATAGCCCGCCTGTTATGCCTAGGGCTAGATTATCAGCCACAAAATAGCCGCCGCTCGGATTAAAATTGAATTGCTTGTATTTCACGTCTAGGCGTTGGCCCCTAATAATCGGAGAGCTTGTTTCCTGCTTCTGCTGGCTATAGCCAATAGAGCCGGTAAGTAGCTTGGTACCAGCCGAAATCTGAGCCTGGGCCGATAGGGCACCGGCGCTTAGGAGAAACGCGCCGAGGAGGGCCTTTTTCATAGTAGAGGAAAGATAAAAAATAGGCGAAATTGAGCGTTTACTGATGATCGGACGACGATTCAACGGCCGCTTTATATTCTTTAGTATCGGTATAACTCTATCTATTTTCTATGGCTCAACTCCCACCGACATCCAATTGCCTTAAACGCCAAACTGCCCGCCGGACCAAAGTCCAGCGGGCAGTTTGAGAGAGAGTACGGTGAAGTCGGGGTGGCAGGATTCGAACCTGCGGCCTCCTGCTCCCAAAGCAGCGCGATACCGGGCTACGCTACACCCCGAAAAAAAGCCTCCGGGTGGGGTTCCCGGAGGCTTAATCGAAAAACATTCGTCGTCGGAGTGGCAGGATTCGAACCTACGACCTCCAGCACCCCATGCTGGCGCGATACCAGGCTACGCTACACCCCGATGAATGATGAGGCAAAGGTAAGGCTACCGGTGGCTATGATGCAAGCAAACCCGCGGTTTTTCTTGCGCCTGAGCGGGGCCTGTTGCCAGTGAAACCCTTTATGCAACTGTTTGCGTGTTGATTGTCTCCTACTGCGAAAGCAACGGCCGCCAAATAAAGTTGGTTTGGCGCGCTTCTTGTCCAGCATTGGCGGCTTACTTTTAGGCCGGCAAAACCGGTAGCAGGGGTGTTCATCGTATCTTCCCTGCCCGCATTGAACCTCGTTTTTCAGCACGTCTATGAAAACCTTTACTTTCCTGGTTTGCCTGCTGGCGTTGCTGGCGGTTGGCTCCGTAGCGCGGGCCCAGGCCCCGGCCGCTACCACCGTAGCCGCGGCTCCCCCGGCCCTGATTACCAACAAGATGGAGACGCCGGCGGCTCATAACGAGGCCCTGAAGTTGCGGCTCGACCTCAACCCCGTTACCAACGCCCTGACCGTGCGCACCGACGCCACCGGCCCTACCCGCATCGAGGTCAACGGTATCGATGGCCGCCCCGTCATCACCCGCGACGTGCTGCTGGCCGGCGAGTCGGCGGTGGTGCTCAGCGTGGCCAACCTGCCCCGCGGCGCCTACATCGTGAAGTGCGTGGCCGGCGAGCGGCGTGGCATGAAGCGCGTGATTCTGGGGCAGTAGCTTCTGTAAGTCAAAGAGAATAGGTCAAAAGTAAAAGCCGTTGAATGGGCCAAGCGCCAATATTCAACGGCTTTTACTTTTGACCTTTTCTCTTTGACTTACTCTTTACCCCCTACGCTTCTTCGCTCTGGAGCTGCCGCTCGTAGAGGGCGCGGTAGAGGCCCTGCTCGTCGCGCATGAGGACTTCGTGGGTGCCGTGCTGCACAATCTGGCCGTCGTCGAGCACCAGGATTTCGTCGGCCAGCTTTACCGAGCTCACACGGTGGCTGATGATGAGGCTGGTGCGGTTGTGCATGATGCGCTGCAACGCCCCCAGAATGGCGTTTTCGGTGTCGGTATCCACGGCCGAGAGGGCGTCGTCCAGAATCAGGATTTTGGGTTCCTTCACCAGGGCCCGGGCAATGCTGACGCGCTGCTTCTGCCCGCCCGAAAGCGTAATGCCCCGCTCGCCGAGCTTGGTATCGAAGCCCTGCGGGAAGTCGATGATGTTGTTGTACACGTTCGCGTCGCGGGCGGCTTGCAGCATCCGGGCCTCGTCGGGCTCATCGAGACCGAAGTTGATGTTATTGCGAATGGAATCGGAAAACAGAAACACGTCCTGGGGTACGTAGCCAATCTGGCTGCGCAGCGAGGTGAGGGCCAGGTCGCGCACATCCACGTTATCGACGCTGATGCTCCCCTCGGTGACGTCATAAAGGCGCGAGAGCAGGGCCGCCACGGTGCTTTTGCCCGAGCCGGTGTTGCCGATAACGGCTAGCGTCTGGCCCGGCCGGATGCGGAACGACACGTCGCGCAAAGCCTGGATGCCGGTGTCGGGGTAGGTGAAGGAAACGTGCTCGAAAGCAATGTCGCCCTTGATGTCCAGCTCAATGTTCTGGCGCGAGACGATATCCGTTTTCTGGTCCAGAAACTCGTTGATGCGGGCCTGCGAAGCCTCGGCGCGCTGCACGAGCGAGGAAGTCCAGCCCAGAGCCGTAACGGGCCAGGTGAGCAGGTTCACGTAAATCAGAAACTCGGCAATGCTGCCGGTGGTAATCGTGCCCCGAATCACTTCCTGGCCGCCTACCCACACAGTAATAATCGTGCTCAGGCCCACCAGAAACAGAATCAGGGGGAAAAATAGCGAGTTGACGAAATTCAGGCTCAGCGACTTTTCCTTGTACTCGTTGGAAGCCGCCGTGAACTGCCGGTGCGAGTCCTGCTCGCGCACGAACGACTTGATGACCCGGATACCCGAAAAGGCCTCCTGCACGAAAGTCGTCATGCCCGAGAGCGAGCGTTGAATTTCGTCGGATTTGCGCTGGATGATGTTATTGACGTAGAAAATGCTCACGCTGAGTACCGGCAGCGGCAGCAACGTGTAAAGCGTCAGCTTCACGTTCACCATGAGCATGAGCGGCACGATGAGCACGAACAGCAGCACGAGCTGCATAAAATACATGATGGCCGGCCCGATATACATACGCACCCGGCCCACATCTTCCGAAATGCGCGACATCAGGTCGCCGGTGCTGTGGCGGCGGTAGAAGCTCAGTGGCAGGCTCTGGTAATGCTGATAAATTTCGTTCTTCTGGTCGTTTTCCACCAGCCGGCTCATCACGATGAGTGTCTGGCGCATGAAAAACAGGAAGATGCCCCGTAGTAGCGCCATGGCCAGAATCAGCAGTGCGTAGAGCAGCACGTTGCGCCCGAACAGCTCGTAGACCTGCGTTTGAGCGCGGGTACCGCCGTAGAGGTGGTAGAGGTCTATGCCCTCGCCTACCAGATCGAAGGCGTAGCGCACAATCTGGGCCGGGAAGATGGCCAGCAGCGTGCTCAGGCCCACAAACAGCACGCCCCCAAGGAAGTGCCATTTGTAGCGCAGCAGGTATTTGTTGGTTGCGGAGAGTGCGGGCACTAGGCGGAATTGAAAAGTTTGGCAACAGGAAGTTAGAAAGCCAGAAAACGCGGAAAGGGTTTCATTGGGTTATCTGACCGGCGTAGAGATGCCCTATTTTGCGTCCGTTGCACGACCTATATAGTACGAGCAACATCCGCAACGACGATACGCAAAATAGTGCGCCTCTACCCGTACCGTAATTTCTAACTTCTAAACTCCCGCAAATCGGCGTACTTTTGCACCCGAATTGCGGGGGCATCGGGCCGGAGCCGCGCGGGGCGTTCATTGAGCGAAGGGAAAACAGCCACAAGGCGTTACCAATCGTTTAACGACTGCCGGGCGTTGGCAGCGGGCCGCAACCACCGCGAAGGTACGCCAATCCTCCCCTTCCCACCCACCCATTTTCCATCTCCCCCACGTTATGGTTGAAACGCAAGTAGTAACCGAGGCCTCCATTTTCGGACAGATTGCCGAGTTCCAGCACGAGCAGGTAGTGTACTGCCACGACCACGAAACCGGCCTGAAGGCCATCATCGGCATTCATAACACCGTACTCGGCCCTGCGCTGGGCGGTACCCGCATGTGGCACTACGCCTCCGACGCCGAAGCCCTGAACGACGTGCTGCGCCTAAGCCGCGGCATGACCTACAAGGCAGCCATTTCGGGCCTGAACCTGGGCGGTGGCAAGGCCGTCATCATCGGCGACGCCGCCACCATGAAAACCGAGGCGCTGCTGCGCAAATTCGGCCGCTTCGTGCAGAACCTCAACGGTAAGTACATTACGGCCGAAGATGTGAACATGACCACCCGCGACATGGAGTTCATCCGGATGGAAACCAAGCACGTTTCGGGCCTGCCCGAGAGCATGGGCGGCAGCGGCGACCCTTCGCCCGTAACGGCGTACGGTACCTACATGGGTATGAAAGCCGCCGCCAAGCGCGCTTTCGGCTCCGACTCGCTGGCCGGCAAGCGCATTGCCGTGCAGGGCATGGGCCATGTGGGCACCTACCTGCTGGAATATCTGCAGAAAGAAGGCGCTCAGCTCATCGTGAGCGACTATTATGAAGACCGGGCCCTCGACGCGGCCAACCGCTTCGGTGCCCAGATGGTCGGCCTCAACGACATCTACGACCAGGACGTGGACATCTACTCGCCCTGCGCGCTGGGTGCTACGCTCAACTCCGATACCATTCCGCGCCTGAAGTGCCAGGTAGTGGCCGGCTGCGCCAACAACCAGCTGGCCGATGAGAACATCCACGGTCCCGAGCTGGTGAAGCGCGGCATCGTGTACGCCCCCGACTTCCTCATCAACGCCGGCGGTCTCATCAACGTGTACTCGGAAGTAGTGGGCGGCAACCGCGAGGCAGCCCTCATCCAGACCGAGAAAATTTACGACATCACCACGCAGGTGCTGGCCAAGGCCGAGCAGGAAGGCAGCCACCCACAGGCCGCCGCCACCCGCCAGGCCGAAGAGCGCATCGCCGCCATCGGCAAGGTAAAATCCACTTATTAATTTTTAGAGCTTAGTGATTTGTGCATAGTGCTTAGGACTCAATAGAACAGCCTAAGCACTATGCACAGATTACCAAGCTCTAAACCAATTCTACCCAATGCTCAACCGTCGCACGCTCCGCATCAAGGTCATGCAGGCCCTGTACGCCTACCATCAGGCCGTCGGGTCCGATTATTCTTTGGCTCTTGAGCGGATTGCGGAAGCCTTCCTACCCGACCTGACGGCGGCTGAAGCCCCCGACCGCAAGCTGCTGCAAGGCCAGCGCAAGATGGGCGAGGTTATCTTCAAGGAGTGGCACAAATCGGGCGAAACCCCGGAGCCGACCGACGATGCCGACGTGAACGACGCGGTGCAGGAGGCCATCAAGTTCTACCAGAAGGCCGTAGCCAAGGACAAGGTGTACTATGCCGGCCAGCTGGTGAGCGGGGCCGAGGGCATTCATGACCAGTATCTGCACCTGCTCAACATTCCGGAGGTGCTGCTGCAGATACTGCAGCAGGAGCGTGGCCGCGACTCGCGGCGGCTGACGGCCTCTCCGGAGCCGTTGCTCGACACCACCCGGCTCTCGGAAAACCAGGCCCTCATCAAGCTCATGGAGAACCTGCAGCTGCAGGATCTGACCATCCGGCGCAACCAGAAGTGGCACGGCCAGCCTGAGCTGGACGCGCTGCGGGCAGCCTGGCGCAATGAGATGAAGCAGGACCCCGCGCTGCTGAGCTATCTGGCCGCCCCAGCCGGCAGCTACGCCGAAGACCAGGAAATGCTCAAGCACCTCTACAAGGAGTTCGTGTTTAAGGGCACGGCCCTGCCCGAGTACATTGAGGAGGACGACCAGAACTGGGAGGAAAACCGCTCAGTGGTGAAGAACCTGGTTATCAAAACGGTGAAGATGCTCGACGAGGCCGCCGACGAGAATATGGTGCTCATGTCGCTGTCGGCCAACTGGGCCGAGGACAAGGAGTTTGCCGAGAGCCTCTACCAGCAGACGCTGGCCGACGACGCGCAGTACGAGCAGCTTATTGCCGACTCGTCGCAGAACTGGGACGTAGACCGCGTGGCCCTGACGGACAAGATTCTGCTGAAAATGGCGCTCTGCGAGATGCACCTGTTCCGGGCCATCCCAGTAAAGGTGACCATCAACGAGTACATCGAGATCAGCAAGAACTACAGCACGCCTAAAAGCAAGCAGTTCGTCAACGGCATCCTCGACAAGCTGGCCCAGGACCTGACGGCCAGCGGCGCCATCCGCAAGTCGGGCCGCGGTTTGCTGGACAATCAGTAGTCAGATACGGGTACAAAGACATGAGAAGTAAGACGGATGCTCCGTTAGGGCGAATCGCTGTCTCACCTCCCGCGTCTTTGTACTCGTGTCTTATGCCAACTACTCCCTACTCATCTGCGTACTTATAGCTAATATTCCTTTCCACCTCCCCGTACTCACCTCTCCCATGAGTAGCAAAACCACTACTGGTATTCTCTGCTTTGCCGGCGGCGCCCTCACCGGGGCCGTGGTTGGCCTGTTATATGCCCCCGAAAAGGGCCGCGAAACCCGTAGCTGGCTCAGCTACCAGCTCGAAAAGTACCGCGAAACCCTGGCCGACCTCACCGAAAACCTCGTAACGAGCCGCTCCGACCAAGGGCCCAGCTCGGCCAAGAGCGAGGGCCAGCGCGTAATTCAGGATGCCAAGAGCAAGGCCGAACAGCTGCTGGGCGACGTCGACCAGCTCATCGACCAGATTAACTCGCGTAAAACGCTGTAAGCAGCTCTACCACGCACCGGATATCCGGCGCACCGTTGCGGATGCTTTCTGCTTTTTTGTTGTTTCTGTTCAGAAAAGTGCCGGAGAACTGACGCAACTGTCGGGGCTTCGGCACTTTTCGTTGCCCGCTCCGCTTCGGTATCGGTACCTTTACGGAAACGTTCCCGCTACTGCTGCTCCGAGCGGCCGGGCCGCCCTTCAAACCATCAACTCTTCCACGCAATGCAACTCATCACCCTCATCCCCGGCGACGGTATTGGTCCCGAAATCACGAAAGCAGTAACCGATATTTTTGCCGCCGCCGAGGTGCCGGTGCAGTGGGAGGAGCAGAACGCGGGCCAGACCACCTTCGATGCCTCGGGCGAGCTTATTCCACAGGCCCTGCTCGACTCGCTGGAGAAAAACCGGGTGGCCCTCAAAGGCCCTATCACAACGCCCGTGGGCAAGGGTTTCCGCAGCATCAACGTGAGCCTGCGCCAGAAGTACGACCTCTACCAGAACGTACGCCCGTCCCTGACTACCGCCGGCATTGCTTCGCGCTACGCCGATTCGGGCATCGACTTGGTGCTGTTCCGCGAAAACACGGAGGGCCTGTACTCGGGCTTGGAGGTGTACGATGAGAAGCTGGGCATTGCCGACTCGTTCAACCGCATTACCCGCGAGGGAGCCCGCAAAATCTGCCGGGCTGCCTTTGCTTACGCCGCCAAGCACAAGCGCAAAAAGGTAACGCTGGCCCACAAAGCCAACATCCTTAAAATGGCCGGTACCATTATGCTCGAAGCCTGCCAGGACGCCAGCCGCGAGTTTCCGCAGATTCAGTATGAGGAGAAAATCATCGACAACATGTGCATGCAGCTGGTGATGCGGCCTGAGCAGTTCGATGTGATTGTAACCACCAACCTGTTCGGCGACATCCTCTCCGACCTGTGCGCCGGCCTGGTAGGCGGCCTGGGCGTGGTAGCTGGCGCCAACATCGGCGACGACATGGCCATTTTTGAGGCCGTCCACGGCTCGGCCCCCGACATTGCCGGCCAGGGCAAGGCCAACCCCACCGCCCTGTTACGCTCGGCCCTGATGATGCTGCACTACATCGGTCAGCACGACAAGGCAGACCAGATTGAGAAAGCCCTCAACCTGACGCTCCAGGACAAGAGCAAGTGCACCGGCGACCTGGGTGGCTCGGCATCTACCAGCGAGTTCACCCAGGCCATTATCGGCAACCTGGGGAAGTAAGAGGTGCGAGGTGAGCTGTTCGCCCTATCGTTCCGGCGAAGAAGGAGTCCAAGTTAAGCCATTTGAACGCTGGTGTTCAGCTATTTGACTCTGACTCATCCTTCTTCGGAGTGACAGGGCCGTTGTTCCACCTCATTTCTTACTGCAACTCAAGCGTGCTTATCTTTGTCTTTTAGAAGCCATATATCGGCTTCTCATCTTGATTTTCAGTCTCCTATGAAACGTACACTGCTTTCTTCTCTGCTGCTTTCCAGTGCGCTTCTGTTGGGCGCCTGCAACAACAACCCGGGCGAAGTGGGCACCGAGGGCATGAATGCCGCCGCTGCCGATGCCAACGCTGCCACGGCTGCCCCGCTCATCGACAATCCCAACGTGAGTTCGGAAACAGAGGCGCCCAACCCCAACGCGCCGGTCATGACTTTTGCCAAAACTGACCACGACTTCGGTGATATTCAGCCGAACGCGGTAGTGAAGACCACCTTTGAGTTTACCAACACCGGTAAGTCGCCGCTCATTATTGAAAACGCCACGGCCGCCTGCGGTTGCACCACGCCCAACTGGACCAAGGAGCCTATTGCGCCCGGTGGGAAGGGCATTATCGACGTACAGTTCGACGCCCACGGCAAAACGGGGATGCAGAACAAGGAAGTGGCTATTCAGGCCAACACCCAGCCCAGCATCAACAAAGTGGTCATCAAGACCAACATCCTGCCCGACGGCCAGAACGGTCCCTACCGGCAATAAGCCAACGGCAGAGGGGAGCGGACGGTAGCGCCCGCTCCCCCCTGCCGTTGCCAACGCTGCCTCTCTCCCGCTGAAACTCCCGCTTATGTTCGCTTCTCTTTTGCTGCAAGTCCCCGCCGCCGGTGCCGGAGGTCTTATCCAATACCTACCCCTCGTGGCCATGGCCGGAGTGGTTTACTTTTTCATGATCCGGCCCCAGCAGAAGCGCACGGCCACCGCCAAAAACTTCCGCGCCAACCTGGCCAAGGGTGCCCATGTGGTAACCATTGGCGGACTGCACGGCAAAATCGTGGACCTGAGCGAAGAATCGGTGACGGTGGAAGTAGATAAGGCTGTACGCCTGCGCTTCGACCGCGCGGCCATTGCCCGCGAGGTAGCCAGCAAAACCACCGCAGCGGCCGAGTAGCACCTGCGGCGGAGTACCAGTCCGGCTCTTATAGTATCTTGTGGATTCCGGAATTCCGGCTTCGGGCGCAACCGGAGGCCGGAATTTTGGTTTTTGCATCGGTTTCCGCCGCGTTTTCACCTTTTTTCAGTTGACTTCCTGTGTCGTCTGCCCACCCCAGTATTCGTCTGCTTCGCTGGTTCTTGCGCCCGTTTTTCGGGCAGGAGCGCAGCTATTGGCGGGCCGTACTGGCTTGCTTTCTGGTAGCCAGCACCTTCTGGCTGCTCAACGCGCTCAACAAAACCTACACCACCCGCATCAGCTACCCGCTGCTGTGCCGCTACGACAACACGCGTTTTGTGCCGGTGCAGCCGCTGCCCAACGAAGTAGCCGTGAACGTAACCGGCCGGGGCTGGAAACTGCTGCGGGGCCAGCTACCACTGGAGGTGCGCCCCGCCGAAATAGTGCTGCGCGACCCGGCCACCCGCTACCTCACGGCCGGCAGCCTGCGCCCCGCCCTGCAGCAGGCGATGGATGGGCTGCAGCTTAATTACCTGATTTCTGATACGCTGTGGGTTGACCTCGACCGGCTGGTAAGCCGCCGCCTGCCGCTGGCCCTAAGCCCGGCCACCGACGGCGCCGCGCTGCCCTACGAAGCCCGCTTCGAGCCAAACGCCGTCACCTTCACTGGGCCAGCCAGTAAAGTCAACTCCCTACCCGACCCCTACCCCGTACACCTGCCCCAGGCCCCGGCCGGCTCCACCCAGGGCGACGTACAGGTGCCCATTGGCGGCCCCGATCAGGTGCAATCCGATGTAACCGATGTACGCGTGCGCCTCGTGCGCCGGCCCGTAGTAACGCTGCCCGTAGATGTGGTGCCCGAGCTGCTCGACGCGCCCGCCGGCCGCCGCTTCCGTCTGACGCCGGCCACGGTACGGGTGCGGCTGCAGTTCTTCCCCGAAGACACAGCAGCCTTCCGGCCCGACCAGTTGCGGGTGCAGCTGCACTACGGCCAGTTCGCCAGCCCCACCGACTCAGTACTGCGCCCCTTCCTGTCGCGCAAACCACCCCAGGTACGCGGCTACCTCGTGCTCACCCGGGGCGTGCGGGTGCAGAGCGAATAGTACACGTCTGGCTGCCGGAAAGCGTGATAAAAGGCTCCGGTTCTGCAAACGCCAAAGCCCCGAAGAGGTAGCCCAAGTTGTTTGTCAACCAGTGCTCCTCTACGGGGCTTTATTAGCCTATATCACTCACTATTATACAAATAAGCCTTTCAGCCCTGCTGTCTTTGTGCCGTTGCCCAAAGTTTAAGGAACCGGGTATATACCCCGCCCACTGTTGCGCTCAACTGAAAAAGGACTGCTTGGGTCTGGCTGGCGGCTTCTCCTGCTTGCTGGGGAAAAGCAGGTTTAAAGAACCACTTAAAACACTGTTGTTATCGTGGTTACGCGTCCCACAGCACGAACAGGTGCTCTGGAAGTACGTGTTTTTCCGGGCACAGTAAGGGCATTTCATGTACGCACTGATTGCGGTTAGTGAAGCCGGGTTGCACTTTGCTTTCCCCGCTGAGGGAGCTTTTTTGCGGCTTTTCAAAAGAACTGCCAAGAGAACAGAAGAGGAGGTTGTATAGCTTCTCCCTATTTGCTGAGCACAAAATTCTATTTCTATCCGCATATCCGCAAAGGCCAAAAATTTCTTTTTCTTTGGGGTTCGACTACGCCCTGCCCCACTGTGCCCCGCCTTACCCCACCCACTCATGCGGCCCTGCAGGCCGCCGTTGCGACCCGCTTTGGGCAGCCGCTACGCTACCCCAGCCACTGCGACGCCCTTGAGGAGGAGTTGCGCCAGGCGCCAGCCACGAGCGGACGACGGCTCAGCCCCAGCACGCTGCGCCGGTTTTTCGGCCTCGTTGAAAAAGAAGGCGGCTACCATCTGCACACGCTCGACACGCTGGCCCGCTACGCCGGCCACGCCGATTTTGCGGCCTTCGGGCAGGCTTTAAGTCAGCAGGCGAAAGTAGAAGCCGGCCACCTCGCCGATATTCCGGAGCTGCTGGCCATGCAGCAGCTGGCGTACTCCGAGCGCCTGCTGCTGGGCTATTTCCTGGGGCGCATCACGCGGCCGGCCATGCCTACCGGCCCGGCTCCGGCGCTGGCGCTGCGGCTGGCCGCCCACCGGCCGGGCAGGAGTACTACGTCGAGTCGTTTGTGGATTTGGCTTACCTGAACGGGGCCTATGGCCAGGTGTTGAACACGTATCTGCAGCACAACGCCACGCCCCAGGCCCAGCTTTTTGGGCACTGCACGCTGTTTCTGGGTGAGTTTCTGGCCCAGAATGAACCGGCCTGGCGACGGCGGCTGGCGCAGCTGCTGGCCCTGCCCCTGCCCGCCGAATGCCACGCGTTTCCGCACGGCCGCCGGGCTTTTGCCGAGCTGATAGCCGCCCACCATGATGCGCCGCAGCACCCGTTTCCGACCGCGCTGCTAAGTAGGCTACGGCAGCAGGCTACTGCCCATGCCGCCCGCACGGTGGCTGCCCCGGCCGCTTTGCCGGCCTTCTACAACCTGTTTCCGGCGGGGTTTCATTTCCTGGTAGCCGAGGCACTTTTTCTGACTGGCCAATACGAGGCGCTTGGCGAGTGGGTGGCCGCTACCTGGACCGAGGCTCCGGCCGTGGCCGCACTCGAAAACAACGTGTACACCGAGCTGCTATACGCTTTCGAAGCAGTAGCGGCCCACCGTACGGGCCGGGCTGTACACCGCCCCACGCGGCTGCGGACGCTGTTTATGCTCGATACCCACGGCTGGCTGCTCGATTATTACCAGGTACACCTGTGGCTCGTGGAGCTGCATTTTGCAGCCAGTACGGCCGAGCAGCAGGAACTGCGCGGCTATATAGATACTTTTGCGCTGCAGCACCGAATGCCCTTTTTCGGGCAGCTGGCCGGCCTTATTCCTCCGGCCGCACCGCTGTAGCAACCAATCCCGATTCGCTCACTAAACGCCAGCCAGATGCTCAAAATAGGAATCACGGGCGGTATCGGCTCGGGCAAGAGTATGGTGGGCCGGCTGTTTACCGTGCTGGGCGTGCCCCTCTACGACTCCGACAGCCGGGCCAAGCAGGTAATGGCCCACAACCCGCAGCTGCGCCGGGAGCTGACTGAAGCGTTTGGCGCCGAAACCTTCGACGCTTCCGGCCGCCTCGACCGCACTTACCTGGCCCGCGTCGCCTTCCCCGACCCCGCCCAGCTGGCCCGCCTCAACGCGCTGGTACACCCCCACGTCGGCCGCGACTTTGCCGACTGGGCCACGGCCCGCCATGCCGAGGGCCACGCCTATGTGCTCAAGGAGGCCGCGTTGCTCTACGAATCAGGCGCTTACAAACAGCTCGACCGCATCACCACCGTTTTTGCGCCCCAGTCCCTGCGCCAGCAGCGGGTGCTGCTCCGCGACCCGCACCGCAGCGCGCAGGATGTACTCACCATCATCGGCAAGCAGTTGAGCGAGGACGAAAAGCTGGCTCGCGCCGACTACGTGATACATAATGACGACGAACACCTGCTCATCCCGCAGGTGCTGCAGCTGGATGCGGAGTTGAAGGGGCTAGCAAAGTAAAGCCCTGTCATTCAGAGCGAAGCGAAGAATCTCGCAGGCAGTAGTAAATCTGTTATCAGAAGTTGCCCTTGCCCGCGAGATTCTTCGCTTCGCTCTGAATGACAGATCTTTTACCCTGACATATTCCTTCACTTCGCCAACTACCGGATAATCGGGCTGCGCTCGAACGGCCGTTCGCGGTCGAAGAGGTAGCGGTACGTGACGTGGGTTTTGTAGATGCGGGCGCCGATGGAGCGCGTGAGGGCCAGCATGCGGGGGTTGAAGTCACCAATCCAGTTCATCTCAATTTCGCGGTAGCCGGCGCGCATAAACTCGGCGCGGGCATGCACCATGAGGGCGCTTTCGACGCCCTGGCCCTGCCACTCGGGCACTACCCCGAAGATCACGCCAAACAGCTTTTTATCGCGGCGCAGCATGTATTGGCGCTTTTCCCAGAGGAAGCGCAGCTTGGCCAGCAGCCCGAACCGGCGGCTGACGTGCTTGAAAATCTGATTTAATTCGGGCAGGCTCACGAAGAACGCAATCGGCTCGTCGTTGTGGTAGGCAAACCAGAGCAGGCGCTCGTCGAGCACGGGCTGCATCTGCTTCACCAGCTCGCGGGCCTTGTCGAGGCTCATGGGGTTGATGCCGCTATGGTTGGCCCAGGCCAGGTTGTACACATGGTGGAAATCATGGGCCAGCTTCTCGGTGTCGCGCTTGTTGGCGTGCCTGAACTGAAAAACCGGGTACTGTTGCGCGTACTTGTCGAAGGCCCGCGAAAACGTAGCGTGCAGCGGCATATCTACGTCGCGGTAGCAGGTATACTGCCGGAAAAACAGCTCGAAGCCGTACTGCTCGAACAGCGGCTGATAGTAGGGCTGATGGAAGAACATACCGTAGTTGGGCTCGGTAAAGCCATCCGTCAGCAGTCCCCAGAACCGGTCCCGCTCCCCGAAATTGATGGGCCCGTCCATGGCCTCCATGCCGCGGGCGGCCAGCCAGTGCCGGGCGGCTTCAAACAGCTCGTTGGCCGTCGCCTGGTCGTTCTCGCACTCAAAAAAGCCCATCCCGCCCACCGGCAGCGTGGGGTCGGCCGGCCCGGCATCACGATTGACGAAGGCCGCCACCCGCCCCACCACCGTGCCGGCCGCGTTGGTTAGCACCCAGCGGATGGCCTCGCCCCGGACAAGCAGGCCATTTTTGGCCGGGTCGAATACGGCTTCAACATCTGGGTCGAGGGGCGAAATCCAGTTGGGCTGATTCTGGTAGAGCCGGACCGGCAGGTCGAGAAACTGGCGGACGAGGGCGGGGCTGTTGACTTCGAGGAGCGGCATATTTTTTTTAAGCTAGCAGCCAGCAGCTGGTAGCTGCTGGCATGGGAGAAATTGGCCCGATAAGCGCGGGCTACCGGCGGGCAGCTCCGGCACGAGGCCTTCGGAAGATGCTCAGCGTTTTTATTCCCTCAACCCGGAGCGTATAGATTTCGGTGCCTAGCGTATCGGGGTAGGCCTGCGGATGCCAGCGGTAAGCTCCCATAAAGTAGTCGGCTTCGGCCAGCGGCACATACTGAATACGGTGCCGCTGGGCAGCGGGCAGCATCAGGCTGTTGTTGTACAGCGGATGGTAGTTGGGCACGGTTACGTTGATGCGCACCGGCCCGGTCGGCTGATTTGCCAGCAGCCACTCCAGCCCCCGACGGTACGAAAGGCCCCAGTAGTCGCGCTCGAACAGCCGCTCGGCTGCCGGGGCACTCAGAAAGCTGAAATAGAGGTTCTGAAACGGATGCATGCGCGCCATGCGCCACACCGTGTGGGCCGTAGCCAGCCCGAAAACGGCCAGCCCGGCCAGGGCCAGCTGCCGGCCCCGCCCCGGTTGCCGGCTACGGCACCAGACCAGCTGTACGCCCCGGGCCGCCAGCAGCACCAGCGCCGGATACACAAAGTACAGGTGCCGCCAGCCGTCGTAGATGGAAGCGCCCATCAGTATCACTACCCCAATCGGGCCCAGCAGCCAGGTAGCCACTAGCGCATCGAGGGCAGGCCCTGGGCCAGCCGGCCATACCCGCCGGGCCAGGGCCTGCCCCCAGCGCCAGCCCACCGCCCCCAGCCCCACGGCCGCTGCCAGCGAGTACCCCACCGGCGTCGTTATCAGCAACCAAACCGGCACGTAATGCCACGGAACCCCGGCCGATTTGTAAAACTGCCCCCAGTACAGGTTGGTGAACTTCCAGGGATAATGCATGGCATGCGCACTGACGTCGAGCAGCTTTGGCAGCGAATGCACCCACAGATAGGGCCAGATACTCACCAGCCCCCCCAGCGCCGCCACCACTACCAAAGCACCCATTCGGCCGTAGGCAGGCCGGGCTGCGGGCTGCGGCCGGTAATGCCCAGCGGCGGCCGTTAGTGCCAGGCCCAGGGCGGTAAACAGCAGCAACTGCAGGCCCTGCACCCGGATACCGGCTGCCAGCGCTATTGCCAGGCCGTGCACCAGGGCCCGGCTCGGCGTGGGCCGGGCCAGCAGCCGGGCCAGCGTGTGCATAGCCAGGGTAAAGCACGCCATAAATACGATGTCCTTGCCATTGTAGAAAGCCTCGGCAAAAAACCGGGGCGAGGCCACCAGCAGCGCAGCCGCCAACAGGCCCCAGCGCCAGCTGCCAAGCCAGCGCCGGGCCAATTGGTACACTGCCCATACGCCGCCGACAAACACGCCGAACACCATCAGGTGGCGTACCAGAAAGTAGGAGCGGGAGTCGTGGTCGGTGAAGAGGAAGTTTACAACGACGGCTGCCATTTCGAACAGCGGCCCATGATGGGCATCGGGGAAGTCGCGGATGTCGGGGGTGATGGCGAAAGTAGGGTGCTGCCGCAGCCCCTCGCCCACCGGCAGCAGGCTGGCCAGGTATTTCAGGTTGACGAGGCCATTGAGGTGGTTGTTGGCCTCATCCCACGACACGCCATAGTCGGCCACCAGCAGCATACCCAACGCCAGCAATAGCCCAAAAAACAGCCATTCGGCCAGTTTACGGCCGCCCTGGGGCTCTTCGGGCAATGGCAGCCACTGCGGGGCAGACGTGGTTTTTGATCGGAACATGCAGTACGAAGAAGCCTGAAAACCGGCCCAAAACAAAAAAGGACTGCCGTTACCGGCAGTCCTTTTACTGTGTGGGAGATACTGGGTTCGAACCAGTGACCCTCTGCTTGTAAGGCAGATGCTCTGAACCAGCTGAGCTAATCTCCCGATGGGTGAGCGTACTAAAAAATGGTGGGAGATACTGGGTTCGAACCAGTGACCCTCTGCTTGTAAGGCAGATGCTCTGAACCAGCTGAGCTAATCTCCCGATGGGCGTTTCCCGTCGTTTGGGATGGCAAAGATGGGGGCTCATTTCTGAAAACGCAACACTTTCCCCCATCTTTGGGCGAAGAAATTTTCCTGTCAGGGCTACCTCCATAGGGAACACCCTGCCAGTCAGAAATTTCTATTGCAAAAAAACACGCGGCCGGTGGGCAGAATTCTGAAAATTGTGGGGCTGACGCTACTGAGCCTGCTGCTGGCAGCCGGCTTGGGCCTGTGGCTGGGCCAGGACTGGCTGATTGGCCGCTTCGTAGTGGCCCTCAACCAGCACCTGGCCGTGCCCGTGCGCGCCAGCCGCCTCGACGTATCGGTACTCGACCAGTTTCCGCGCCTGTCCATTACACTGCACGATGTGGTGATGCAGGGCTCGTTGCCCGCCGATACCACCCGGCTGCTGCGGGCCCGCCGCCTCTACTGCGCCTTCGACGCCCTCGACTTGCTGCGCGGCCATTACCGCATCCGCCGCCTCACGCTGGCCGACGGGCAGCTGCACCTGCACCGCGACGCCACCGGCCAGCCCAACTACCTCATTCTGCGGCCCGACACTGCGGCTTCCGATGATGAGCAACCGTTCGCGCTGGAGCTGCGCGGCATCCGGCTGGAGCGCGTGAGGGCCACCTACACCGATGCGGCCCGCCGGCAGTTTTTCGCCTTGCAAACGCCCGATTTGCGGGCCGCCGTGCGTTTGGTCGGCCCCCGCGTGGAAGTGGCCGTGACGGGCCCGGCCCGCATCGAAACCGTACGGCTGGGCTCCGACGACTACTTCCGGGCCAAGGATGTGCGTCTGAACGTACTGCTCGACGTCGACCGGGCGGCGCAGTTAGTCAACATCAGCCCCTCCACCATTGCCGTGGGCCCGGCCAGCTATTCGGTTTCGGGCACTATCGATTACGCGAAGGCCTCCCAGCTTGATTTGCGGGCAGCCGCCCGCCAGGCCGACTTGCAGGCCGTGCTGGCTCTGCTACCGACCCGCCTGACGCAACGGCTGGCCGGCTACCGAAGCCGGGGCCAGGTATACTTTGAGGGCACCGTACGCGGGGAGTGGTCGGAGCAGCGTAACCCGGCCGTGGAGGTGCGGTTTGGCTGCCGGCAGGCCTCCTTCTTTCACCCCGAATATCGCCAGCAGGTAGAGGCCGTAAGCCTGACGGGCCAGTTTAGCAACGGTGCGGGCCGGACGGCCAGAACAGCCGTCCTGACCTTGAAGCAAGTGCGCGGGCAACTGGCCGGCCGGCCGTTTAGCGGCAGTATGCGGCTCGAAAACCTGGCGCAGCCAACGCTGCAGCTGGCGTTGCAGGCCGAGCTGGATGTAGCCCGGGCACTGAAGTTTTTTCCGGTGGCGGCCGTGCGCTCGGGTGCCGGCGAGGCCAGCCTGCACCTGGTGCTGAACGGGTCGCTGGCAACGCTGCGCCGCCGGCCTTCAGCCCAACAGGCCAGTGGCAAGCTGGCACTACGCGGCGTTACGCTACAGCTGCGCGACTTCCGGCAGCCGCTCACCGGCCTTACGGGCCAGCTGGAGTTACGCGGGGCCGATGTGGCTGTGAGCAGCATGCAGGGCCGCCTGGGCAACTCCGATTTCCGGGGCCGGGGCACCGTGCGCAACGCCACCGGCTGGGCCCTGAGGCCGGGCCAGCCGCTGCGGATTGAGGCGACGGTTACCTCGCAGCTACTCGATTTCAACCAGTTGCTGTATGCCTACCAGCCGGCGAGCGGCCAACGCGGCAGCGGCGGCGCGGCCCAGGCCGGGGGCCTGCACGTACCGGCCCGGCTGGTGCTCGATGTGGGGCTGCAGGCCCAACAGGTGCGCTACCGGCGGCTGCGAGGCCGGCAGTTGCGCGGCACTCTCCGGCTGCAAAACCAGGTGTTCAATTCGCCGGGCCTGCGCCTTACGGCCGCTGGGGGCCAGCTGAGCGTGCGGGGCACCGTGGATGCCCGCCGGCCCCAACTGCTGAAGGCCAGCACTGTGGCCAGCTGCCAGCAGGTACAGCTGGATAGTCTGTTTTACGTGTTCGAGGATTTCGGCCAGCGCTTCCTCACCAGCCGCCACCTGCGGGGTATGCTTACCGCGTCGGCCGAGTCGGACACGTACTTTGATGGCCAGCTACGCCCGCTGACTGACCGCCTGGAGGCCCAGGTGAAGGCTACCGTCCGGCAGGGCGAGCTACTCAATTTCGAGCCCCTGCAGAAGCTCAGTCTGGTAGCCAACCGGGCTACGCTGCGCCATCTGCGCTTCGCCGAGCTGCAAAACGACTTCTATATCCAGAGTCGCACGGTGTACATTCCGGAGATGGAAATCCGCTCCAACGTGCGGGCGGCGGCCCTTATCCGGGTTACGGGCACCCACACCTTCGACCAGCAGCTCGACTATCACGTGCGTATTCCGCTGCTGCCGGGCCTGCTGCCCCGCACTGCTGCCCGTGCCGATGGCCCCACGCTGCGCCTGGGCATAAAAGGCACCGAAAGCAACTTTGTGGTGCGCTACGAAACCGGCTTACTCTCGCGGCCGGCTTCGCCGGGACGTAACCCGGCAACTGGCCCGGCCACGGCTGTCCCGGCCGATCCGGGTACAGCCGCGCCCAAAACCCGGCCTTCGTGGGAGCTGAAGAAGCCCACGAAAAAGCCTGCCGAGCCCCAGCCGGGCGACTACTTCGAGTTTTGAGCCACCGCCGTTGGCAGTGGCCGGTGAGTGCTCTCAGGCCCTACTTGTGCCCGTTATTCTAGCCTTCGTACGGTTTTTCAGCGGCTCGGAGCACCATTTTGGGATACTTGTTCGAGCCCGGGCCAACCTCAATCTCAAAGCCGCGTTAAGGGAGCAGAATATAGTCTTCCCACCTCCTTCTAACTTCAACCATGAACGACTCACAACTGCTCCAGAACTACTCCGACCAGGAAAAAGCGGCCTATCTGAGTGCTATTGCCAGCCTGGCTTCGGCCGACCGGGAGGCTTCGGCACCCGAAATCGAGTTTTTGCAGCAGCTTGCCCACCAGGCCGGCCTCAGTGGTGCCGCTACCCAGCAAGTGCTGTCGGCTGCCAAAAGCTCGAACAACGAAACGGTACAGAGCAACCTCGACACGTTGCGCAGCAGCGACCTGCGCTTCTCGCTCGTTACCGACCTCATCAGCTTCGCCCGCGCCGATGGTGCCTACTCGAATACCGAGGAAGAGATGGTAAACAAGATTTCGCAGTACCTGGGCATCAATGAGGAGCAGCAGCACACGCTGGAGCAGGTAGTGGACCAGGCTTCCAACATACCCCACAACGCCAGCGACCCGGCCAAGCAAAGCTTTTTGGGCGGCATTGGCGACAAGCTCGAAAGCGCGGGCATTCCTAAAAACGCCCTGATGGCCGGCCTGCTCGGTATTGTGGCCCCCATGGTGATTTCGAAGGTGATGGGCGGCCGGGGCCAGAGCGGCGGCGGCGGAATGATGGGCGGCAGCATGGGCGGCCTGCTCGGCGGCGCGGCTCAAAGCGGCATGGGCGGCTTGCTGGGCGGCTTGCTCGGCGGCGGCCTGCTAAGCGGCGTAATGGGCGGTGGACAGCAGCAGCCAACAGACCAGTACGGTAACTACCCGCAGCAGGGCACACACACCGGCGGCGGCGGCCTCGGCTCCCTCATGTCGATTCTGGGCGGCCTGGGTGGCCAGCCCAACTCGCAGCCTCGTAGCAGCGGTGGTGGCGGCCTCGGCGGCCTGATGGGCGGAGGCCTCGGCGGCTTGCTCGGGGGCCTGCTAGGCGGCGGCAGACGTTAGGCTATTCGCTGAAAAACGAAAAAGGGCGTCGCACTCAGCTGAGTGCGACGCCCTTTTTCGTACGGCTTTTTACGAATTTCTGCAGGGTGTCCGGCGCTCCTGTACGGGCGCTGACAGCAGCCGGCCCGATATTCAGGAGTTGGCAATCGACTGGCCGCCACCCTGGGGCTGCAGGCTTTTGGGCAAGTCGGAGGAGCCACCGGTGCCGCCGGATAGCCGGGTCATGGTGGTGTCAACGAAGTCGGCCCCCACTTCCTCCACTGCCGAAACGATTTTGAAATTGATTTCCTCCATCACATCGAGGTACTCGTCGTAGCTGTCGGTACGCACATAGTACTGCACCCGCACGTCCTTCGAATTAGATGTCAGAGAGGTGAATTTCACCTGCACATCGGGCTCGATGAGGCGGTGCGTGAGGATGGCCTCGCGTACCAGCTCGATGATGCGGTGGAGCTGGGTGCTGGTCGTCATTTGGGTGAGCGACATCATGAAGAACACCCGGCGGGAAGTGCGGCGCGAGAGGTTGTCGAGCGGCTTGTCGATCATGGATTTGTTGGGCACCGTCACGTAGCTTTTCTCCACGGTACGAATCCGGGTACTGCGGAAACCGATTTTCTCTACCGAGCCCGTCAGCTCGCCCACACTCACCAGGTCGCCCACCTCAAAGGGCCTGTCCAGGAAGATGGTAAACGAAGCCAGCAGGTTTTCGAGGCTTTCCTTGGCAGCGAAAGCCACCGCCAGCCCGCCAATGCCCAGGCCGCCCACCAGGGCCGTTACATCGATGCTGAACACGCGGCCCAGCACCACCAGAAAGGCAATAATGCCTACGAATAGCTTGATCAGGTCGCGGGCGAAAGGCACGAGCTGGTTGGTGAGCCGCGAGGGGTCGCGTAGAGCCCGTTTCATAAACACGAGCACCGCCAGGTCAATCATGCGCAGAAAAATCCAGGTAACGCCCGCTATAAAGGCAATCTGGTACACCCGGAAGGCCAGCTTCGCAAACCATGGCGTGTTATGGCCCACCTCCGAGGAGCGCACCGGAATATCCAGCACGCTGTAGGCGATGAAGATGGTGATGAAGAAGATAACGACGCTGATGGGCTTGATGAGCAGCTCGTGAAACTGCTGCTCCGTAACGCCCTCGCCCACCTTCTTGAAAAACCGGAACAGCACCTTCGTCAGCAGGCGCGACACCAGGTTTTTGAACACGAAACCAGCCAGCAGAATGGCGGCGGCTGTCAGGTATTCCTGCACTTCAATGCCGAGAATGTGGTAGTGAAGGATTTCGGAAAGGGGCATAAGCGCGGGTAAAAAGGGTAAAGGGGCAACAAACAAGCCGGCCGCCAGCTGCCCCGGCGGGCAGCAAGCAGACGGCTTGTTAAGACTGTGTAACGCAAAGATTCGCTTCGCGTTATGCGCGGCCCGGCTGCAAATACCGGGCCGCGCACCTGGCTTCCCGGGAGCTACACCAGCTGGCGCAGCGCCATTTCGAACGACTTCTGGGCCAGGCCGGTGCGCTCCTCGCCCTGGGCGCGGGTGCGCTCCAGCGCCGCCCGGATGATACGCGAGGTATCCTCGAAAATAGCCTGATCGGTAATTTCGGCATCCGACTCCATCAGGTAGGCAAACACGCGGGCCATGCCGCAGTTGGCAATGAAATCGGGGATGACGCTGACGCGGGCATCGGCAAACTCGCCAGTGGGGCCGAAGAAGATTTCGGGGTCCTGGAAGGGCACGTTGGCCCCGCAGGAAATAACCTCAAGGCCGTTGGCAGCCAGGGCTTCTACCTGGGCTTTGGTAACGAGGCGCGAGGCGGCGGCGGGCACAAATATCTCGGCCCCACTGCTCCAGATCTGCTCGTTTATTTCCTCAAACGACAGCTTGTTGTCGGCCGTCAGCTCGTTGCCCTGGCGGTCGAGCATCAGCTGGCGGATTTCTTCCAGCCCGAAGCCTTCGGTGCGCAGCAGCCCGCCGGCCCGGTCGATGATGCCGGTGATGCGGGCGCCCTGGCTGGCCAGGTAGTAGGCCGCCGCGGCCCCCACGTTGCCCCAGCCCTGAATAATGGCCCGCTTGCCTTCCATTGAGCCATTGCCCCACAGCGCGTAGTAGTGGCGCACGGCCTCGGCCACGCCGTAGCCGGTTATCAGGTCGGCCACGGTGTACTTGCGGCGCAGTTCGGGCGAGTAGGCTACGTCTTCGAGCACCTTCACCACGCCCTGGCGCAGCTGGCCCAGCTTCTGAATTTTCTGGGGCTCGGTGGCCTGATAGTGGCCATTCACCACTCCTTCCTGAGGGTGCCAGAGGCCGTATTCTTCGGTGATGGGAATGACTTCGTGGATTTCGTCCACGTTCAGGTCGCCGCCCGTGCCGTAGTAGTTTTTCAGGAGCGGGAAAACGGCCTTGTACCAGCGCTCCAGCACGCCGCGCTTGCGGGGGTCGCGGGGGTCGAAGTTGATACCCGACTTGGCCCCGCCAATGGCCGGACCCGATACAGTGAACTTCACTTCCATGGTTTTGGCCAGGCTCTCGACCTCGCGCTTATCGAGGCCCAGACGCATGCGGGTGCCGCCGCCGGCCGCGCCGCCTCGCAGCGAGTTGATGACCACCCAGCCTTCCGCTTCAGTTTCGGCGTCCTGCCACTCAAATACGATTTCGGGGCGTTTATTTTCAAACTTGGCCAGCAGGTCTTTCATCAGGTAGGAGAGGGTGGGGTAAGACGGTAATTTCGGCAGCAAAGGTAGGCACACGGGCGGCAGGCCCCGTCGGGCGGCGGGTTCCGCCGCCCGTTACTTACCCCGCTAGTGTCGGGCTTACCCAATATTTACAGGTACAGTATTCCGGTAAAAGGAACTTTGCAGGCCTCGAATATCGTATTAGCCCTATTCACGCTTACCGTTCCGTAATACCACCTTTGCATTGCCGAAATGAAGCCATTACTTGCCCGAGTCGAATCGAAGAAAGTTTATAAAGCCGCTGCCATTCTCAAGGTGCTGGCTCATCCCAAGCGGCTGGCCATCGTGGACCTGCTGGGCAAAGAGGATAAGATGACCGTCACGGAAATTTACCGGACCCTCGACCTGCCCCAGGCCATTGCCTCCCAGCACCTCATCACCCTCAAAGACCGCGGCATTCTGTCGTCGCTGAAAGTAGGGACCAAAATCTACTACTCTCTTTCCATCCCCAAACTGCTCGACGTAATCGATTCACTCGAAGAGTGCTGCGAGTCGATTTAGATTTTGAGCTGTTAGCTGCAAAAAAGAAGAAGGCCCCGTACTCGGTTGAGTGCGGGGCCTTTTTTGAGTTGGGGTAATTCGTTTTTCTCGAACGAAAGCTAACAGCTCTCAGCCAACAGCTTAGTAAGCAGGCTGGCGCTCCAGGTCGAACAGGTCGGTGAGCGTGTCGATGAGCTGGTCGGCCTCGCCGCGCTTGCAGGCAGCCTTGAGCTGAAGCACGGGCTGCTTGAGGATCTTCTGCATCAGCGAGCGGGTGATGTCGTCGAGGCGCTTGGTTTCCTCGGGGGTGAGCTTCTTTTTCTGGTAGCGGTCCAGCTCTTCGAGGCGAATCTGCTCCAGCGCGTTTTTGAGCTTCTGAATGGTCGGCGACACCATCATTTCCTTGGTCCAGTCGCGCAGGCCCTCCATACTTTCTTCGATGATGGCCCGCACCTGCGGCACCGAATCCAGCCGGCGCTCCAGCGCGGCCGAAGCCTTGCTCTGGATGGCGTCGATGTTGTACACCAGCACGCCGGGCACCTGCTCCACGTCGGGCGCAATGCTGCGCGGCACCGACAGGTCGATGAAGAACTTGTAGCTCAGCACCTCTAGGTTGGCTACCAGGGCGCGGCTGAAGAACGGCTCGGGCCGGGCAATGCTACTAATGATGACGTCGGCCTCCTTCAGCCCTTCGGCCAGGTTCTCGAAGTCGAGAACTTTGAGGCCACACTCTTCGGCCAGGGCTTCGGCCTTGCCGCGCGTACGGTTACAGATGGTGACGTCGGTGAAGAGCTTGCTGTCGCCGAAGTGGCGGCAGACGTCGGCCCCGATTTCGCCCAGGCCCACCACCAGCACCCGGGGGTTGGCCACGTCGGCAGTCAGCTCCTCTACCAGCTCCAGCGTGGCATACGAGGTAGAAGCGGCACCGTCGCGGAAAGCAGTTTCCTGCTGTACGCGCTTGTTGGTGAAGAAAACGGTGTGCAGCAGCCGGTGCAGGAAGGGTCCCGCCGCGTCGGCATCGGCCGACCACTGGTACGCCTGCTTCACTTGGTTGCTGATCTGCAAATCGCCCACAACCTGCGCCTCCAGGCCCATGGCTACTTCAAAAAGGTGACGCACGGCGTCGAGCGAGCCGGCAAACACATCGAAGTAGGGCGTAAAACCGGACACATCGGGCAGGTTTTTCAGGCGGGCCAGAGCTTCGATAACGGCCACGCTCTGGTCGTGATCGGCCGAATAGTAAACTTCGGTGCGGTTGCAGGTACTCAGCACCAGCAAGTCCGTCAGGTCGAGCTCGTGATGCAGGGTTTGCAGCAAACGCCGGCAGGCCGCCTCATCCAGCGCAATCAGCTCGCGGATAGCAAGCGGCGCTTTTTTGAACGAGAGGCTGACGGCTTGAAAGGGATGAGACATAGCAAAAAGCCAGGACGAATAGCAGGGAGCAAAATTACATACAAATTGCTGGGGTAAAAACAGCAGATGTGGTATGGTGGTTCGGCCCCGCCCACTATTACCTGGGAAACAGGCGGGAAATGGCACCAACGCAGTTTCCATCCGGAGCCGGTTGATGAAAATCATGGTTATAGACCAGGCGGCCTGACTTTGGTCGGGGCCGTATCTTCGGGGCCGGGGCCGCCGTATCGGGGGTCTGCCTTCCGCTGTTTTGCTGCCTGCCGTGCTCCCTACTATTGCCATCTACGACCAGAAGTCGCGCATCAAGCTCCTTATCGTGGCCGTGGCCCTGCTGATTGGGGCTGCTACCGTCATTTATACCAACGTGCTGGTGCAGCGCCTCTCCGAGCGGGAGCAGCAGCAGATTGACCTCTACGCCAAAACCCAGCGCTACATCATCAACACCGAGGAGGAATCGAACCTGTCGTTTCTCTACGACGAAATCATCGACGCCAACAAAACCATCCCCGTCATTATCACTGACGGCGACGACAACATAATCGACGCCCGCAACGTGAGCGTGCCCGAGGGCATGGATGAGGAAAAAACGACCCGGCTTCTGCGTAACCAGATTGCCCAGATGCGGGAGCAGCATCCGCCCATCGAGATAAAAATAGGGGCCGGACTGCGCAACTACCTGTATTACAAAGAGTCTGATTTACTAACCCAGCTGCGGCTGTATCCGCTGGTGCAGCTGGCCATTATCGGCTGCCTGGCCGTAATTGCTTATTTCGCCTTCAGCTACTCGCGGCGGGCCGAGCAGAACCGCGTGTGGGTGGGCCTAGCCAAGGAAACCGCCCACCAGCTGGGTACCCCCCTTAGCTCGCTGGTGGGCTGGCAGCACTATCTGCGCGATTCGGAACGGTTCCGCGACGAGCCCATTGTGGAGGAGCTGGGCAAGGATATCCGGCGGCTCGAAATCATCACCGAACGATTCAGCAATATCGGCTCGGTGCCGGTGCTGGCCGATGAAAACATCCTGCGCGTAACCGAAAACGCCATCAGCTACCTGCAAAGCCGGGTTTCGCGCAAGGTCATTTTCGAGGTAAAAACCGACCTGCCCATCGACACACCAGCCCAGATAAACATCCCCCTGTTTGATTGGGTGATTGAGAACATCTGCAAAAATGCCGTAGACGCCATGGACGGGCGCGGCAGCATCACGCTGCACCTGCGCCGGCCGGTGCGCGGCAACACAAACCAGATTGCCCTCGACATCACCGACACGGGTAAGGGCATCTCGAAAGGCAAGCTACAGCGCGTGTTTCTACCCGGCTACACCACCAAAAAACGTGGTTGGGGCCTGGGCCTGGCGCTGGCTAAGCGCATCATCGAAAACTATCACAAGGGCCGCCTCTTTGTAAAATGGAGCGAGCCCGGCCGCGGCACCACCTTCCGGGTTATCCTAAACGGGTGAAGCAGTGGGTTGTCAGTTGTGAGTAAAAAGCACATCATGCTGAGCGAAGGCGTAAGCCGTAGTCGAAGAATCTCTACCGCAATGGCAATCCAACATCTAATCAGCATCACAACGAAGCGGTAGAGATTCTTCGGCTTCGCTCAGAATGACGTTCCTTTTCCCCCTTCTTCCTTCTCACCTCTCACTTCTTCTCCCCCTTGCCCCGATTCGTGATTTCGACGTAGCTATTGCCTTTTACGGGCTTGCCATGATGCGTGCCCTCGACGCGACACATGCCTTCCCAGTAGCTCATTTTGAGGCCAGCCAGCAGCTTGAGCGTCAGTTCCTGGTCGGGCATAACGGGGGTTATGGTGAGGTCGTAGCCTTGGCTGGGCACGCGCAGGCGCCACTTTATCGGGTAGCGAAGCTTGGTTTTGGGGCTGGTCCAGTAGTCGAGCACGTCGAGCTGGAAATCGGCGGCGTTCAGGTGCTGGCTGCTCAGGTCGGGGCCGTAGTGAGTGCCGCCGCTCACCGTCAGGTCCGATTTCCGGTCGAAGAGCTGGTAGGCCATTAGCTCGGTGCGGGGCTCGTCGAGCTGGATGGAAAACCAGTCCCAGCCGATGCCTTTGCCCATAACGGAGGTGCCATTCCACTGCCGGTCGTACCACAGCTCACCTTCCACCTGGCGCACTTTGCCCCCAATTTCGAGCGTGCCGGTGGTGGCCAGGCGCGGGTAGCTGTAGTAGCCGGCGCGGGCTACGTTACCGTAGTTTTCGTAGCCGGTGCCGTTGTGCAGCAGCACGGGCTTGGCGGGCGTAGTCGTCAGGTCGATGGCGTGGCCGGCGTGCTCGGCCATGCGCCCGCGCAGGTGGTAGCGGCCCTCCTGGCCCGTCAGGGTCCAGGTTTCGTCCTTTTTGCGGGTGCTCAGGTTGAGGGGCAGCGTGGAAGGCAGCAGCTCGGGCAGGCGCTCCACTTTGTAGTCGTAGCGAAACTGCTTCTGCTGGGGGTCGGTGAGGGCAAAATTCACCATCTGCCAGTCGCGCTTGCCGTTTAGGTTGAAGTGGAAGAACACGTACTCAACCCCGAACGTCTCGCCGGTGGCCTTGTCGCGCAGGTGGCCGGTGAAGTACCACCATTCCAGGGAGTTGCGCTCATGGGCAGCTTCCTCGCGGGGCAGTTCGGCCCGCTCGTTGAATACATCGTTCTTGCGGGTCGGCTTCAACACGCAGCCGGACGCGGCAAATAACAGGATCAGGGTAGCTAACAGCAGGTTTTTCATACTGCTGCCATAAGGGCTTCGGGGGCCGAAAGGTTTTTGAAGCGACTGCGAAGCACCTAAGGCTTCTTCTGTTTCCGCTGCTGCTCCTGTTGCCGCTGGGTCCTCCAGTCCTTTCCAAGCACATCTTCGATATTGTCTTCTTTCAAAGGGCCAAAGCTTGGCTGTTCTGATAAAGTAAGCGCCCGAAAGTCAATTGGCCCGGCCTCAAACAGTTCGACTTCCAGCTCCTGCAGGCCCAGCGACGACTGCTTCAGAATGATAACGTCGCGTGAAACACGTAGTGCCCGCCGCATCGGCACGACCAAGTGAAATTCACCGGCCGCGTCGGTAGTCACCGTCATTTTCAGCCGTTTGAAGTGAAGCGGCATATGGGGCAGCGGGCCGTTTTGGTCGTGGAGCTGCCCCCAGCGGTACAGCGAATCGGGAGAAGCGGCTCTCGCTTGGGCTGATATTGATGAGGCGCTTAGCATCCCCAGCAACAACAGACTGGCAACTGATAAGCGGATAAAGGTGCGGGGACCTGGTAATGCGGCGAGCATAGTCTAAACCAAGAGTTCCAAGGCTGATTTACCGCCGAAACGGCCGCGCCAAGCGCTGCCACAGGCCGCGAGGTGTGTACCAACGAGCATATCCAGTGTAAACAACCTCTCCCATCACAACGCAGGCAGCCTTCATTGCTGTCGGCTTTAGCGTAGCAGCCCATGCAATTGGCTCAGTAAGCGTTTCGAAGCCAATGCTTGAAAACACCAGCCGCGAGTCGTTCATACTTACTGCTACTTCCAGCTCATAAGTGCCATCAGCTCGGGTTGAAGTGCCATGACGGGTGCCCTCTACCAGCACCGTTACGCCCGGCAGGCCCTGTCCGGTGCTGGCCTCTAGTACGCGGCCCCGCACGACGCGAACTGGCAAAACGAGGCGGGAAGGGGTCGTGGCTACCATGCCCATCGTTATCGTCTGTTGCGTCAGGACCTGGGGGGTTGGCAACTGGGCCACGGCTGGCGCGGCAACTCCCAACCCTAACACGGCCAGCGCGGCGGCGGCCCACCGCTGCGAAACAGGAGCCACTGGGGCCAACTGCAACGGCCGGCTTAGTTGCCCGGCCCGAAACCGCCCGCAGCTCGGGCCACTGGCCCGGCTCAGGTAGGCTACCACTTCGGCATCCGTCATCCGGCTGAAATCGACCACTGTTTTGGCGCAGGCGGCGCAGTGGCGGCCCTGGGCAGCGGGCGTCATGGCAGCCCAGTTTTCGGAACAGGGCTGAGCAACGGCAAGGGTGAGGAACATTGGGTAGCAGCTTGGGATAAATGTATGCCACCCTGATGCCAAGCCGCCCCGGATTCCATACCAATAAGGCCAGAAATCCGGGGCGGGTAGTTTAGAAGCGCGAGAAGCCGGGCGGCTTATTTGTAGGCAATACCGCGCAGGGTGGTAGCACCCATGCGGTCTTCACTCACAATCAGGACTTTGGTAGCCCCCAGCGCGGCGGCGGCTTCCTTGAGCTTTTTAGTAGCCCCTTTGTCGCCTAGCTTGCCGCTGAGGCCGAAGAAGGGCGAGCGGCCTTCAATTTCGCCCAGCTTTTTCAGGCCTTTCACTTCATTCGGGTCGCGGGTAATCATAATATCGCCCTGCACAGAGACAACGACGGCAGTACTATTGGCTGCGGGGCCGAGGGTGGGTGGAGTGGCGGATGACAGCATGGGCAGAGCCAGCAGCACGGCAATAGTAGGGAGGAGAGCTTTCATCTTATCAAATCGGTTAGTGGAGAATACGGATTGCTGATTCCTACGTAAAGCTTCACCCAGTTAGTTGACTGTCAGGCAGAATTTTGCACAGCCATAGTAGCAGGCGGCTCCTTCCAGTTACTAAGCGGCGGCGCCTGTTCTACAAGGGCGGCTTCTGCGGCGGCTCGTGGCCCGCGACCTTGCCCATAATCTGCCCCCGGCCGGGCACCGACTTCAGCCGCACCATAAGCAGGGCCGGAGCCGGGCTTACTGCCACGCGCAGCGTCTGGGGCACGAATACGAACGGGCTACCCGCCACGCGCAGGCTCACCGAACCGTTCTGCACCGCCGCCCACTGCTGCTTCATCGTGAAGCTAAAGTTGCCCTGCTCGTCGGCAACGGCCCCGTAGGGCGTGTCGGCAATGAAGATTTCGGCGCCCGCCACGGCCAGGCCGGTAGAATCGTCGAGCACCCGGCCGCGGATGGTTACCTGGCCCTGCGGTGCGGTGGCCAGCTCATCGGCCTGCTCGGTAGAACCGGTGGAGGTAGTGGCGTTCGATTGGGCATTCTGGCAGGAGGTGAGCAGGGGCTTGAGGCTAAGCAGCGCCAACCCCGTAAGCAGCCAGCGCCGCCAGCGCGGGGCAGCCGCTGCCACAGCGCCGGCCGATACCGGAGGCGCAAACTGCCCGGCCCGGAAAAGGCCGCACACGGTGCCCACCCCCGGCTGCGCCAGCCACGCGTGCACCTCGGCTTCGTTCAGGGCCGAAAAATCCACGACTTCGTGCTGGCACTGCCCGCAGAAGCGGCCGGCGGCGGTGGGCGTCATGGTGGCCCAGGGCTGGGGGCAGGGGTTCGGGACGGAGAAACCAGGCATGGCGGAGGGAATTTAAGGAAGAAGTAAGTATAAGAATATTTGACGGTTACGGGATATTAACAGCCAGAAAAAAGGGTATTCGTAGTGGCGCACAGAGCGACGCGTGCTGACGCTATGATAGTATTGCAACGTCAGCACGCGAGATTCTTCGCGCCGCTCTGGATGACGTTCTTTTATTCCTTATCTGCTGCCGGCCGCTAGGCAAATAGGGGTTGCAACCGGCAGATTTCTGTATCTTTTGCCCTCTAAACCTGTTCTCCGCTCCGTTGTCAAGCCCTCTACCTCCCTCCCGCCTCAGCGGACTGTTCCGCCGCAAAAACGTTTCGGACCTTCTCGTCAACCCGCCCGTCGACCTGGATATGCTCGCCACTGACTCTGGCTCGCAAAGCCTGGAGCGCCACCTCACCGTCCGCGACTTGACGTCGCTGGGTATTGCGGCCGTTATCGGGGCGGGCATTTTCAGCACCATCGGTAACGCCGCCCACGACGGCGGACCGGCTGTGTCGCTGCTGTTCGTGTTCACCGCCATTGCCTGCGCCTTCTCGGCGTTGTGCTATGCCCAGTTCGCGGCCACTATTCCGGTAAGCGGCTCGGCCTACACCTACGCCTATGCCTCGTTCGGCGAGCTGGCGGCCTGGATTATCGGTTGGGCCCTGATTATGGAATACGCGGTGGGCAACATCGTGGTGGCCATTTCGTGGTCGGATTACTTTACAGGCCTCATGGACGGCGTGGGGCTGCATATTCCTATCTGGCTGACGATGGGCATGCAGAGTGCCCACCGCTACTACGGCGAAGTGCTGGCCATTATGCAGGCCGGCCAGCCGCTAAGCGAGGCCACGGCCACGCAGCTGCTCGGCTACAATGCCTGGAACTCGGCCCCCGAGCTGCCCGGCGGCCTGCGCCTGGTTATCGACCTGCCCGCCGGCCTGATTACGCTCGCCATTACGGCCCTGGTGTACATCGGCATAAAGGAATCCAAGAACGCCTCCAACATTCTGGTGGGCCTCAAGCTGGTGGTGGTGGCCGTGGTAATTCTAGTGGGCGCCTTCTATGTTAAGCCCGAAAACTGGAGCCCGTTCGCGCCCAACGGCATTGGTGGGGTACTTAAAGGTGTGTCGGCGGTGTTCTTCGCCTACATCGGCTTCGATGCTATTTCGACGACGGCCGAGGAGTGCAAAAACCCGCAGCGCGACCTGCCCCGGGCCATGATTTACGCCCTCATCATCTGCACCATTCTGTATGTGATTGTGACGCTGGTGCTCACCGGCATGGTGAATTACACGGAGCTGGCCGTGGGCGACCCGCTGGCTTACGTGTTCAATAAAGTGGGCGTGGAGTGGCTGGGCGGCGTGGTAGCCGTATCGGCAGTGTTTGCCATGGCCTCGGTGCTGCTCGTGTTCCAGATCGGCCAGCCCCGCATCTGGATGACCATGAGCCGCGACGGGCTGCTGCCGCCGGTGTTTGCGCGGGTGCATCCCAAGTTCCGCACGCCCTCGTTCAGCACCATCGTTACGGGCTTCTTCGTGGGCATTCCGGCGCTGCTGCTGAACATGGATCTGGTGATTGATTTGACCAGCATCGGCACGCTGTTCGCCTTTGCGCTGGTGTGCGGCGGCATTCTCATCATCGACCCCTACGGTACTTCCGATGCCCGCTTCAAGGTGCCCTACATCAACGGCCAGTTCCTGGTGCCGCTTATTCTGGCCATCTGCGGTGTACTGGTGCTGATGTACAACCAGGACGGCATCCGGGAATTCACCCGCGCCCTAGGCTCCTACGAGGAGGGCCGCCATTACATTCCGATGCTGGTGTTCTTCGGCTTCTGCCTGGGCCTCTCGTGGCTGTCGTTCCGCAAGCGCCTGAGTTTGCTGCCGACGCTGGGCCTGCTCACCAACCTGTACCTGATGACCCAGCTGGGCCTCAACAACTGGCTGCTGTTTTTCGGCTGGCTGGTTATCGGCTTGGCGCTGTACTTCAACTACGGCTATAAGCACTCGAAGCTGCGCTTGAAGCACGCCCAGGCGTAATTTATCGACCCGAACGAGTACCCTGGAGGCCGCCTCCGGGGTACTCGTTTGCGTTTGCTGGACCAGGGAATTGGGCTGGCCCGGGAATTTTGACCACCCCGACGCGTTGTATATTCGCACACAGTTCCTTTTCCTGCCCGATATTTTACCTCATGAATCCACTCTTTTCGCTTTCCCTCCCCTTGCTGGCCGGCCTCGGCCTAGCCGGTGCTACCTTTTCGGGTGCCCAGGCCCAACCTACGGCTATGGCCAAAACTGTTGCCGGCCGGCCCGCCATGCTGCCGCTGTTGCAGCCCTGGAACGGTCCCCACGGCGGCATACCGCCTTTTGATAAAGTGAAGGTGGCCGATTTCAAGCCCGCGTTGGAGGCCGGTATGGCTGAAAATCTGGCCGAAATCAACGCTATTGCCAACAACCCCGCCGCGCCTACTTTCGAAAACACCATTGCGGCCATGGAGCGCAGCGGCCGCACCCTCGACCGGGTGCAGACGGTGTACGGCATCTGGGGCACCTCGCTCAACGACGCCACTTTTGCGGCCGTGCAGGCCGAAATGGCGCCCCGCATGGCCGCGTTCAGCGACCAGATAACCCAGAACGCGGCCCTGTTCAAGCGCATTGAGACCGTGTACAACAGCCTCGCCAGCAAGCAGCTCACGCCCGAGCAGCAGCGCCTGACGGAGGTGCGCTACAAGGCCTTCGTGCGGGCCGGCGCCAAACTCGACGCTCCGGCTAAAGCCCGGCTTTCGCAGATAAACCAACAGCTGGCCGGCCTCTTCAACAACTTCTCGCAGAACGTGCTGGCCGATGAGTCCAACGAAACGCTGGTGCTCAAGACCGAGCAGAACCTGAGCGGGCTGCCCACCTCGCTGCGCGACGGCGCCAAAGCCGCCGCCGATACCCGCAAGGTGGCCGCCGCCGGCGTCATCACCAACACTCGCTCCAGCGTCGACCCGTTCCTGACCTACTCCGACCAGCGCCCGCTGCGCGAGAAGGCCTGGCGCATGTTCACCAGCCGCGGCGACAACGGCGGCGCCCACGACAACAACGTCCTCATCACCCAAATTCTGCAGCTGCGGGCCGAGCGGGCCAAGCTGCTGGGCTACAAAACGCACGCCCACCTGCGCCTCGACAATACGATGGCCAAAACGCCCGAGGCCGCTATGGAGCTCATGGAGCAGGTCTGGACGCCGGCCGTGGCCCGCGTGCACGAGGAAGTAGCCGATATGCTGGCACTGGCCAAGAAGGAAGGCGCTCCGGCCGACTTCAAAATTGAGCCCTGGGACTACGCCTACTACGCCGAGAAGGTGCGCAAGGAGCGCTACGACCTCGACCAGAACGAGGTGAAGCAGTATCTGCAGCTCGATAAGATGCGCGAGGGCATGTTCTGGATGGCCGGCGAGCTGTTCAACTTCAGCTTCCAGCCCGTTACCGACGTGCCCGTGTTCCACCCCGATGTGCGGGTGTGGCAGGTGAACGACAAAACTACCGGCAAGCAGGTGGGCCTGTGGTATTTCGACCCCTACGCCCGGCCGGGCAAGAAATCGGGGGCCTGGATGAATGCCTACCGCAGCCAGGAGCGCATGGATGGAAAGGATATTACCACCATCGTGTCCAACAATTCCAACTTCGTGAAGGGCAAGCCCGGCGAGCCGGTGCTCATTTCGTGGTCGGATGCCACTACGCTGTTCCACGAGTTTGGCCACGCCCTGCACGGGCTGTCGAGCAACGTGACCTACGGCGGGCTTTCGGGCACGAGCGTGGTGCGCGACTACGTGGAGTTCCCGTCGCAGGTACTCGAAAACTGGCTGCCGACGCCCGAGGTGCTCAACCGCTTCGCCCTGCACTACCAGACCGGCAAGCCCATTCCGCAGGCCCTGGTCGACCGCATCAACAAGGCCAGCACCTTCAACGAGGGCTTCGCCACCACCGAGTTTCTGGCCAGCGCCCTCATCGATATGAAGCTGCACCTGGCCGGCGACCAGAAGATTGACCCCGACAAGTTCGAGCGCGAAACGCTGGCCCAGCTGGGCATGCCCTCCGAGCTGGTGATGCGCCACCGCACGCCGCAGTTCAACCACGTATTCGCCTCCGATGGATACTCGGCCGGCTACTACTCCTACCTGTGGTCGGTGGTGTTGGCGGCCGATGCCTTCAGCGCCTTCACCGAGGCCGGCGGCGCCTACGACAAGTCGGTGGGCGAGCGGCTGCGCAAAAACGTATTCACGGTGGGCAACACCGTCGACCCGGCGGCCGGCTACCGCGCCTTCCGTGGCCGCGACCCGAAAATCGATGCCCTGATGGCCCAGCGCGGCTTCCCGATGACGACGACCGCGCCCACAACTCCGGCCGCGCCGGCAGTTCAGGTGGCGGGCCAGCCGGAAAAGGTCAAGGTGAAAATCAAGAACGGCAAGCGCAAGTAGCATCGGCAACAGTCGGGGTCGGCGGTATCAAAAGGTGCCTGCTGCCGTTCCCGCTACCCCTAAACCCGCAGCTCCTGGAGAGCCAACGGAAACCCTGGCTGTGTTCTGAGCTCAGCCCACACGAAAAAGGCCCCGCGACGATTGTCGCGGGGCCTTCTCTGTAAGCGGTACGCCGCTACGTGCTACTGCAAATCGAAGCGCAGGCCCAGGTAGCCGAGGCGGCCAACCTGCGGGCCGCCGTACACCTGCGTGTTGTTGGTATCGAAGGCGTTGGAAATACCCGCCTGGAACGTAGTGCCCCACTTCGACACCAGGTAGCCCAGGTAGGCATCGGTGGTGCTGTAGTCGCGGATGTTGCCGACGGCGAAGGGCATCTCCTGCAGATGGCCCTGTACCCAGCGGTAGTTGATGGAGTAGCTCAGGTTTCCGGTCTGGCCATTCGCGCCCACATTGTACTTGTGCTTGGGCGTGTTGAAGGACGTCTGGAAACCAGCCGGCAGGTCGCTCTTGTCGATGACGTTGAGCGAATAGTTGCCGGTCAGGTTGAAGGCTTTGTGGAAATAATAGGTCAGGCCCGCCGTAACGCCCTGCGTTTTCACTTCCCGGGTGCTATTGACATAAGTGTATAACACTCGGGTCGGCTTACTCTGGTCGGAGTAGGCTGTGGAGTAGCCGGCGCTCAGCTGCTGCGCGGTGGGGCGGCTGCCGTCGGTGTTGCCCACGAACAGCTGCGTACCGATAAAGCCATCGTAGCGGTTACGGAAGTAGCTCACGTCGGCGTACAGGCTGCCAATCAGGGCCCCTTTGTAGCCTATTTCAACCGTTTTCACCTGCTCCAGCCCCAGAGAAGCGGCATCGTACTGGTAGGTTTGAAGCAGGGCCGGGTTGGCCAGGCCCGCGCCCAGCGTCTGGGGCGAATCGAACAGGGCCACGTTGTAGCCCTGGAACCCGTTGCCCACGTTACCCAGCAGCACCGCATTGCGGATGTCGCTGTACAGAAACTGCTCCAGCTGCGAAGGCGAGCGGAAAGCCTGCGCGTAGCTTGCGCGGAAGTTGTGCTGCTTGTTTTTGCCTACCGAGTAAACGGCCGAAACGCGCGGCGAGAAGGCGGCGTCGAAGTTTTTGAAGTTGTCGACCCGGCCGGCCAGCGCCAGCTTCAACCGCTCCTCAAATAGCGTTTGAGTCAGCTGGGCGTAAGCGCCGTACTCGTAATTGACGATGCGTTTGCCATCAAAATCGGAAAACAGCAGGCCTTTCGAGCCCAGGCGGTACTGGCGGTAGGCGCCGCCCACAATCAGGTTGGTACCAGCCTCGCCAAGCGTGAACAGGCGTTGCGCACTCACGTCGTGCAGGTAGGACTTGAAGTACTGCTGCGCCCCAACCCCGGGCACCCGGTTCTCGATGATTTGCTCCCGGAGCGTGTTAAAGCGCGGGTCCGACGGCTGCAGCCGGGTAGCATTGGCCGCCGCCTGGGCCGTAGCCAGCGCGGCGTCGGGCAGCTGGCCCGCCCGGCGGGCCTGGGTGTAGGCATTGTTGTAGGTAGCGTAAAACAGCTCCTGGAAGCTGAAGCTGCCGCCCTCGGTAACGGGGGACTGCTGCAACAGGGTGCCCAGCTGGTTGAATTCGTACGATTTACCCGAAAAATCCTGCGTGGTGTAGGCCCGCACAAATCCTTTGCTGCTTTTGAGCTCGACCCGATATTGGTTGGAGCCCAGCCCTTTCACCCGAAACCGGCTCAGGTTCTGGTAGGTGGCCGTGCCTTCGGCGTGCTTCGCCTCTACCGTCAGCTTCAGGTCATTGCGCAACAGGTACGAAACCGCGCCCTGCAACCGATACGAAGAGGTGCGGTTGTCGTTGGCCGTTAGCTGCTGCTCCGTGAAGCCGGGCAAATAGGCTGTTTTGTTGTACAGCTCCGAGTTGGTGCCGCCGGGCAGCTGCTGGAAAGGGTTGAACGTGTAGCCGCCCTCCCCGTAGCGGTTCACCGCATTGTAGCCTAAAGTGGAGCCGGCCGGGTTATCAGAGCTTTGGGTGGCTTCGTAGTTCTGGGCCAGCCAGTCATCGGCCCGAAAAGCACTGGCATTTAGCTTGAACGCCAGCTTTTCGGTCAGCTTTTTGGCGTAGCGCACCTGTCCATCCAGCAAGTTCCGCTCTCCGCCACGCAGGCGCACGCTCAGTCCTTCGTACACAAAGGGGTCTTTGGAGTTGAACAGGATAACCCCGCTCAGGGCGTTGGCACCATATAGCGCCGAGGCGGCCCCATGGATGATTTCGATACTCTCCATATCCAGCTCCGGAATTCCGACCAGGTTGCCGGGGCTCAGGTTGAGCGAGGGCAGCTGGGTGTCCATGTAATCGACGAGCTGGACCACGCGCTCCGATTTGGCCGTGTTGAAACCTCGGGTACTCACGCTGGTAAACAGCATGGAAGCCGAGCTTACGTCGATGCCCTTCAGCTGCCCCAGGCCGCTGAGAATTTCCGGCGTCGTGATGCGCTCAATCTGCCGGGTGGAGAGCTTGTCGATCGTTACTGGGGCGCGCAGAATATTTTCCTCGATGCGCGAAGCTGATACAATGGTTTCATTCAGCAGGGTTGCGCTGGGCGTGAGCCCCACATTAAGGGCTTGCTCAGGAGCCTGGAGCTGTATTTCCCGGGTATCAAACCCTACGTAGGAAAAAACCAGCGTTACCGGGCCATTTGCAAAGTCGGTGCTTACCCGAAAGTTGCCTTGCTGGTCGGTACTGGTACCGATGAAGGTGCCTTTGATGAAAACGGTGGCTCCCGGCAAGGGGGCCCCCTCATCGGTCAGCACCTTGCCGGATACAGGCACTTCGGCCAGATTCGGGGCAACGGCAGCATTGTAAACGACGGGGGTTGTCGCGGCAGGAAATGCGGTAGCCGAAGCCAGTTGCGGCAACAGCGCCGTGGTAACCAGCAGAGAAGGGTAATAAGACTTCATACAAGTGAGAGTGCCCAGGGACGTGTGTAATGGGGCCGCAAACGTAAGCTGCGACCAAGACGCAGTACCGTGTTTTTCGATGAACCCGGCATAAACGCGGGTAAAGCCGCCATTTACGCCGGGTTCGGAAATGGCTGGAACGCCGCGCTGCCAACCCGGCCGCGCCCCCTGGGGCCAGTGCGCCGTATGGGTACGCATGCCGAACCTAACCCGAACTGGCCTTTGTGCCGGTGCGCCTGCCCAAGCTGGCCGGCTTCCGGGCTGGCCTGATGGAGCAATTTGCGGCTACGCCCTGCCAGCGCCGCTGGTGGAAGCATATGCCGCGGCGCTACCCTTCGTGGAAGGCGGCATTGGCCTGCTGCTGCTGGGCTTGTTTACCCGCCCGGCGCCGGTGGCGGCTATGCTGGTGATGATGCGCCTGGTAATGGGTAGCAGCCTGCTCGCCCGGCACAACCGCTGGTGCCTCGCCCGGCGGCGCAGCCATCTGGAACCGATACAGCTGCGCGAAACAGGCCCTGGCCTGCCGCCACGGTAGCAGCCACCCCAACCGTAGTGCCAACGGCTGAGACACACCGGGAAACCGGCCAATTTGCGCGTGCAGAATTCTACCTTATCTTGCTGTCTGCAAATTCGTTATACCTGCCGTGGCCAACAACGAAACCATCTTGCTGACGTTGCGCCTGGCCGGCTCAGTGCCCGCGCGGCCGGGCCGCCGAGCTGCAGGCGAAGCGGGTAGCCGCCCAGGCCACCGCCCGCGCCGCCCTCGACCCCGTCGCGGCCGGCCGCCGGGCCGAAAAGCAGTTCTTCGCCGCCTTCGATGCGCTACTGGATGCCCATACCGTGGGGCCCGACTATCTGGGCCGCGAGAAGCTGGCCGGACTGGTAGCCGGCGAGCTGCTGATGCTGGAGGAACAGGGTTTGCGGGTGCCCGGCTTCGCGCTGCTGCCCAACCACCTGCACGCCGTGCTGGTGCTGCCGGCCAGCACGGGCCTTTCGCTCTACAAAACCGTCGAGCTGCTGCACCAGCGCACCGCTGCCCAGGCACGCCGCCTGTTGCGCGGCCAGCTCCCGCCCGAAGCCGACTTCTGGCATCCCGGCTCCCACGAGCTGCCCATCTAGGACGAGGCCGAACTGACGCGCGTGCTGGCCTACCTGGCCGCCCACCCCGCGCGCCTAAGCCTACCCGAGCGGTTCCACGCCTGGCCTTACGTGCCTGAGTAAGTCGTGGTGAAGCCTATTTCGCCCGGTGGATGATGGCTACGCTGATCATGATAATCACCATGCCCAGCAGGTGCCAAAGGTTGAACTCCTCGCCGTCGAGCAGACCCCAGCCCAGCGCTACCACCGGAATGAGGTAGGTATTGGAGGCCGCAAATAGGGCAGTAGAAGTCTGGATGAGCTTGTTGAACAGCACCATGGCCACGGCCGTGCTCATGGTAGCCAGCAGGGCAATGTAGCCAAAGGCCGGCCAAGCCCCCGGCACGGTGGCCAGCTTGTCCAGAAAATCGGTGCCCACCAGCAGAAACGCCAGCGCCGGCCCACCGATGAACAGCAGCAACAGTCCCGTTACGGCCAGAGCCGGAATATCGCTCAGGTGGCGCTTAATCACGTTCACGCTCACGCCGTAGCCCAACGTGGCGGCCACAATGAACAGGCCGTACCAGGCGTTGCCAACCCCACCGGCGGGGGCCGTGCCGGCCGCGGCGCTGCCGCCCAACACCATCAGCACCAGCGTACCCGCCAGGCCCAGCGCAATGCCCAGCACCCGCAGGCCGGTGAGCTTCTGCCCGAAAAAGGCGGCACCCACCACCAGCGTAAACACGGCCGTGAGGGCGTTGAGCACCCCCGCCAGCCCCGAGGCCAGCCGGGTTTCGGCATAGGCAAACAGGAAAGCCGGCAGCAGCGTACCCACCACGCCGCTCAACAGCAGCCACTTGAGTTTCTCCCGATTCACCCGCCCCAGGTGGCGTAGCGCAAACGGCAGCAGCAGCAGCGCCGCCACGCTCACCCGGGCTGCGCCCAGCTCCAGGGCCGAAAACACCACCAGTCCCTTCTTCATCAGAATAAACGACGTGCCCCAGATACCAGCCAGCACCAGCAGCAACACCCAAGCCGTAGCCGTTGGGGCGGGCGGCGGCGCAATGGCGACGGGTGGAGCAGTAGGTGTGGCGGCGGGGGTAACGGACATAATGAGGGAAGGGAAGGCAGATGAGGAAATGAGGATAGAACCAGACAAAAAACGTCATGCTGAGCGAAGGCGCAGCCGCAGTCGAAGCATCTCTACCGCCTCTTTGTAGTGGTTTTGATTTTACTACTACGGTAGAGATGCTTCGACTACGGCTGCGCCTTCGCTCAGCATGACGTTCTGATAAACACAAACGGCTATCCTACCAGCATCGGCTCAGCGGCGGTTATTTCGTCCATAATGGCGAAGATTTCCAGCGGGTCGTTGGTATCTACGAGGCGGCTGCGCCACTGCCGGGCGCCTTCGAGGCCGCGGAAGTACTGGGCGTAGTGGCGGCGCATTTCGAACACGCCGGCCCGGGGGCCTTTCCACTCCAGGCTTTTCTCGAAGTGCATGCGGCAGGCTTGCACGCGCTCCTCCACGGTGGGCGGGGCCATTAGCTGGCCAGTAGCCACGTAGTGCTTCACCTCCCGGAAAATCCAGGGGTAGCCGATGGCGGCCCGACCAATCATAATGCCGTCCACGCCGTAGCGGTTTTTGTATTCCACGGCTTTCTGGGCCGAGTCGATGTCGCCGTTGCCGAAGATGGGTATTTTGATGCGCGGGTTGTTCTTGATGGCCGCAATCAGCCGCCAGTCGGCGTCGCCCTTGTACATCTGCACGCGGGTGCGGCCATGCACGGTGAGGGCCTCAATGCCCACATCCTGGAGCCGCTCGGCTACCTCCTCCACGTTTTTGGTATCCTCATCCCAGCCCAGGCGGGTTTTTACGGTTACCGGCAAATGGGTGGCCCGCACCACAGCGGCGGTCATTTCCACCATTTTAGGAATGTCGCGCAGCAGCGCGGCCCCCGCGCCCCGGCAGGCCACCTGCTTCACCGGGCAGCCATAATTGATGTCGATGAGGTCGGGGCCAGCCTCGGTGCTGAGGCGGGCGCACTCGCCCATCGTGGCCACGTCGGAACCGAATAGCTGGATGCCAATGGGCCGCTCGTAGTCGAACACGTCGAGCTTCTGGCGGCTCTTGGCGGCGGCCCGAATCAGGCCTTCCGACGAAATGAACTCGGTGTACATCAAATCGGCCCCACCCTCCTTGCACACGGCCCTAAACGGCGGGTCCGACACGTCCTCCATGGGCGCGAGCAAAAGCGGGAAATCGGGCAGGGCAATGTTGCGGATGTGGACCACTTATTTTTAGCTGATAGCTAGCAGCGGTTAGCTGTTCGCTTTTTGTTGAGGGAAAGTGCCTGGCCGGAATGGGCCGGTTGGCGCTGGCGCTGGTATTTTGCGCAAATTTACGATTAGTTAGGGGCCCGAAGCTCCCCGGACTCCCAAACCCCAACCCCGCCCCCGACATGAAAGGTTTCGTTTCGAGCCGGCTGCATCCGCTGGCCAACCTGGCGCTGCTGCTGGTGCTGCTGATTGCCACTGCCTGCCTGAGCATGCTGCTGATTGCCATTACCAGCAACCTGCTGTATGGGGTAGGCCTCACGGCGCTGGGCAACGTGCAGCAGCAGCCCAGCAACTACGCCAACGGCTGGGAGATTTCGATGCTCAGCCAGGGCCTGCTGCTGCTCGGCGGCTTTGGGGGGGCGGCCGTGGCCCTGGCCAAGCTCACGGGCTACGAGTTGCCCGACTACTTTGCGCCCCGCCACCGGGTGCCGGCCGGCTGGCTACTGTTGGCGGGTGTACTGATTGTGGCCAGCCTGCCGGCCATGTCGGTGCTTATTGCCTGGAACGCCAAGCTGCACCTGCCCGAGGCCCTGGCCCACTGGGAGGAACTGGCCCGCCAGGCCGAAGCAACTGCCCAGAACACCATCAAGTACCTGACCCGCTTCTCGTCGCCGGCCCGGTTTGTGGTGGCCCTGCTCGTTATTGCGGTGGTACCGGCCGTAAGTGAGGAGCTGTTTTTCCGGGGCGTGATTCAGCGCAACCTCGTGCAGTGGACCAACTCGCGGCACGTGGGTATCTGGCTGGCAGCGGCCATTTTCAGCGCCATCCACTTCCAGTTTCTGGGCTTCTTTCCGCGGTTTGTGCTGGGGTTGCTGCTGGGCTACTTATATGAGTGGAGCGGCAATATTCTGGTGCCCATGGCGGCCCACTTCGCCCAGAACGCCTTCCAACTGGTGCTGCTCTATGCCCAGCAGCGCGAGTGGTCGGCCACCGATTTCGACCCCGACTCGACCGAGGCGCTGCCCTTGCCCTGGGTACTGGCTTCGCTGCTGCTGTGCGCCGCCCTGCTCTGGTACCTCTACCAGCGCATGCAACGGCCCTTCGCCGACGGCCCGCCCACCGAAATGCACACGCTGGGCAGCCGGGGCGTAACCACCGTGCAGGCCGCCGATACCCCGCTTCCGCCTGCCCGTACCCTCAGCCACGACGGCGTAGACACCACGCGGGAGTAGGGTTTTCAAGCTCTTAGCCATTAGCTGTTAGCTGTTAGCTGACAGCTTTCGTGCTGAAATCCTATTCCGTCAGTGTTGGCTGAATGGTGTCGGATTTTGTACGGAAATTGAGCCGTCGATTAGCGGCTTCTGCGCCGCTGACCATTTTTGAAATTCTCCAAAAAGCTACCAGCTAACCGCTAATGGCTAACAGCCCAAAAGAAGCTAACGCCCCGATGTCCAACCTGAGTCAGCGCATCATTTTTGGCGTGCTGGGGGCCGCGCTGCTGCTGGGCAGCGTGTGGTTCAGTGTCTGGACGTTTGCTCTGCTCTTTGCCGTTGTACAGGCCAGAATGCTGCTGGAATTCTACCGCATGATGCGCCAGGCGGGCTACAAGCCGGCCGCCGGGCTGGGCGTGGGCATCAGCCTGCTGCTGTTTGCCAGCGTAGCCGCGCTCACCGATTTCCGGACACTGGCCAACGCAACCGTACCCCTGGCCGTGTCCGATTTGGGTTACCTGCGCAACTCGGCCCTAGGCCTGACTGCGCTGCTGCCGGTGCTGCTGATTCTGCGCGAAATGTACTCCTGGCCTCGCGCCGAGCAGCGGTTCGCGCCGTTTTCTAACGTGGGCGTGGCCCTGCTGGGGCTGCTCTATGTGAGCCTGCCCATGAGTTTGCTCACGGTGGTGGCCTTTAGCGGACCGGGCGGCTACGACTACCGCCGCGTGTTTGCGCTGCTGTTTATGGTCTGGGCTTCCGATATCGGGGCCTACGCGGCCGGCAAAACTATGGGCAAGCACAAGCTGGCGCCTAAAATCTCGCCCGGCAAAACCTGGGAAGGTGCCGTTGGCGGCTTCCTGTTCACGTTGCTGGTAGGCGCGGCCCTGGGCTGGCTGCTACCCGAACTCTCGCTCACTTACCGCTTGGTAGTGGCCGGCGTGGTAGCCCTGTTCGGGCCGCTCGGCGACTTGGCCGAATCCATGCTCAAGCGCAGCGTGGGGGTCAAAGATTCAGGCCGCATCATGCCCGGCCACGGCGGCCTGCTCGACCGCTTCGATGCCTTCCTGTTTATTCTGCCCGTACTGGCCGTCCTGCAACTGGTTTTCGGTTCGTAATCAGACCATAAGCGGAGGAAATACGCCTGCATCACTGCCCCCCTCTCCACTCCAAAGTAAAGGCCTACCTTTGCTCCCGAATTCCACCCGCGGCTCCGTTTTTTCGGGGCCGCTATCTTATTCCCCCCACCCAATCCCCACCCGTATGGCTGCTACCACGGTCTACAAGTACAAAGAGCCGGCCCCCCGCGTTGATGCCGAAAACCCGCTCGAATCGATGATGTCGCGCTTCAACGTGGCGGCTGAAATTCTCGGCCTCGACGAAGAAACGTACGAAGTGCTCAAAGCCGCCGACAAGCAGGTCATCGTGCACATTCCCGTCACGATGGACAACGGCAAGGTGCGCGTGTTCGAGGGCTACCGCGTGATTCACAACACCATCCTGGGCCCAAGCAAGGGCGGCATCCGCTACGATAAAAACGTGCACCTCGACGAGGTGAAGGCCCTGGCGGCCTGGATGACCTGGAAGTGCGCCGTGGTAGACATTCCGTACGGCGGAGCGAAGGGTGGCGTCATCTGCGAGCCATCCACCATGAGCAGCGGCGAGCTGGAGCGCATGACGCGCGGCTACACGCTGGCCATGAAAGACGTATTCGGCCCCGACCGCGACATTCCGGCGCCCGACATGGGCACCGGTCCGCGCGAGATGGCCTGGCTGATGGACGAGTTTTCGAAGACCGTGGGCGGCACCTCGCCGGCCGTGGTAACGGGCAAACCGCTGGTAATGGGCGGCTCGCTGGGCCGCACCGAGGCCACCGGCCGCGGCGTGATGGTAGCCACGATGGCGGCCCTCAAAAAGCTCGACCTTGACCCGCACACGGTGTCGGCGGCAGTGCAGGGCTTTGGCAACGTGGGCTCGTGGGCAGCTAAGCTACTGAGCGAGAAGGGCGTGAAAATCAAGGGTCTTTCGGATGTGAGCGGCGCTTACTGGAACGAAAACGGCATCGACATCGACGAGGCCATTGCCTACAAAAACGCCCACGCCGGCCGCCTTGACGGCTTCCAGGGCGCCACAATGCTCGCGCGCGCCGACGACCTGCTCACCACTGATGTGGACGTGCTCGTGCCAGCCGCTGTTGAGGACGTCATCACCGAGCACAATGCCCACGCCATCAAGGCCAAGCTCATCGTGGAAGGCGCCAACGGCCCTACTTCCGCCTCGGCCGACCCTATTATCAATGAGAAGGGTATTATGGTGGTGCCCGACATTCTGGCCAACTCGGGCGGCGTAACCGTTTCCTACTTCGAGTGGGTGCAGAACAAGCAGGGTTTCAAGTGGAGCGAGAAAATGGTGACCGAGCGCGCCGACCGCATCATGAACGACGCCTTCGAAAAAGTGTACCAGACCAGCCAAAAGTACGATGTGCCCATGCGCATCGCCGCCTACGTGGTAGCCATCGACAAAGTAGCCCAGACCTACAAGTTCCGCGGCGGCTACTAAAGCCCCGGCTTCATGGATGCGCCTGACTGCCGCTGATGCAAGCATACCGGGCAGACGGACCATTTAGCGGCCGGCGCTTGGCAGCTTTCGGGTACTGGCGCGACATATGGCTTGTGCACGTATATTTGTTTTCGGATAGCCCGAGCCGCTGGTTCGGGCTATCTTCGTGTAGCCTGGCTGCTTTGAGCGCTATTCTACCATCGAAATTGGCTAACTCAACGTAAGCAGTAATCCGCGCAAAGCTCCAACGGTCCACTTACGGACCGGCCACGAGCTACCTGAATCAGTGTAATCAGGCCAACAAGCGCACATCAGTGATTTATGAAAATCCACAAGGAAGGACGACGGATTCTATTTTTTACGCTGCTGGCGCTGCTGGTCGTAAACCTGCTGCTATTCCGCTACAACGCCGACAACCGCGGTTTTAATCAGGTTTTCGCCGGCATCTCGGTTATCGTATTCCTGATTCTGCTGCAGTTTTTCCGCAGCCCGGCCCGCCGTCTTTTCACCCACGAAGACCTGATTATCGCCCCCGCCGACGGCAAGGTGGTGGTAATTGAGAACGTGCAGGAGCCCGAGTACTTCGACGACATGCGCATGCAGATCAGCATCTTCATGTCGCCAATTAACGTGCATATCACCCGGAACCCAATTTCGGGCATTGTGCGCTACTTCAAGTATCACCCGGGCAATTATCTGGTGGCCTGGCATCCCAAAAGCAGCACCAAAAACGAGCGCACCACGGTGGTGGTCGAGTCGGAAGCTGGCCCGCTGGTGCTTTTCCGCCAGATTGCCGGCGCCATGGCCCGCCGCATTGTGTGGTATGTGAACGAGGGCGACGAGGTAAGCCAGGGTGAGGAGTTTGGCTTTATCAAGTTCGGCTCGCGAGTCGACATCTTCGTGCCCCTCGACACCGAAATAAAGGTGCAGATTGGCGAGAAGGTAAAAGGCGGCCAGACCGTTATTGCCCAGCTCAAAACCCCGCCACCAAGCTTGTTTTAAGCGGTTGACAATATTCAAAAACAGCAGCGGCGTCTTCCGAATCGGGAGCCGCCGCTGCTGTTTTTGGATACTATGGCTGGAATCGCGCTTGGATAGCAGCATCACCCACCATACGCTGGCCGGTCGGGTCGCGGCTGGTAAATTTGAGCCAGCCATATTTTATGGTGTAATACCAGGTTTGCGCGGCTGTTTCTGGCACGTGAGCAGCCATCAAAGACTGTCCGTAGGAGAAATCCTGCTTTTTCTGCTTGGAGTTGAAATCGGTAGTGGTGTAGGAGCAGAGAAATTCATCGGAAGTATGCACCCATTCCATTGCCACGTACACCCCCTGCCGTGGAAATAATATTCCGTAGCGGCTCAAATCCATAGAAACCCAGCCTTTGTTGAGAGCTGCTGTTAATACGGACACAGACAGCAAATCGGTACCGGGGCTGCCATTAGGTCCGTCGGCCGCATACACCCGCACCCGAAAAGGAGTGCGTACACTGGTTTTACTGCATCGTCCGGGCTTCACGAAGAAGCGTACGGCTGTAAGGTAGCCATCGGTAGGAGGTTGACAAAATCGGGCTATCTGCCAGCCCGTGTTGTTTTCCTTCGATAGACCACTCTGGCCAAAACCGGTATCTTTCAACTCACCTGCAAATCCCACCCACATGGCAACTCCCGGCCGCACCACCACCTCATTCAACGACACGGGTAGCGCGGCCAACCGCAACGCGGCCGTAGCCCCAGCCGGCACTGGCACGCGCCGCCGCTCATATCCTAGGGCCGAGACAGACAATGAATCGGTGGGGGTGAGGCCGGCGGGGAGCGGGAAGGAAAAGCGGCCCTCGTTGTCGGCCTGCACGCCGAGCTTCTGGGTTGGCAGCTCCAATACCGCGAAGGGCACCGCGGCCCCTTGCACGTCCTGCACGGTTCCGGTGAGGATGCGTTGGGCATAAAGCGGATGGGCCAGGGCTACGAGCAGGGCGGCGGCAAGTAAAGCTCGAAAATCGAGAGACATAGAAATGAAAAACCGGCTAAAGCCGTGAAGCTAGCCGGTTTTACCGTTTATCCGGTTGACTCAGAATCAATCTTTTTTGGGCAGTTTATAATGCAGTAGCACCGTCCCATCGGGCCAGGTTTGGGTGCGTATCACCTGAAGCATCTGGGGCTGCGCCTGGTGGCGCCAGAGCGGAATACCAGACCCCAGCACCCGGGGCAATACCAACAGCATCAGCTCATCTACCAGCCCGGCCGTGAGCAGTGGCGAGGCCAGCGTACTGCCTCCAATCAGCCAGATGGTGCGGCCGGACTGCTGGCGCAACGCACGTACAAAATCCACCGGCTCGTCGCTGACGAACTGCACCGACGCATGCGGGGGCACCCCGGCCGGGGGCTGGCGACTGAACACGTAATTGGTGAGGTTAGCGTAGGGCCAGGGGCCGGAGTCGAGTACCTGCTCGTAGGTGGCGCGGCCAAGCAGCGTGGTATCGGCGCTGGCCAGAAATTCGGCGTAACCGTAGTCGTGGCCGGCGGTGGGCAGCCACTCTACCGAGCCATCGGGTGAGGCAATGTAGCCATCGAGGCTGGTAGCAATATAGAGTACAACTTTACGCATGCGGGGGTGGGATTTGGCTGTGTGGGAGAGAGCAGAGAACCAGGTGAAGCGCGGCGCACAAGCCCGGTTTGATAGCTGATACGAGCCGGGCGGCTATCAGGATTGGGGTTTGGAATTTTGTTTTCGCAACAACACCAGCAACCCGGCCGATCTTTACTATTGAGCTAATTTCCATTTTTCGGTCGAGATTTGGAAGTGCCTCCCGCGTTGAGCGGGCACCAGGTTGGCACTGTATCTTTGTACCCGCACCAAGCCGGTGCCCGGCCGATACCCCGGTCTGCTACTTCTCTCTTTGCACTTCCTTTTTATATGGCCGAAGAACTTCTGCTCGATACGACCCTCAGCAAAGCCGACCAATACCGCCAGCTGCTACCCCAGCTTACCGCCCTGACCACCGGCGAGCCCGACCTAGTGGCCAACCTGGCTAACACCGCCGCCGCCCTGCGTCAGGCATTCGGCTTTTTCTGGGTGGGTTTCTACCTGGTGAAAGACGATGAGCTGGTACTCGGCCCTTTCCAGGGACCTATTGCCTGCACCCGCATCCGACACGGCAAAGGCGTGTGCGGCAGCAGCTGGGCCCAGGCCACTACCCTGCTCGTACCCGACGTAGAGCAGTTTCCCGGCCACATTGCCTGCAGCTCCGCCTCAAAATCTGAAATCGTGGTGCCCGTAATCCAGGATGGTTGTGTAGTGGCCGTCCTCGACGTCGACAGCGACCTGCTCAACGACTTCGATACCACCGACCAGCACTACCTGGAGCAGCTGGCGCAGCTGGCCGCCCGCTGGTTCTAAAGTGCCCCGCTATGGGATATAACGTAAGGGGCCTCAACATTCAGTTGCGGCCCGTTACGTTTCCGGCATACTACACTGGCCATTAACATCGGCAGTGTACTTTCTACCGCTATGGACAAAAGAAAAGGGCATCTCCGTAATGGAGACGCCCTTTTAGGTAGCGGGGACTGGACTCGAACCAGTGACCTTTGGGTTATGAGCCCAACGAGCTACCAACTGCTCCACCCCGCACTGTTTGGTAATACAAATGTAGCAGGGTTTTTCGGAAACCTACCAGTAACAGGCCTAAATAACGCGGCAATGGCTCCTGTCGGTTGAGTATCAGCTATAAAATTTATTGTGCAGTGCCAGACTCACTTTAGCAGTGTATACAATTTGGGTGCATTGGTTACAATTAAATACGGGTTACGTACCAAATAATCGCAACCCCAATCCACGCTTTCCCACTAGTAATGCTCCGTATGATGAAGAACTCTTTTTATTCGCGCCAGCTTTGGCTGGCTCCCGTCTTGCTTGCCGGCCTAGGCCTGGCAGCCTGCGGCCCTAACCAAACCGCTGAAACGACCACCACTAGCACAGACAGCGGCGCAGGGGCCACTACCGACAATATGCCCGCAGCCAGCAACGCCGCAATGGCCACCGTAAAGCCCACTGGCCCGGCTCCGGCGTGGGCGCCCAACATTGCCCCCGAGATGCTGGCCGTTATCGAAAAACTCGACAGCCTCAGCGGCCCCACCCCACCCGATAAGCTCACGCCTGCCGAAGTGCGCAAAGCACCTTCTTTCAAGGAGGCGCTGATGGCCGTGATGCAGAAATACAACATTCCGGCGCCCTATGCCGACGTAGATACCCTGAGCAAAATGGTGGAGCCGGGCCTAAAGGTGCGACTCTACACACCGGCCGGCGCCACCGGCCCCCTGCCGGTGGTAGTGTACTACCACGGCGGCGGCTGGGTAATTGCCAACCTCGACACCTATGATGCCTCGGCCCGCGCCCTGGCGGCTAAAACCGGCGCCATCGTGGCTTCGGTAGCCTACCGCCAGGCCCCCGAGAACAAATTCCCTACTGCCCACAACGATTCGTTCACAGCCTACCAGTGGGTACTGAAAAACGCCGGCACTTTCAACGGCGACCCTAAGCGCGTAGCCGTGGCCGGCGAGAGTGCCGGTGGCAACCTGGCCGCCGCCGTGAGCATGATGGCCCGCGACAAAGGCGTGCAAATGCCCAAACACCAATTGCTCGTCTTCCCGATTGCGGGCTATGACATGAACACGCCATCTTACCTAGAGCATAATAAGTCGAAGCCGCTTTACAAAGACTTCATGGGCTGGTTCTTTAAATACTACCTACGCAGCCCTGCCGATGGCAAGAACCCCATGATTGACCTGGTAAATGCCAACCTGAAAAACCTGCCGCCTGCTACCGTTATCGGCGCCGGTATCGACCCGCTCATGAGCGAGGGCAAAACGCTGGCTGACAACTTAAAAGCGGCCGGCGTGCCCGTTACTTATCAGCTCTACCCCAACGTCACGCACGAGTTCTTCGGGATGGGGGCCGTGGTGCCCCAGGCCCGCGAGGCCCAGGATTTGGCTGCCAGCGAACTGAAGAAAGCGTTGAAGTAGGATTCTTAACCCGTTAAAAGACCGGTCGTCCTGGGCTGGACGACGTCTTTTAACGGGTGCTAAAACCGGCTGGTAATTCCGAAGTGGATTTTACCCGAGCTTAACCCGAAGCGCTGCTGCTCGCTGCGGCCCAACGCGTACACGAACTGGAACTGGCCTGCGCCGGTGCGGAAGCTCAGGCCTGCCCCCAGGCCAGTGGGCGTATCGCGCGGGTAGGGGTCGTTGGGCAGGTCGCGGCGCAGGTAGGCTTGGTCGGCAAAAACGAACAGGTAGGTATCGGGGCCGGTGAACTGGCGGAACTCGGCCGTGCCCACTGCATACTGGCTGGCGTAGAAATTCAGCTCGTTGAAGCCGCGCAGCGTCGCCAGCCCGCCCAGCCGGAACAGGTCGTTAAGAAACAGCCGGTCGTTGAGCAGGGCCTCGCCCCGCAGCCGTGTGAGCAGCACCCCGGCCCGCCCGAGGCGGAAGTAGCGTTCGGCCCGTAAGCCCAGGCTCACCTGGCGGGTGCGCAGGGCCAGGCCGTTGTATAGCTCGGGCTTCACGTCGGAGTTGGGGCTGAGGCGCTTGGTGCCGATGGCCGCCTGCCCGCTCAATAGCAGGCCTCGTCGCGGGAAATAGGGGTCGTCGAGCGTGTTCCAGGTGTAGTCGAGGCCGTAGGAGCCAAAGCGTGAGTCGATGTTGTCGGGCAGGCTGGTAGCCTGTTGCAGGGTGGAGTTTTGGTTGAGCAGGCGGGAATTGCGCTGCTCGAAAAACACAGCCAGCCGCCCTGCCCGGGCCGTGGGGTAAGCCACCTGCACTCGCGGCCGGGTAGTAAGGAAGGATGTATCCTGCTTGAGCAGATTAAACGAGGCACTGACTTCCAACGGAGTGCCAAAAAAGGTGGGATGCAGGTACTGAGCGTCGAGCAGCTGGGATGTGGCATCGAGCTTGCGCCACTGCACGCCCAGGCCCTTGCCCCCGCCCCCGATGTTGCGCAGGTTCAAAGTAACGTCGCCGGTTATCTGCACCTTCTTCTGGCCCAGTCCCGGGTTGGGGTTGGGTAGCACACCCACAATGGCGTCAAACTGATTGGCCGTGCGGTCATCAAGCAGGAAGTACACCCGCGCCCGGCCCCGGGCAAAACGTACCTCGGGCGCAGCCTTCACCTGCAGATACGGCAGCTGGCGCAGGCGGCGGTCGGCCTCCAGCAGGCGCTGCTGGCTGAAAGGCTCGCCGGGCGTTATCTGCAGGTATTTGCTCAGGAAGCGCGCCTTGGTTTTGGTCTGGCCAACAATCTGAATGGAGTCGAACACAATGGCCGGCCCCCGACGCAATACCACCCGGCCCTCAATATCGGTACCGCGCAATGCCAGCGAGTCGAGGCCCACGGTGGCGAAGGGGTAGCCCTGGTTTTCAGCCTCATGAAGCACGTTTTCCTGGAACTTCACCCATTCCTGCGGCCGCAACGGCTGTTGCTGGTAAAGTTTTTCGCGGAAGCCGGCCCGCTCCAGCAGTGCGTCGCCGAGGTTGCCGTTGCGCAGCCGGGCCCATCGGAACTGCTCACCCACGTACAGACGCACGCGCAACGTATCAGCGTCCTCCCAGCGCAGCTCATCAGCCGAGGCTGTGAGGTAAGCATCGGCCTGTAGAGCCAGCACCAGCGTACGGACTTCGCGCAAGGCAGCCAGCGAGTCGGGCAGCTGCCGACGGTAGCGGTAGGACCGCAACAGGGCTTCATCAGCAGCCTCGATTTCGAGGCGCAGCACCACGGGCCGCACCGGGCGGATCGGGGCCGGCACAGCTTTACGGGCTGAATCGGGCGGCGGGGATGCGGCGGGCACGGCCGAAACCGGCGGGGCAGCCGGGTTCAGCGGCGTGCTGCCCTGGGCCGCTGCCCACCCGGCCGCGCTCAGCAGCAAACACCAGAAAGCGAGGATGCGGACGTACATTTGTGCCAGTGCAACGCGAACCGCGACGTTTAATTTCCCGAAGATACTTTTTGGGTAGCGGAACACGCTTCGTCGCCGCCGGCCCCGCCTCACTAAACGACCCCGCATAACTTATTTACAGCCGGGGCGCCGCTCCAGCGGGCCCGCTTCGCGCATATTTCAGCAGTTCTTCTGCCCCCTCCTTTGCCCGGTATCTACCTCCATATCCCCTTCTGCAAGCAGGCCTGCCACTACTGTGACTTCCACTTCAGCACCAGCATGGACCTGAAGAGCCGCCTGGTAGATGCGCTGGTAGCCGAGATGGATCTGCGGGCCGCTTACCTGGAACCGGGCGCAACCATAGAAACCGTTTACTTCGGTGGCGGCACCCCCTCCCTACTTTCGGCGGCGGAGCTGGACCAGCTACTCACGGCCATCAACAACCGGTTTTCAGTGGCCACCGATGCCGAAATTACGCTCGAAGCCAACCCCGACGACCTGACTCCCGCCAAAGTACGCGAGCTGTCGGCCTCGCCCGTCAACCGACTCAGTATCGGGCTGCAAAGCTTCCACGAGCCACACCTGCGTCTCATGAACCGGGCGCACTCGGCCGAAGAGTCAGGCACGGCCGTCCGGCGGGCCCAGGACGCGGGCTTTGAGAGCATTTCGGTGGATTTGATTTATGGAGTGCCCGCGCCCGACCACAGCATCTGGGAAGCTGACATGGCAGCGGCGTTTGCGCTCCAGGTACCGCACCTCTCCTGCTACGCTCTCACTATCGAGCCTGATACTGTGTTCGGCCGGCAGCTGCGCAAAGGCAAGTTCCTGCCGCCCCCCGACGAGTTCGTAGCCCGGCAGTTTGAAATGCTACTGGCCGAAATGGCCCGCCACGGCTACGAGCAGTATGAAATCAGCAACTTCTGCCGGCCCGGCCGCGAGTCGCGCCACAACTCGGCCTACTGGGCTGGGGTGCCTTACCTGGGCCTGGGGCCCAGCGCCCATTCCTTCAACGGCCACAGCCGCCACGCCACGCTGGCCAACAACCCGCGCTACGTAGCCGCCGTGCTCGACGAAGGCACCGTACCAGCCACCGTGGAGGTCCTCAGCCCGGTGGACAAGGCCAACGAATACCTCATGACCAGTCTGCGCACGGCCCGCGGCTGCGACCTGAACTACCTGCGCGACCAGCTGGACACAGACTTGCCAGCTACCCGCGCCGCTTACCTGGCCCAACTCCAGACGACCGGCCTTGCAACGCTGGAAGCCGGCTGCCTGCGCCTGACCGATGCCGGCAAGCTCTTGGCCGACCACATCACGCTGGAGCTGTTTCAGGCAGCCTGACAACGCAGACTACGAATTAACACAGGACACTCTGCCCCGACATTCCGGGGGCAGGTAGCACCGTTTTGCCTCTTTTGTTATTTCTTTGAAAAGAATAACGGCGACAATGACCAGTTACTCCGTTTCGCCAACCCCAAAAAGATGAGAAGACTAATTGACGCGCTGGCCGATGACACGGATTTTTTTATCGAACAGGTACACCTGACCGCCATTGTTTTCGATAACTCCGACGACGTGACTATCTGGGCGACTACCGATTTCGATGGGGATACGCACTTCTTCCATCTAGGGCTACCCTTTCAGCAACTCGACCTACTCCTGCGCCTAGCTGGCCCTCGTTCGCCAGTGCTACAGGAAGACGTAGCCGAAGCACTAGCCACTGTTCAGAAGTGGCCCTGTTTACTCGAATATACGACCGAAGCCAGCGCTCCTATTTCATTGCCGAACGTAGCACTCAAGCTCTCCTGTACCTATCCGGCCGATGAGCTATTTGGTGAAGATGAAGAAGACGAACAGCCGTTCGATATAAACGTGCAGGAGGATGAAGAGGAGGAGGCAGCCGAATACGAAGCAGAACAGCCGCACAACATATTCTACCTGGAAGGCGTGTTTCTCCGAGTAGTATAACCAGCAATACCTCTCCCCGGGAAGTATGGTGGAGGTAGTGTCGGGCCCGAAGCGGTAGCCCGCGGCACCGCCCTGGT
>NZ_QVLT01000017.1 GCF_003417065.2 Hymenobacter lapidiphilus | reverse complement strand
GCGGGCGTGGGGTCGGGTTGGGCGGTGGGCTGGGGCGGCGTGGGGTCGGGCTGGGCGGCGGGCGGGCGGCTGTCCTCGCGGTTCTTCGACTCGTTTGCCGGGGCCTGGCTCTGAATATCACCCGAGCCGACCTCATCCACCCCGTAGTTCAGTTCTACGCCATCACCCCCCAAGGTGTCGAGCGGTGGGTCGGGCCCCTTGAACACGGCGAAAAAGAACAGCACCGCCAGGGCCACGTGAAATAGCACGGTTCCGATGAGGGCCTCGCGCCGGTGTTCTTCGCGGTATTCCATTTCGTTAGGGCTTAGGGTTTAGGTATCAGGGCTTGGTTGGGAAGGCTTCATTTCAGGTCTTAGAACAACCTGAACCTTAACACCTAAGCCCTAAAAATTATTTCCCCTGCTGGGCCTGGGTGGCCATCACCATTTTGATTTTGAGCCGGTTTCCGATTTCGAGGATGTCGACCAGTTTCTGAACGTTCAGCGAAGCATCTACCCGTAGTACGGCGGTGGGGCTTTCGAGGCCGGTGATGCGGCGGGCCAGCTCGGGCTCCAGCTCGGTGGCCGTAATAGGCGTACGGTCCAGGAAGTAGGTGCCGGCCGCATCAACCGAAATGGTGATGGGCTGCTTCATGGCCTGCTTGCCCGAGCGGGCATTGGGCAGCATGAGCTTAATCACGTTCGGGTTCACCATCGTCGACACAATCAGGAAGAACAGCATCAGGAAGAACATGATGTCGTTCATCGAGCTGGTCTCGACGTGGGATGAAAGCTTACGGCGCCGGCTGAGATTCATTTTTTAAGCTGTTAGCTGAGAGTTATTAGCTGTTAGCCAGTAGCTGCTACCCTGTTGCCTGAACATCAGGCTAACGGCTAACAGCTACTAGCTAACAGCTCAAAACTTCTAGTTGTCCTGCAGAATGTCCATGAACTCGACGGCCGAGTGCTCCATGCGGAACACCATGCGCTCGACCATAATGCTGAGCCAGTGGTAACCGATGTGGGCGATGATGCCGATGATGAGGCCGGCCGCCGAGGTCACCATTTTGGTGTAGAGGCCACCCGAAATCTGGGCAATACCAAAGTCGCCGGTCGAGCTGATGGCGTAGAAAATCTTGATTACGCCGATAATTGTGCCGACGAAGCCCAGCATGGGCGCGATGCCGGCCACGATGCCCAGCACGTTGATGTTCTTTTCGAGGCGGGCAATTTCAATTTTGCCCACGTTTTCCACGCTGGTTTCAATTTCACTCAGCGGCAGGCCCACCCGCCGGATGCCTTTCTCAATCATGCGGGCCAGCGGCGTGGGGTTCTGGGCACACAGCATTTTGGCCCCTTGCAGGTCGCCTTTCACCATCAGGTTGCCAATGCCGGGCATAAACGACTCGGGCACGGCTCCGGCCTTGCGGATGGTGAGGTAGCGCTCCAGCATGATGTAAATCGTGAGGAAGAGCAGCAGAAACAGCGGCACCATAATCCAGCCACCGGCTATTATCAGGTCAATCAGCGAGAGGCCCGAGGCCTCGGCTACGGCCTGGTTGGCGGCAGTTACGGCCGAATCGGCGGCCGCGGGCGAGCCAGCAGGCACTGCTGTGGGGTCGCCCACCTGAAGTTGCAGAAACAGAGACAGAAGCGTCATTCGTTAGGGCGTAGTGCTTGGTTGAGAGTGCGTAGGCTGATGGAGATGGATGCTTAGCGGTTAGGCAGGCCGTAAAAGAACGTCATCCTGACGAAGCCAGTATGTTTCCCCGGCAGCCGGTTCGTCGTGCTGACGTAGGCTGACTTGGGAAACGCACTGCTTTTCCAGGATGACGAGTTTCTAGGCACTATCAACTAAGCACTTATCTTAATACTGTTTAATCCACAGGTCGCCCATGCGCTTGCGCAGGATGCTGGCCTGACGGTCGGCGGAGGTGCGGTCGGAAAAATCGGCGGCCGAAAGCATGAACTGCCGGCTGCCGGGCGCGGGCAGCAGCACGCGGGCCGGGTGGCCCATCCGCACCAGGGCCTGGCGGCCCTTCTCGGCATTAACCAACGTGGTGTACGAACCGGCAATTACATAGTAACGGCCCGTACGCTTACTAACAGTCGCCGCCGAAGCCCCGGCGGTTGCATTGGTGGCGGCGGCCTTCTCCCAGCCCGGAGCTTTCGCTTTAGGCTTGGCGGCGGCTTTCGGGGCGGCCGGCTTGGTGCCCTGGTCGGGCGTGGCGACTACCGCGGCAGCGGCCTTGCTGGTCGGAGCCACAGCGGTCAACGGAGCGGGTTTGTTGGCCGGAGCTTCTGCTGCAGCGGTGGGCGCGGAAGGCGACTCATCGGTGGCCGGAGCCGCGGTGGGGCTTTCCGTCAGGCGGGTGGCGGCGCTGCTCAGGCTGGCCTGCTGACGCGGTGCGGGCACCGGGGCAGTAGGACCCGCCACCGACTGGCCCCGCAGGGCGTCGGGCAGGTAGCCAGTCAGGTCGGCAAACATATAGTTGGCCGACAGGACCAGACCCACAATGGCCGTAACGCCGAGCGTGCGCCATACCCAGCCGAGGCGGCGGGTGCGCAGCTGCGGGGCCGCCGTGGGCCGCTCGCGGGCCAGCAGCGCATCGGTGGCCCGCACCGGGCGCGACACCAACTCGGGTAGCCCGAAGCTGGCACCGAGCAGGTTTTCGGAGCCGGTGTACTCAAACTCCAGGCCCCGACCGGGAGCCTGTTTGAAATTGCCAATTCCCCCCAGCTCGGTGCGGTTGCCGGCGGCCAACTCCTGCTGCATGCACTGCACGGCCTGCTGCACCAGCTCGCGGGCCTGCACCGGACTCACGCCCAGCCGCTGGCTCAGCGCATCTACCAGCAGGCCGTCGTTGCGGGTCAGGCTCTGGTTGAAGGCCACGCGCTTAGCCGGCGGCGTTAGCGTGTGGCGCACCGGATGGATGCGGGCCGGCGCATAGTCGGCAATCAGGCCCCCAAAATCAGGGATGATAACGCAGTCGTGGTGCTGGAGCAGGGCCCGGATATGGTCGGCTAGCATAGGTAGGGAGTCGGTCGGAGCAGGAAACAGAAACCGAAATGTACGGAATGATGAGTTGATATGCCGCTTTTTCGGCAACGGGCCGCTAGAACTGGTAGCTCGCGCCGGCCAGCACGTTGATGCCTTTCACCGGATAGTTGAGGTACTGTATATTGCTTCGGCCCAGCAGGTTGTTGCCCAGCACGAAGATGGAAAACTGCTCCGTCAGCTGGTAGTCACCGCGCAGGTTCAGGTCGATTACGGTGTCGGTGAGGCGGGCTTCGCGGGTCAGGCTGCCGCCGGGGAAAGCGCCGCCGGAGCGCAACCCCGTGCCATAGCTGGCGCTCAGCGTATACAACTCCGCGCCTACCCGCAGCTTGTCGTAGAAATTATACGAGCCGAACAGAGCCGACTGGAACTTGGGCCGGTGGAAGGGCTGGGCCAGCGTTTTTACGTTGTAGCCGTTGTAATCGGCCTTCAGGCCCAGGCGCAGCTTCTCGGCGCCGTTGTATAGCACCTCGCCGTGCAGGTTGAAAAGCTGGGTTGATTTCCGGTCGTACACCAACTCGAATTTGGTGGTGTCGCGGGCCGAGTTGTTGTAGAAGTATAGGTTCTGGTCGTTGGAGAGCGTTACGCGGGCCTTCACCTCCAGGGCGCGGGCGGGCGTAGCATCGAAGCCGAAGTAGAGCGTAGGGCCTCGGCGGGTGTCGGCCACGCGCACGTTGGGCGCCAGCCAGGGGTTTTCGGTACTCAGGTCGTACATCGTAACCCGCTGGATGCCCCCACCCAGCCCGGCATACACCACGAACTTGTCTTCGGTAACGGTATAGGCTGCCCGCAGCGCCGGAAACACGTTGAACTGGCGGGCGTCGTTAATGGTGTCGCCGGTGTAGCCCAGCGTGGCGCCCACGCGCAGGGCCAGCCGGTTAAGGGTCGTTTCGAAAACCGGCGCTACCTGGAAGAAGGGCCGGGTATCGGTTATCGAATCCTTGTGGGAGATGAACGACACGTCGCCATCGACGCGCACGCGGCTGGCTTCTGTCAGCTTATAGGTCGAGCGCAGCGTGGCGTACACGTTGCTTTCACTGGCCTTGAACGCGTCGGACCAATAGTTGTATCCGAGGCCCAAATCGTACTGGAAAGCCGCGTCGCGGGCGCGGTTGCGGGCGTACACCAGCACGCCGGCCCGCTTAAACACCTGCTTGAGGCTGTCGGCCTCGGGCAGCTCGATGACGTTGCGGTTGTAGCCGTAGAAATTGTACCGCTCCCGGCCCAGGTTCACTTTGGCGCCCAGCACCAGCGGGCCGCTGTAGGTTTCGCCGTTCAGGCCCAGGCTGGTCTGGCTCTGGCGCGAGTTCTCGCGGTCAACCGGGCCGCGGCTCGACGAGAGGTGCTTGAAATCGAGGCCGTAGCTCGCGTTTTCCAAGCGGTTGTTGTGCAGGTAGGCGCGGCCGTAGGCGGTGCCGTAGTTGCCGATGCCGGCCTTGAGGTAGTTGCCGCTCAGCTCGGGTAACTGCTCCTGCCGGATGGTGAGCACGCGCACCGTCGGGTTGAGCTTATCGGCCGGCAGCCGGAAGTCGGGGTAGGTGTAGTTGGGGGCCGCGGGCGTTTTGGCCGGGGCCTCAATCTTCACCTTCTCGAAGTTGCGGGTGGCCGTAGGCAACTCGTTCACCCGCTCCTTCACAATCTCGATTTCGGCGTCCTCAATCTTGCCGGGCGTCCTCTGGGCCCGGGCCTCAAAGGCCGGGGCGGCAACGGTTAGCAGGGCGGCAGCGGCCAGCAGTTTATGGGTCATGTTGGGGGCTTGGGGGCTAAGGGTTCGGATGATTAGGTCACTGTTCGGGCAGCCTTCTCACCCTCTACCCCTCTCCTATTTACTACTGATTTCTAAGTTGATGTACTGGCGTACCTGAACCAACGATGTAGAGACGCGACCCTTCGCGTCTCGCCGTTGAACGGCTCGCTAAGCGGAGATACGTTTGGGACTATGTTCAGCTAGATTGTTCAACGACGAGACGCGGAGGGTCGCGTCTCTACGCCGGTCAACGGGGCGTGGCGGTGGTGTCTGCGGGGGCCGTGAGCGAGTTGCGGGCGGGGGCTTTGGGCTTGGTGGTTTTGGGGGTGCTTTTGCCGGTGGGCGCGGGCGTGGTGGGGGCCGCCGGGGTGGTAGTGTCGGCGGGCAGGGCGGCGAGGCGCTGCTTGGCACCGGCTATCACTTCGGCCACCGGGAATTTGTTGTCGATAATGGAATTGAGCGTGGCCCGGGCCTGGAAGATTTCGTTCTGCTCCTTGTAGATGTCGGCAATCAGCAGGAAAGCGCGGCCCAGCCACAGGTCGTAGCCGGCGAAGTCGGCGTTGCTCTTGTAGGCGGCGTCGAGGGCTTCGGGGTACTTCTTTTGCTGAAACAGCGTCTGGGCCAGCAGGTACTGGGCCTCCGCCCCGCTCTCGTCCTTGGCCGTGGTGGCGGCGGCTTTCAGCTCGGTGGCGGCCTGGTCGAGGGCGCCGGCTTTCAGGCTGGCCTTGCCCAGGTAGAGCAGCGCCAGGTTGGTGGCGTTCAGGGCGGCCCCGCCCTGGGTTTGCAGCTCGGTGGCCACGCGGCGGGTGGTTTCCAGGTCGCCGGCTTCATAGCTGCTTTTCAGCAACCCGATGCCCGCGTTGGCCACCTCGCGCTTGTTCTGCGACACCTCGCGCAGGCGGGCGTAGTACTTGGCGGCCTCGGCGTAGTTCTTGTTTTCGAACTCCAGGTCGGCCAGCCGGCCTACGGCCCGGTTCACAAACTCGCTCTTGTTTTCCTCTACCACCGCCTTCAGGCGCGGCAGAGCCTCGGCCTTGCGGTCGGTGCGCAGGTAGGAGTCGGCCAGGAAGTAGCGGCCGTCGGCGGCCAGCACGGTGCTGGGGTACTGTTTCAGGTAGCCTTCGAGGCGCGGAATGGCCTGGGCGTACTTCTCGGCCAGGTAAAGCGACTTGGCGGCCTCAAACTCGACGCTTTCGGCGGCCTTGCTGTCGGGGTTCTGCTGGCGGAACTGGGCCAGATACTGGTCGAATTCCTCCGTTTTACCCTGCGCGCTCAGGCTTTCCTGCAGGCTGTAAATGGCGCTCTGGGCCGACTTAGTCCGCGGAAACTCGCGCAGCACCCGCTTGAAATCGTCGGCCGCCTTGTCATGCTGGTTAAGGTTCTGGTAGGCAATGCCGCGCTTCTGCAGCGCCTGCGGAATGAGCGGCGAGTTGGGCCGGTTGGTAATCAGGCGCGAAAAGCCATTGACGGCGGCCTGGAAGTCGCCGGCCTCGTAATCGAGTTGGGCCTGCTGGTACACCGCGTCGTCGGCGTAGCGCGAGCCGGGGGTGGTTTTAAGCAGCGTGCTGAGGGTGGCAGCGGCTTCGTCGCGACGGCCCAGCAGCCCCAGCACCACGCTTTTCTGGTAGTAGGCGTAGTCCTTGTCGGCAGCGTTGGCCTTTATCACCTTGTCGTACTGCTCCAGGGCCTGGGGGTACTGCTTGGCCAGGTAGGCCAAATCGCCCAGGCGCAGGGTCACGTCGTAGTAGTTGGCGTCGGCCGGTTTGGCCACCGGGTCGCGCAGCCAGGCCTGGAACTGCTGGCGGGCCTGGCCATAGTCCTTGGTGTTGTAGTAGGCGTAGCCCAGCCCGTAGCGGGCCTGCTGGTCGTAGTCGGTATCGGCGGCGCGGCGGCTGGTGCGAGCCGCAGCCTGGTAGGCCGTAATAGCGGCCGGGTACTGCTGGCCGTAGGAGTAGATGTCGCCCTTGAGCACCTGCGCAGCGGCGCGCAGCGCGTCGTCTTCGGGGTAACGCAGGCTCTTGTCGAGCAGCGGCAGGGCCTCCTGGTAGCGGTTGTCGTTGTAGAGCGTGGCGGCCTGCAGAAAAGCCACGCGCTGGTAGGTGGCGTTGAGCTTGGCGCTGCGGTCGTCGAGCTTGTCGAGGTAGCTCAGGGCTTGGGCGTAGTCGGAGGAGTTCAGGAAACTCTCGCTCAGCAAATCATCGACGGCCGGCTGGTTTTTGGAGCGCGGAAACCGCTTCGGGAAGTCGCGAAGAGCGGCAATGGTTTCGGGTCCGTTGCCCAGCTCGTAGTTCACCTGGGCGTACTTGAGCGTGGCGTTTTCGGTGATGTTCTTGTCGAACGTGAGCTGCCGGGCCGCGCCAAACGAGTTTAGTGCCAGCTGCTTCTGGTTGGTTTTCAGGTAGCTCAGCCCCAAGTGGTAGGCCGCGTTCTGGCCCAGCGAGTCGCGGCGGGCGGCCACGCCCTTGAAGCTGGCAATGGCCCCCTTGAAGTCATCCTGCCGGAAGTTGGCGTAGCCGATTTTGTACTGCACCTCGGGCTCAATCTTCTTGCGGCCGGTGGCGTACTTATCGAAATACTGAGCAGCTTCCTTGAAATCCTGCTTCTGGTAGTAGGCATCGGCCAGCAGCAGCTGGATTTCGTCGGCGCTCTGGGGCGGCGGGGTCTGGCGCAGGGCCTCGGGGGCGTAGGCAATCAGGCCGTCGTAGTCGCCTTCCTTATACAGAATCTGGGCCATCAGGGCGGGCACCACGGGCTTGTAGGCGTCGTTCTGCTCGGCCACAGCCAGGTCGCGTCGGGCGCCCTCGAAGTCGCCGGCCCGGTAGGCCAGGTAGCCGGCGTAATAGGCGCTGGCGTAGCGGTACTGGTGGTTGCCGGCCTTGTTGCGGTCGAACTGCAGGCGGGCCTTGTCGAACTCCTTCTGGGCGAAGTAGCTGTAGCCCAGCTTGAACTCCGATTCGGCCCGCTGGTCCTCGCTCAGGTTGTCGGGCCCCACCTTCTGCAGGTAGTCGATGGCCCGCACGTAGTCCTTCTTATTGAAGTAGAAGCGGCCCAGCTCGAAGTAGGCCTGGCTGGCCTTGGGGTGGGCCGGGTTGTTGGCCGCGAAGGACAGAATCCGGTCTTCGGCGTCGGGGTGCAGCAGGTAGAGGCCGGCCACAGCGTCGTAGTATTCGGCTTCGGCGAGGCGGCCGGGGGCCAGCTGGCCGGTGCGGCGCTCTACCTGGCCCTGGTACTGGCGGAACGCCTGCTGGGCGGCCCCGTACTTGCCCTTGTCGAAGAGCTCCAGGCCTTCCTGGAAAAAGCGTTCATCGGACGTAAATACCTGGGTTTGCTGGGCCAGGGCAGCCAGCGGGGCAGCGGCGCTCAGCGTGGCGGCCAGCGCCAGACGGGGAAATAGGTTCATCAGAAGTCGTTGCGCGGAAAGGGCCCCGGCAGCCGCCAGCAGCCCCGGGAGGAACCCAAAAGTAGCGAAAAGTCGGGCGGGGTTGCCCCGGAATGGGCGTTTTCACTGGTTTTAACGCGGCGGGCGGGTAGTTTGGTGTGCTGGAAAGGCAACATTACCTTGTGCTCCGTCAGCTGTATCATACCCTCCTGCCTATGCGCCGCGTCTGTTTCCTCTTCCCGTTTCTGCTGCTGGCCGCCTGTGGCTCTCCCACTACCCCCGGCCCCTACCCGCAAAATCCGGCGGTTTCCGATGCCCAGGGCCACCCACGGGATTCGATGACGTTCTACTTCCCGGCTGCCGACTCACTGCACGACGCCTATTTACCTGAAGAGAAAAGGCCTTCTGTACGGGCTAATACTGACATTCGATTTGCGGACTGCGCTTATGAATTACATAGTGCGTCTTATGCGCTTACCTATTTTGAGGCACCTGTTCTCTCCAACTATTTCCTTGAAGCCGATATAGTGCGGTTTCTATGGCGGCGGTCTTGCCACCGGCCCGTGCTGCTCACACTACACCGTGACTCTGCCGGAACTACTCTGCACACGCAAATTTTGGATAAAAGTCCCGGCTTTAGCACATTAACCGTATTTCACCCTGACAGCTTGTCGCCAAGAGCATCCGATAAAGCACGGAGAAGCGCTTGGAAATACTACCATGAGACCATGGCTGACCCAAGGTTTCAAAAGCAAGTAGCCGAGGGCAAGCGCCGGGCCAGACAAGTGAAGGCAGAAGAGACTACGGTAGCCGTTTCGCCGGAGCAGTGGCAGCAATTCCAGCGTTTACTCCTAGCAAGCCGCTTTCAGCAATTAGCTGCTTGTCAGCCGCGACCCGGTATGCTGGACGGAGCCGAATGGCTGCTGGAGGCGCATCGGGCCAATGGCTACCACATGGTACTACGCCAGAGCCCCGACGAGCAGGACGTTTTTCGCCAGGCTTGCGAGTATCTGATTGAGCTGAGTTCGGTGCGCGGGGAGGAACGGTACTAGGCTACAATGCCACCACAAGTAGCGCGCTACTTCCCGCTGTTGAACTTCAGATTTACAGAAAAAAGCCCCCGCCGGAAAATCCGAACGGGGGCTTTGGTTTCTGGTAGCGAGGTTCAGCCGGCCGGGCCGGCGCTATTCTCTACGATTCCATGGGCTTGAGAAAGCCGGCCAGCACCTCGCGCATCGTTTGCGGGGCACGGCCCAGCAGAGTTTGCAGCGTGGGGTCGGTGGCCGCGAAGTCGCCGCGCCGGGCGGCCCGGAAGGTGCCCAGCAGCAGCTCGGCCACCGGGGCCGGCGTACCCCGCGCCACGGCTGCCTGCTTCCACTCGTCGTCCGTCACCGTTACGTGCCGGATTTCGCGGCCCGATACTTCCGAGGCCAGCGCGGCCATGTCGGCCATCGTAATGGCTTCGAGGGCCGTGAGTGGCGGGGTGAGGCCCCCGAAGCGGCCGGGCTGGGCCAGGATGAGCGCATCGGCTTCGGCCAGGTCGGCGCGGGTGGTCCAGCTCACGGGGCCGTCTTCGGGTACCCGCAGCACGCCTTCGCGCAGCCCGTGCTCCACCATGTGCAGCGCACTCTCAGCGTAAAAACCGTGGCGCAACGAGGTGTAGGCAACCCGCTGCCCGGCCAGCATGGCCTCGCTGGCGGCGTGGTTCTGGGCCGGCTCAAACGGCGAATCGGCCCGCGCGCCCATATGGCTGGTGTACAGAATGCGGCCGGCCCCGGCAGCCCCGGCCGCCTCAATGGCAGTACGGTGCAGTTGCCGGGCCTCTTCTCCGAGCTTGTTGGCAGAAACCAGCAATACCTGGTCGGCCCCCGCGAAGGCGGTTAGCAACGTCTTGGGCTGGCCAAAATCGCCCGCCCGGATTTGCACGCCCCGTTTGGCCAGGTCAGCGCATTTTTCGGGTTCGCGGGTGGTGGCCACCAACTGGCTGGCGGGCATGGTGCGCAGTAGGTTTTCGATGATGGCGGCTCCTAATTGGCCGTTGGCTCCGGTGATGACGAGCATGATATGAGGGGGTGTGGTGGTGATATGGTTGAAGTTGTTTACAAAGTTGAAAGACCGTCATGCTGAGCCTGTCGAAGCATCTCTACTGCTTCGTTGAACGACTGCGAGGAAGCGGTAGAGATGCTTGACAGGCGGACACCAGATGAGGCATGACGGTCTGATTGACTCCGGGTACTTTGTAAACAGCTTCGTTGACAGAGCAAAATTTCGCCTGGGTTGCAACTTAAAGCAGCTATGATTTGCCGCTCACGGCCCGCAGGCGTTCGATTAGCACGTCCACGGCGGTACCCCGCAGCCGGTCGTAGTTCAGCCGAAACAGCCAGGTGGCGTGGTCGGCATCGGCGGCGGTGCGAATCATAAACGAGACCCAGTCGCCGGGCCCCTGACCGTAGGGCAACGGGCTGGCCAGGTGTTGCTTGAGCAGCGGCAGGCCCAGGGCAGGAGTTGCGGCCAAGTGCACTTCGCCGTTTAGGTGAATATGGCCCAGCTCGGCCTCCCCCACGTAAAAATCGGCTCCATCGACGCGGGTGCGGTGGTAGAAATCCCAGTGGGTGGCTGCAATAATAGCCGGCCACGACTGAATGATTTCGGCAGTTTGCTGGCCCGGCCCGGACAGTACGGGCGGGGGTTGCAGAGGACCTTTGGCGGCTAGTTTCATACGATGGAGGGGAAGTGATTCAGTTAAATGAGTTACGGAAAGCCAGCGGCGAAAGGGCCGTTTTGGTCTTGAACAGCTTACTAAACGACTGCGAATGCCCGAACCCCAGGGCGTAGGCAATTTCGCTCACCGACAAATCCGTGGTAGACAGTTTTTCCTTGGCCTTTTCGATAAGCTTATCCTGAATATGCTGCTGGGTGCTCTGGCCGGTCAGGTTCTTCAGCAGTCCGCTCAGATAGTTGGGCGACACGTGCAGCTGGTCGGAAATGGCCTGCACGGTTGGCGGACCCTCGTGAGCCAGGGCCTCACCATCGAAATGCGCCGTCAGCAGGTCTTCCAGGCGAGTTAGCAGCTGGTGGCTGGCGATTTTGCGGGTGATGAACTGGCGCTGGTAAAACCGCTCGGAATACGTGAGCAGCAGCTCCAGCTGGGCCACGATAACGCGCTGGCTGAACGAGTCGATGGCGCCGTGGTACTCCTGGCCGATGCGCTGGAGCAGTTCGGTCATCATGTGCTCCTCTTTCTCGGACAGGTGCAGCGCCTCGTGCACCGCGTAGCTGAAAAACGGGTACTGCTGGATGGTTTTGGCCAGCGGCGTATTCCACAAAAAATCGGGGTGCACCAGCAGCAGCCAGCCCGTGTGGCGCAGGGTTTCATCGGCAGAAATGCCTAGGAGCTGGCCGGGAGCCATAAACACCATCATGCCCTCGTCGAAATCGTACACCTGCTGGCCGTATTTGAGCTTGCCGTTGAAGTTTTTCTTCAGCGCAATAGAATAGAGGTTATTGAGCAGCGGCGCGCTGGTCATGGCCGCCGAATGGGTGATGGTTTCAAACCGCACCACGCTGATAAGCGGATGCTCCGGCCGGGGCAGCCCCATCAGTTGATGATAGGCCGAGATGCTATTCACCTTATGTGGGGACTCGTTTTTCATAGCATGACTGTTTAGGACCTGAAAGTACTCCGGCTACCGCCGCTGGTTCTCGCTTTCCAATTACTGAACAAAGGTCGCCGGTCATTTACTGCCCTCCGTAGTCATATCTCTGCTTGTTGTAGCCGTTTCCTGCGAATAGCTGACCGGGGCACGGGGTGGGCTGCTGATAGAAAAGCGGCCCGGGTCATGACAACCTTACGTATCGGCGCGGACTCTTCCAGCCTGCAATACATTCCTTGTCCTGCTATGCGCATCTGGCTTCCGCTGTTGCTCCTGCTGCTTTGCGGCCCCTTCGCTTTTGCCCAAACTACCCGCCTGCACGGCCAGGTGCTCGATGCTGCCACGGGCCTGCCGGTACCGTTTGCCTCGGTGGGCGTGGCCGGCCGGCCCTTTGGCACGGTGGCCGATTCGGCGGGGCGGTTTGCCTTTCTGTTGCCCGATTCAGTAGCGGCCTCGGCGCGGGTGCTGGCCTCGGGCGTGGGCTATGCCACTGCCGAAGTGCCCGCCACCGGGCCACCGGCTGCCGGGGCCACGGTGCGGCTGCGGCCCGCCGCCGTGGCGTTGGCGGCCGTTACGGTGCGGCCGGGCAAGGTGCGCACCCGCACCACGGGCCGCACCGGCAGCTCCAGTTTCATGACGGCCCGCCTCTACACCGAGCCCGGCGCGGGCCAGGACGAGCGGGCCAAAGAACAGGGCACCCTGCTGGCCCTGCCACCCGACTGCCACCTGCGCACCCTGCGCCTGCACGTCGCCTTCAACCGCTTTCAGTCCGTTACCTTCCGCCTGAACCTGTACGGCGTACAGCGGGGCCTGCCCGACCAGCCGTTACTGAGCCAGGATATCCGCTTCACCGTAACCCAGCCCCGGGGTTGGGTGGAAATTGACCTGGAGCCCTACCGCCTCTACTTCCAGAACCGGCGCGAAGTGGCGGCCACCATTCAGTGGCTACATAGCGAAGCCCGCCCCGATAGTGCCACGGGCTTCGCGCTGTCGGCCGTGCCGGGACCGGGCCACGCCATCCTCACCCGCGACAAAAGCCAGGCCCGCTGGCAATCCACGCCCGGCTACCTCAGCCTGCAGCTGGTGCTTGATGAGTACCCGCAGAAAGGCCGCCCGATGGTTCCGGCCGCTGCTCCCAAGCCGGCCGTACCGCTGCCCGACAGCCTCCGCTACCTGCAACGCATTATGGCGCTGGAGCAGCAGCAGGCAGCCGCCGCTGCCCAGCTGCCCGCGCACGATTCGGTGCCCTATGGCCAGAATCCGGCGGCCGGATATTACCTACCGGTGCGCGGCGGCCGTCTTTATTATGAACGCTACGGCCACGGCACTCCGCTGCTGTTATTGCACGGCAACGGCCAGTCGATAGCCGCGTTTCGCCACCAGCTGGGCGCGCTGGCCCGGCACTACGACGTGCTGGCCCTCGACACCCGAGCCCAGGGCCGCAGCCAGGATGCCACCACCGCCGACTTCACTTACGAGCTGTTTGCCCAGGATGTGGCCCAGTTGCTCGACAGCCTGCACCTGGGCCCGGTGGATGTGCTGGGCTGGAGCGACGGGGGCAACACGGCCCTGGCACTGGCGCTGGCCCGCCCCGCCGCCGTGCGCCGCCTCGTGCTCATGGGCGCCAACCTCTTCCCCGCCGCCATCGAGCCCGACTACCTGCTGCTGTTCCGCGAGCAGCTCCGCCAGACCCAGCTCCACCCCGACCCGCAGGCTCCCAACTCCGTTCGTTTGCTCCGGCTGCTGCTCCAGGAGCCGCGCATGCGCTTCGCCCAGCTGGCCGGCATCCGGGCCCCGGTGCTGGTAGTGGCCGGCGCGCACGACGTGGTGCTGGAAGCCCACACCCGCCAGCTGGCCCGCAGCCTGCCCCAGGGCGAAGTGCTGATTCTACCCAACGCCACCCACTACGCACCCCAGGAAGTCCCGGCAGCATTCAACCGGGCAGTAGTAAACTTTTTGGGACGGCCCTGAAAACGCGTACCCGGGGCCCGCGCTGTTTGCCGGCCATTGCCCGTACCCGTCCCTGCGCCTTACGCCACTACTTAAGCCGCTTCCGCCACTTAACACCACCCGCCGCACCGTACAAACAGCTACTTGAGCCGGTTCTCTGAGTCCGTCAGAAGTTGCAGTAGTCGGTCGTACCTGTCATCTGGGCCCAGCGGGCCGAAAGCAGCTTGGCGTAGCTCAGCGGGGTGAGGCCGTAGGCGCCCAGCGAATAGCCGTCGTTGACTTCCACCAGCAACGTGCGGCCATCGGCGGTGCGGCCCACGTCGAGCGAGTAACCGGCGGGCGCTTCGGCGGCGTAGGCGGCCACGGCCTGCTCGGCTACCTGGGCGTCGAAGTGTACGCGCCAGTCGCCGCGGTAGTGGCGGGCGTCGAGGATGCGGCCGTAGCGCACGAAGCAGCGCCACTCGGCTACGAAATCGACCGGCTCGGAGCACCAGACGGGCGTATCCTCGCTCTGGTCGCCGCAGCCACGCAGGTCGGGCAGGCGCTGCACGAGTACACCGGTAAACTTTTTGGCCGAGTACCGGGGCTTCACGAACACCGGCCACTGGCCGGGGTCGGTAGCTACGGCGTTGATGGTACCAGGCCAGATTCGCCGCCCCAGGAACGGCTGCAATACCTCGGGGTAGCCCAGCTCGGCGGGTACTTCGCGGCCCAGGTCGCGCAAGGCCCGCTGCACCCTATCAATGTGGCTCACCACTACCTCATCGGGCGCATGGTCGGGCAGAAACACATCATCGCTCACAAAAGGCACGATTTCCCAGCCCATCAGCCGGAAGCCTTCCAGCGCCGTGAATCCATTTACATTGAGGCATTCCCCATCGGAGCCTTTCTGAATAAAAACGCGCATAGCTACGTGTATTAGGGACCGGGCTGGGTGGCAGGCAGCACCAGCGTCACCTCGTCACGGGCGAAATCGAAGTTTTTCTTGTCGATGCTGCCGCGGCACATCACCACGCCGGGCGGGGCGAGCTTCCCCTTCTGGTCGGCTTCGGTTGCGGCCTGGCCGGTTACGTCCACGGTGGCCACCAGCTCACCGTTGCGCCGCAGCTCCCAGGGGCCGGGCTGCATGGTTTGGGTTGGATAACCTACCAAAAAGGTTTCCTGGGGCGAAATGGCAATAATATCGAGAACCTGCATGGCTGGGGCGCGTTGCACACGCCCGCCGGAGTGGCGGATTAGAACCGGTTGCAACGGCCGGCAAGGTAGCACATGCTGCCAATTGCGGCGTTGTCTGCAGCCCCTCTACCCCGTTATGGCGTGCAGCGGCACGGGATGCAGCACCAGCCAGACCAGCTCGCGCAGGATTTCGCCATCAGTCATCGAGCCCGAGTCGATGCCTTTGCTCTGGGCATCGGCGCGACGGATGAGGTGTACGATGTCGCGGCAGCGGCCGAAGTCAAACACCTTGAGGCCGGTCTGGTAGTCGCGGCGCTGGATGGGGAAGCGCAGGCCCATTTTCAACCAGTCGGCCTCCGCCACGGTGGGCAGCTGGTGCAGCGCCAGCAGCCGCGAGAAGAAGTTAAACAGCAGCGTGAGGTTGGGGATAATCGGGTTGTTTTTGGGGTTGGCCTCGAAGTAAATCAGGATGCGGTTGGCCTTGAGCACGTCGCGGCGCACGAGGGCGCTCTGCAGCTCGAAGATGTTGTAGTCCTTGCTGATGCCCACCATGCGCTGCACCAGGTCCTCGTCGATGCTGTGGCCGGGCAGCAGGTTGAGCAGCATCTTATCCACCTCGTTGGTCAGCCGGCTCAGCTCGCCGCCGATGTACTCGGCCAGCATGTTGGTGGCCTGGGGCGTAATCTGCTGGCCCTTGCTGCGCACGTACTGGCTGAGCCAGGGCGCTACCTGGTTGTCGTAGAGTTTCTTGCTGGTGAGCAGCACGGTGCCGGCCGGAGCGGGCGTTTTTTTGTCGCCGGCCAGCAGCTTGCCCAGCTTCTTGCGGGCGTCGAGGGTTTTGTGCTTGTAGCAGAACACCAGCACGGTGCTCTGCAGCGGGTTTTTGAGGTAGGCTTCCAGAAATGGCCAGGCCTTTTCGGTTTCCAGGTCGGCCACGGCCTGGGCCTCTTTCACGATAACTACCGAGCGCTCGGCCATCATGGGGTAGCGCTTGGCCTGGCCCAGAATACCAGCCACGTCGGTGTCTTTGCCATACATCACTACCTGGTTGAAGCCCTTGTCGGCCTCGGGCAGCACGTGCTGTTCGAGCAGGCCGGCCAGCAAATCGATGTAGTACGGCTCCTCACCCTGCAAAAAGTACACGGGCGCAAACTGCCGCTGCTTAAGCTGAGCCAGGATTTCGTCGGGCGAGGCGTTCAATGGGTGAGTTGATGAATAGGTGAATGGGTGAGGCAAAGATACTGTCATCCTGAGCTTGCGAAGGACCTTATCACGCCACAACAAGTCGTTTTACGTGATAAGGTCCTTCGTCCTTGCTCCAAGCGCAACATGCTCAGGATGACAGTATCTTTGCTCCACTCATTCACTCATTCACTCATTCACGCTTTGGACCTGATTGAAGAACTGCGCTGGCGCGGCATGTTTCACGACATGATGCCCGGCACCGACGAGCACCTGCGCCAGAATGCGCCCATCACCGGCTACATCGGCTTCGACCCGACTGCGCCCTCGCTGCACATCGGCAACCTGGCCACCATTATGCTGCTGGTGCACCTGCAGCGCGCCGGCCACCGGCCCATGGCCTTGGTAGGCGGCGCCACCGGCATGATTGGCGACCCCTCGGGCAAATCGGCCGAGCGCAACCTGCTCGACGAAACAGCCCTGCGCCGCAACCAGGCCGGCATCCAAGCGCAGCTGGAGAAGTTCCTGGTCTTCGACGACTCGCCCACCGGGGCGCTGGTGGTCAACAACTACGACTGGTTCAAGGACTTCGGCTTCCTGGGTTTCCTGCGTGAAGTGGGCAAGCACCTGACGGTGAACTACATGATGGCCAAGGATTCGGTGAAGCGCCGCATCAGCGGCGACGAAAACTCGGGCGCCGACGGCATCAGCTACACCGAATTCAGCTACCAACTATTGCAGGGCTACGATTTCGTACACCTGTTCCGCGCCTACGGCTGCACCCTGCAAATGGGCGCCTCCGACCAGTGGGGCAACATCACGACCGGCACCGAGCTCATCCGCCGCATGGGCGGCGAGCTGGCAGAAGGCGCGCAACAGCCCGCCAAAGCCTACGCCCTCACCGGCCAGCTCATCACCAAGGCCGATGGCACCAAATACGGCAAGAGCGAAACCGGCACCGTCTGGCTCGACGGCTCCCTGACCAGCCCCTACCAGTTCTACCAGTTTTTCCTCAACGCCGCCGACGCCGACGTGCCCCGACTCATCCGCGTGTTCACGCTGCTCACCAAAGCAGAAATTGAGGCCCTGGAAGCCGAGCACGCCGAGGCGCCGCACAAACGCATCCTGCAGAAGGCCCTGGCTGAGCAGGTAACCACGCGCGTACACGGCGCTACGGCCTACGAAGCCGCCCTGGCCGCCTCGCAGGTGCTGTTCGGTGGCGGCGAGCTGGCTTCCCTCGATGAGGCTACGCTACTCGACGTATTCGCCGGCGTACCCCAGGTAGAAGTGCCCCGCGCCGACCTGGCCGAAATGAACGTCATCAGCCTGCTTAGCGAGGCCACCGGCGGCGTCATCTTCCCCTCCAAAGGCGAGGCCCGCAAAATGATGCAGGCCGGCGGTGTGAGCCTGAACCGCGAAAAGGCCAATCCCGAACAACTGGCCGCCGACGTAACGCCCCTTCTGGGCCAGTACATCGTGGCCCAGAAGGGCAAGAAGAACTACTTCTTGCTGAAGCTGGTGTAGCTTGATTAGTGCCTGGAAGCGGTCAGGTACCGGCCTAATCACTATCCACAAAACTCGAAGCACAAAAAAGAGGCCCCGCCAAATATCGGCGGGCTCTTTAGGTATACCAACGGCCGCAAAGCGGCCGGGCTACTTACTTCTTCTTGGCAGGAGCAGCCTTCTTGGCGGCAGCCGGAGCAGCTTTCTTGGCACCCGCAGCAGCCGGAGCAGCTGGAGCATCGTTCTTCTTGTTCTGCACCTCGGTGCGGATTTCCTGGGCCATGTTCTTCAGCTCCTGCATGCCTTTACGCACACGGGTACCGGCGGCCGAGTTCTGCTTGTCATAGAATTTCTCGAAGTCACCTTCGAGCGACATCACGAGGTCCTTCAGTTTGCTAAAATTGCTCATTTGGGAGGGGGTATGTGGTGTGGAAGAGAAAAGATTCGGTCCCAATATACAGGGATTTCAAATACAAGCAAGTCGCGATGTTTTTTTCTCAAACCCCCACTACGGCCTCATGAAGGCCTTTTTAGTCCAATACCCCACTTGTATGACCCCGAAGAGCGGCAAGCCTGTCTTTAAAAAGTACTAAATGCAAAAGCCAGCTTCCGGGGTAGAAGCTGGCTTTTGCATTTAGGCGGGGCGAAGCTACTCTGTCAGCCAGACAGGCGCTTCAGTTTTGGAATAAAGCCCTTTGGCCAGCTTATCCTGCACAATTTCGAAGGCCTTGATCGTCTGCTCCACGTCGTCGAGCGTGTGCACGGCCGTTGGGATAAGGCGGAGCATGATGACGTCTTTCGGCACCACCGGATATACCACTATAGAGCAGAAAATGCCGTAATTCTCGCGTAAATCGAAGGTTATCTGCACCGCATCGCCAATCTGGCCGGCCAGCATTACCGGTGTTACGGGCGAGGAGGTAGTGCCGAGGTTGAAGCCTTTCTCGCGCAGGCCGCTTTGCAGGGCCCGCACAATGGTCCAGAGATTGTCCTTCAGCTCGGGCTTGGTGCGTAGCAGCTCCAGGCGCTTCAGCCCCCCCACTACCAGCGGCATGGGCAGGCTTTTGGCGAAAATCTGGCTGCGCATGTTGTAGCGCAAATATTCAATTACGTTCTCGGGGCCCGCTACGAACGCGCCGATGCTGGCCATGCTCTTGGCGAAGGTCGAAAAATAAAGGTCGATGCCGTCCTGCACCCCCTGTTCTTCGCCCGTTCCGGCGCCCGTAGCGCCCATTGTGCCGAAGCCGTGGGCATCATCTACGAACAGGCGGAACTGGAACTTCTCCTTCAGCTTAAGCACGCCGCGCAGGTCGCCCTGGTTGCCCGACATGCCGAAAACGCCCTCGGTGATGACGAGAATACCGCCTCCGGTTTCGTCGATGATGCGCTGGGCCCGCTCAAGTTGCTTTTCGAGGCCGGCCATGTCGTTATGCACGTACACGAAGCGCTTACCGGCGTGCAGGCGCACTCCATCAATAATACAGGCGTGCGACTCGGCGTCGTACACAATCACGTCGTGGCGGCCCACCATGGCGTCGATAATCGACACCACGCCCTGATAACCGAAGTTGAGCAGCATGCAGTCGGGCTTGGCCACAAAGTCGGCCAGTTCGTTTTCCAGCTGCTCGTGCAGGTTGGAGTTACCCGACATCATGCGCGCGCCCATCGGCAGGGCCATGCCAAATTCGGCGGCGGCCTCGGCATCGGCGCGGCGTACTTCGGGGTGGTTGGCCAGGCCCAGGTAATTGTTCAGACTCCAGGTAAGTACCTCTTTACCGCGGAATATCATGCGGGGCTTGATTTCGCCTTCCAGCTTAGGAAAAGCAAAATAGCCGTGCGCGTAGGCTGAGTGGGTGCCCAACGGGCCGCGGTTGGCGGCAATCTTTTCAAATAGATCCACGAGGGAACGGGTTGAATGTGAAACGGAAACGACGGGTATGATTGCGAACTTAACCGCCGGAAGATGTGCAAAGTTATGGCAATCCGTAAAGGTAACCCTTCCCCGCACGCTATCCAACGCCAGTCGAATTCGCTCCGCCCGTTTTTTGGTGCGCCCGGAAGGTCGTTTCTTTGGGTGTCAGAACGGTAATCATCGCCTACTGAAACGTCATGCTGAGCGAAGTCGAAGCATCGCTACCGCTTTATTACAATGTACTATATAGCATTTCAGCGAAGCGGTAGCGATGCTTCGGCTTCACTCAGAATGACGTTCTGTTTCTGGTCTGTTTCACTCGCTATCCGCCCCTTCTCTCCCACCTCATGAAGAAAATCAAGAAGCTCCTCGTTGCCAACCGCGGCGAAATTGCGTTGCGCGTGCTGCGCTCGGCCAAGGAAATGGGCATCCAGACCGTGGCTATCTTCTCGGAGGCCGACCGCAATGCCCTGCACGTGCGCTACGCCGATGAGGCCGTGTGCGTGGGCCCGCCCGCCAGCAAGGACAGCTACCTGCGCGGCGACAAAATTCTGGAAATATGCCGTGAGCTGGGCGTCGATGCCATTCACCCGGGCTATGGCTTCCTGAGTGAAAACGCCGAATTTGCCCGCCAGGTCACCGAGGCCGGGCTGATTTTCGTGGGTCCCTCGCCCGAGGCCATGAACATTATGGGCGACAAGCTCTCGGCCAAGCAGGCCGTGAAAGCCTACGACATCCCGCTGGTACCCGGCACCGACGAGGCCATTTCCGACGTGCATGAGGCCCGGCGCATCGCCGCTGAAGTTGGTTTCCCCATCCTGATTAAGGCCTCGGCCGGCGGCGGTGGCAAGGGCATGCGCATCGTGAACTCCGACGCCGAGTTTGAGGAGCAGATGCAGCTGGCCATCAACGAGGCCGTTTCGGCCTTCGGCAACGGGGCCGTGTTCATCGAGAAGTTCGTGACCGGGCCGCGCCACATCGAGATTCAGGTGCTCGGCGACGAGCACGGCAACATCGTGCATTTGTTTGAGCGCGAGTGCAGCATTCAGCGCCGCCACCAGAAGGTAATTGAAGAGGCGCCCTCGGCGGTGCTCACGCCCGAGCTGCGGGCCGAAATGGGCCGCTGCGCCGTAGATGTGGCCCGGGCCTGCAACTACGCCGGGGCCGGCACCGTGGAGTTTCTGCTCGATGACAAGCACAACTTCTACTTCCTGGAGATGAACACCCGCCTGCAGGTGGAACACCCCGTGACGGAGCAAATCACCGGCCTCGACCTGGTGAAGGAGCAGATTCGGGTGGCTGAGGGCCAGCCCCTGCCCTTCCGGCAGGAAGATCTGACCATCACGGGCCACTCGCTGGAGCTGCGCGTGTACGCCGAAGACCCGCAGAACAACTTCCTGCCCGACATCGGCACCCTAACCACCTACGTGCGCCCTCAGGGCCCCGGCGTACGCGTGGACGACGGCTTCGAGCAGGGCATGGACATCCCGATTTATTACGACCCGATGATTGCCAAGCTCGTGGTGCACGGCGCGACCCGCGAGGAGGCCATTGCCCGCATGCTGTGCGCCATTGCCGAGTACCAGATTACCGGCATCGAAACCACGCTGGCCTTCGGGACCTACGTGCTGCAGCACCCCGCCTTCGTGAGCGGCAACTTCGACACCAACTTCATCCGCGACCATTTCCCGGCCGACGCCCTGCAGTCCGCCGCCCCCGACGAAGCCACCGCCGAGGTAGCCGCCGTCCTGGCCGCCATGCTCCTGACGGAAAAGAAGCCGGGCGCTACGGCTGCCACTTCAGAAACGGCCGCTGCGACTGGTTCAGCCTGGAAGCGGAACCGGCTAGGGGTGCGGTAGGATGTAATACTTGTTGTCGTCTAACTGCTTCTACGGCTTTTATTTGATTTTCACTAATGCAAAGCGCCCGGCTAAAACAGGCCGGGCACTTTGCATTTATATTAAGCTGTATTCCTTGACATCAATCCCCTACGCTCCCACCAAACCCGCATCCACAACCTCTTCCGAAGCAACAGCCACTTTCGGGGCCAACCAGCGGCGCAAAGCCCAGTGGGTAGGCAGGTAGATGACGACCAGCAGCGTGAGCATCCAGCCAACGAGGTAGAGCGGGGCGGGCAGCCAGGTTTGGGGCTGGGCGTCGTCGAAGCCGAAGACGTAGTTGATGTTGACCGGGATTTTGGGGTCCGGCATAACGGTGCCGGCGGCGGGCAGCCAGAAGTAGGCTACCAAGCACAGGCCCCAGGCCACCAGCGTCCAGGCCGGTAGGGCGCGACGGTCGTAGCCCAGGCGCTTCACTAAAAACAGCAGCAGGAAGGGTAGCCAGCCGTGGAAGAACGAGAGCCCCCGCAGAAACAACGAGCGGTTGGGATCGAACATGTAGGAGGTCATGCCGATGAGGTGGATGTCAAACAGCTCACCCAGGAAGTCGGCGCACCAGAGCACCTGGGGCAACAGGATGCCCACGGCGGCCATGGAGGCGGGCAGGCGGTGGCCGGTCCAGATGCTGATCAGGCACAGCAGCAGCGCCACGTCGCAGAAGTAGAGGAAGTTGGTGGGTCCGTAGTTGAACCAGTACACCGGCACCATCACCGCCAGAAAGGCCGTGAACAACAGTTTCAACCCGAGCGGTAAGGGAGCAGCAGCGTTTTTCATGAGACGAGGTATTAGTTGAGGCAATTCGCGGGACAAACCAGCCGGAGGTGTCCGGAAGGGATGCACGAAATAACACCAGCCAAACGGCACAACCTCACCATCATGTGGCATTATCAGACTTTAGGGAGAAACGCTAAATCTGATATATAAGGCTCAAACACGGATTTCCGCGCCGCTGATCAGACTTTACTCACGTCCGCAACCACATAAAAAAAGGACCTTCCGAATAGCTACGAGAGCTACCCGGAAGGTCCTTTTTTAGTCTACTTAAAATTCAGGTCTGCGTCAAATCAGCTCCGTGATTTCCCGCACACCAATCGGCCGCTCGCGGGTGAAGCCTTCGCCGTACTGCGCGCCTATGAGGTGGCCGAACTCGCGGGCCCGGGCCTCCATAAAGTCGCTGAATGCTGGCGTGGACAGATAGGTGGCCGGCTCCTGGCTGTTGGGGTCGTGGAACTGGGTTTTATAAGCCTGAATGGATTCCCACTTCTTGGGCCAGTGCGCCGTAATATCCACCACGAAGTCGGCAGGAATCTGGCGGTCCTGGATGTAGTGGTACACCACGCGGGGGCGCCAGGGGGCCTGGGGCTGGCCATCTTCGCCCAGGGTTTCAATCATGCGCAGTCCCGAGAGGAAACAGGCCTCGGTGGCCAGCTGGGCGGCCCGGCCGTGGTCGGGGTGCCGGTCGTGGATGGCGTTGCAGAGCACCACATCGGGCTGGTAGCGGCGCAGGGCAGCCACCAGTAGCAACTGGTGCTCCCGGTCGTTGCGGAAGAAGCCATCGGCCATGCCCAGGTTTTCGCGCGCGTGCAGGCCCAGAATGCGGCTGGCCCGCTCGGCCTCCTCAGCCCGGGTTTCAGGCGTGCCGCGGGTGCCCAGCTCGCCGCGGGTTAAATCGATGATGCCAATGGTTTTGCCCGCCGCCGCCGCCGCCAGCAGCGTGCCGGAGCAGGACATTTCCACATCGTCGGGGTGCGCCCCAAGGGCCAGTACATCGAGTTTCATTCTAGAGTCTTAGAAGTCTGAGTTTGGTGGGCTGACGAATTGGGAGCCAGCATAACCGCTGATTTCTCTTAGCCTCACATCTACTTAATACGCAGCATACGGCCAATGCGCAACGTACCGGTGCTGCCATTAAGGCGGCGCAACTGGGCCTGCGAAACGCCGTATTTCTGGGCAATGCCCGACAGCGTTTCGCCGCTCCTGATTTTGTGCGTTATTAACCGGCGGGCCTGGGTGGGCCGCGCCTTACTGCTGCTGGCTGCCCCCGGCACGCTGCCGCCCCGGTAGCGAAGCGACTTGCTGTAGTAGTCGAACAGGGTTGACGTAATCTGAAAATTGTCCTTGATGAGCTTGTAATCGGGGAAGTCGTAGAGCTCGTCGGGGTTGATGGGGTTACCCTCGTAGCGCACCTCGAAGTGTAGGTGCGAACCACTGCTGCGGCCCGTGCTGCCGCCGTAGCCAATCAACTCGCCGGCCTTCACGAAAGTGCCGGGCGTTACGAGCGCCTTTTGCAGGTGGCCGTAGAGCGTTTCAATGCCGTTGTAGTGGCGTACCATCACGTAGTTGCCGTAGCCACTACCGTCCCACTTCACCAGGCGCACCACGCCATCGAAAGCCGTTTTTACCGAGTCGCCGGTGTCCAGGTCCAGGTCGATGCCGTAGTGCCAGCGGTAGCCCCGGAAACCAAAGCCGGAGGTAACGGGCGTGCTGGTAAGCGGCATTTTGGCGTAGCGCTGCTTCTCGGGCTCGATGAGCCGCAGGTTGAGCGTGTCCTTGATGCGGCGGCCATCTACCCGGTACGGGTTGATGTTCTGGGTGTCCCAGATGGCGTAGTAGCCGGCCACCTGAATCCAGCTGGAGTCAATCTGCACCTGCTCCTTCACTTCCACAATGTGCTGCTCGCCCTCGTTGAGCGAGGTCGTGTCTTCACTCACGATGGAAAGCTTGCGGGCCGGGTTGAAGAAGATGGATTTGGCTGCTTCGGAATTATCGTCGGGCAGCTCCTCCGTCTGGATGAGCACCGTCGTATCGGGCCGCACGTAACGGATGGTCGGCGTTTTGATGCGAAAAAAGTCCTTCCGCTTATCGGTATCACCGGCTTTGGGCTTGGAAGAGGATGGCACCTTGCGCCGCTGGGCCAGCAGCTGGCCGGGCAAGCCTAAAAACAGCCCGATCAGTAGCAGCGGCAGCAGCCAGTGTCTAACAAAATTCAGCAAGAGCAAAAAGTTAATGAGTGAGGGCGTGGGTGAGGGAATGAGGGAATGCGCAGGGTCAACGCCCCACCGAGCCAACTGGTATGTCCGGCTGGTTCACGCATTCGCTCATCCCCTCCTCCGCGGCAATTAGTCGCCCAGGGCGGCCAGATAACGTTCGGCGTCGAGGGCAGCCATGCAGCCGGTGCCGGCGGCCGTCACGGCCTGGCGGTAGGTAAAGTCCTGCACGTCGCCGCAGGCAAACACACCATCGACGTTGGTTTTGCTGGTGCCGGGCAGGGTTTTGAGGTAGCCCTGCTCGTCGTGGTGCAGGTAGGGCTGAAAGATTTTGGAGTTGGGGTCGTGGCCAATAGCCACAAAGAAGCCTTCGATGGCCAGCTCGCGGGTCGTGCCTTCCAGCACGTTCTTCACCCGCACGGCCTCCACTACATGCTCGCCCAGAATTTCGTCGGTTACGGTATGCCAGAGCACTTCAATCTTGGGGTTGTCGAGTACGCGCTTCTGCATAATCTTCGAGGCCTTCATCTCGCCCTTGCGCACAATCATGTACACCTTCGAACAGAGGTTGGCCAGGTAAGTAGCTTCCTCGGCAGCCGTGTCGCCGGCACCTACAATGGCCACGTCCTTGCCGCGGTAGAAAAACCCGTCGCACACGGCGCAGGCCGACACGCCCGAGCCGTTGAGGCGCTGCTCGGAGGGCAGCCCCAGCCACCTGGCCGAAGCGCCGGTGGCAATGATAACGGTGTCGGCCGTCAGCTCCAGCTTTTCATCAACAGTGATGCGGCGCGGGTGGGCCTCAAAGTCCACGGCCGTAGCAATGCCATAGCGGATGTCGGTGCCGAAGCGCTCGGCCTGCTTTTTCAGGTCTTCCATCATCGCGGGGCCCATCACGCCATCGGGGTAGCCGGGGAAGTTCTCCACGTCGTTGGTGATGGTGAGCTGCCCGCCGGGCTGCAGGCCCTGGTACATAACGGGGTTCAGACCGGCGCGGGCGGCGTAAATGGCGGCAGTGTAGCCGGCCGGACCGGAGCCGATAATCAGGCAGTGAATGTGTTCGGGGGTGGTAGTGGCCATACAGTACGTAGCAGCGGCGGGCCAGGCCCGCGCCGGGATGGATTAAGGTTGGGACTACAAAGGTAACAAGCCCGGACGGTTGGGCTGTTTTGGAAAAGGCGGCTTAGTCGGTCATCAAGCCAAACTACTCGCTCCTACCAACAAAAAACCCCAACCAATGGGTCAGGGTTTACTGTTTGGGAAGCAGAAAAACTTACCCCAGATACGGTTTCAGCGCTTTGCTGCGCGAGGTGTGGCGCAGGCGGCGAATAGCCTTCTCCTTGATCTGGCGAACCCGCTCGCGGGTCAGGTTGAACTTCTCGCCGATTTCCTCCAGCGTGAGCGAGCTTTCGCCATTCAGGCCGAAGTAAAGCGTGATAACATCAGCTTCGCGCTTGGTGAGCGTGCTCAGGGCGCGCTGCACTTCCTTGCGGAGCGAGTCGTTCATCAGGCCCGTGTCGGGGCTGTCTTCGTCCTCGTTTTCGAGCACGTCGAGCAGGCGGTTTTCCTCACCCTGCACAAACGGAGCATCCACCGATACGTGGCGGCCCGAAATCTTGAGCGTGTCCACTACTTCCGAGGTGGTCAATTCCAGTACTTCGGCAATTTCCTCGGGCGAAGGCTCCCGCTCAAACTTCTGCTCCAGCTCCGAGAACGACTTGCTGATTTTATTCAGCGAGCCAACCCGGTTCAGGGGCAAACGCACGATGCGCGACTGCTCGGCCAAAGCCTGAAGAATCGACTGACGAATCCACCAAACGGCGTAGGAAATGAATTTGAAACCGCGGGTTTCGTCGAAACGCTTGGCGGCTTTAATCAGGCCGAGGTTGCCCTCGTTGATGAGGTCGCCGAGGCTCAGGCCCTGGTTTTGATACTGCTTGGCCACCGACACCACGAAGCGAAGGTTGGCCTTAGTGAGCTTTTCCAGCGCCAACTGGTCGCCTTCTCTGATGCGTTGCGCCAGCGTTACCTCCTCATCGGGAGTCAGCAGGTCCACTTTGCCAATCTCCTGGAGGTATTTATCCAGCGACTGGCTTTCGCGGTTGGTAATCTGCTTGCTGATTTTTAACTGTCTCATTGCGGGCGCGAGAGGATGATAGTGATGATGCTTCTGCTTGTAAACGTCATTTTTGATTCGTCAAGCGAATCCTCCCCTTTATCGGGTACCGGGCTCAGTTTAATGCAACGGCCCGGTACCCGCTAAAGTTCGGAAAGGGCTGTTTTAAGCCGCACCGTTGGAGTCGGCCGTACGCTCGGGCTTCGCCATGAGCACCTTCCGCGAGAGGCGGTATTTGCCGGTTTTCTTGTCGATATCAAGCAGTTTCACGTCAATCTCCTGCCCTACTTCCAGCACGCCTTCCAGCGAGGCCAGCCGCTCGTGCGATACCTCCGAAATGTGCAACAAGCCGTCTTTGCCCGGCATGATTTCCACGAACGCGCCGTAGGGCTGAATGCTGCGCACCTTGCCTTTGTAGGTCTCGCCTACCTCGGGCGTGGCGGCAATTGCGTTGATGCGGTCGATGGCGGCTTGCATGTCTTCCTGGTTGGAAGCGTAGATGCTCACGTGGCCTTTCTCGTCCTTCTCCTCGATGATAACCGTGGCGTTGGTGTCCTTCTGAATCTGCTGAATGACTTTGCCGCCGGGTCCGATTACGGCACCGATATACTCCTTGTCAATCAGCATCTTGTGCGAGCGAGGCGTATGCGGCTTCAGCTCGGCAGCAGGCGCCGAAATGGTCTTGGCCATCTCGCCCAGAATGTGCAGGCGGCCTTCGCGGGCCTGGTGCAGCGCGGCAGTCATAATCTCGGCGCTCAGCCCCTGGATTTTGATGTCCATCTGGCAAGCCACGATACCTTTCTCGGTGCCGGTTACCTTGAAGTCCATGTCGCCGAGGTGGTCCTCATCGCCCAGAATGTCCGAAAGCACGGCGTACTCGCCGGTTTCCTTGTCCTGCACGAGGCCCATGGCAATACCCGAAACGGCAGCGCGCACCGGAATGCCGGCGTCCATCAGCGCCATCGAGCCGGCGCACACCGTGGCCATCGACGACGAGCCGTTCGACTCCAGAATGTCCGACACAATGCGAACGGTGTAGGGGTTCTCGTCGTCCGAAGGCATTACCTTCTTCAACGAGCGCAGCGCCAGGTTGCCGTGGCCAATTTCGCGGCGGCCGGGGCCGCGGTTGGGCTTTACCTCACCGGTCGAGAAGGCCGGGAAGTTGTAGTGCAGCATGAACTTGCTGTAGCCCGACGTCATGGCCGTGTCTACAATTTGCTCATCGAGCTTGGTGCCGAGGGCTACCGTGGTCAGCGACTGGGTTTCACCGCGCGTGAACAGGGCCGAGCCGTGCGCACCGGGCAGGTAGTTGATTTCGCTCCAGATGGGGCGGATTTCGGTGAGCTTCCGGCCGTCGAGGCGGGTGCGCTCCTTGATCATCATGTCGCGGATGCCCTTCTTCTCCGCCGAAGCGTAGTAGCGGCCGAACATTTTCTGGTCGAGTTCGGGGTTTTCTTCGAGCAGCTTGGCCAGCAACGGCTTTTTGATGGCACCAAAAGCCTCCTTGCGGCCGGCCTTGCTGGTGTTCCCCGACTTGGCCACGTCGTAAGCGCCCTGGTATACGGCGTCGTTGATTTGCTGCTTCAGCTCGTCGTTCTCGACGTACTTGGGGTAGTCGCGCTTTACTTTCGACTTCTCCACTTCAGCGGCTAACTCCAGCTGGGCTTTCACCTGCAGCTTGATGGCCTCGTGGGCGTAAGCAATGGCTTCCACCATTTCCTCCTCGCTCACCTCATCCATCTCGCCTTCCACCATGGCCACCGAATCAGCGGTAGCACCTACAATCAGGTCGATGTCGGCGCGGGCAATATCAGCGGTGAGAGGGTTGATTTGCAGTTTGCCATCGATGCGGGCCACGCGAACCTCCGAGATGGGGCCGGAGAAGGGAATATCCGAAATCGAGAGGGCAGCCGAGGCGGCCAGGGCAGCCAGAGCATCAGGCTGCACGGTGCGGTCGGCCGAAATCAGCGTAATCATCACCTGCACCTCGTAGTGATAATCCTTGGGGAACATCGGGCGCAGAATCCGGTCGACGATGCGGCAAACCAGGATTTCCTGGTCCGACAGGCGGCCTTCGCGGCGCTGGAACGAGCCGGGAATGTTGCCGGCACCGCCGAACTTCTCCTGGTAATCAACCGACAGGGGCAGGAAATCCACCTCGCCACGCGAGCTGGGCTGCGAAACGACCGTGGCCAGCAGCATGGCGTCGCCGAGGCGCACCACTACGGCGCCATCGGCGAATTTGGCCAGCTTGCCGGTTTCGAGGGAAATCTGCCGACCGTCGGGCAGGGTGATGTGCTTGGTAACCGCGTGGTAGTTGGGCATCGAGGGTGCTTTAAGGGAAAGCGTGCAGCGGGCGAGCAGCCGAAAAAACCAGACCGGCAATGGTCCCGTTTTGCTCTAAAAAAGATAAGTCGGATGGTAAACAACAAAACCGGCGGAACAATGCAGCCGGCTTTGCACAAAAAAGAGCAGGGAACCTTCCGGGTGGAAGGCTCCCTGCTCCGGAAGGTGAGCCTACTTACGCAGACCCAGTTCCTTGATGATGGCGCGGTAGCGGTTGATGTCCCGCTGCATGAGGTAATCCAGCATGCTGCGGCGCTTACCTACCAGTTTGAGAAGCCCCAAACGGGTCGAGAAATCCTTCTTGTTCACCTTCAGGTGCTCGGTCAGGTCCAGAATGCGCTGGGTGAAGAGGGCAATCTGCGACTCGGCCGAACCGGTGTCTTTGGAGGTTTTCTGGAGGCTGTTTTTCTCGAAAATAGCCTGTTTTGCTTCGGTAGTCAGAATCATCGGCAGATAGGTTGCCCCGTCTTAGATTAAAAAAAGAAAAGAAAATCCACCCCGCACCTCGGGGTGGCCGCAAAGGTAGCTATTTAATACGAGTTGAATATGGGAAATGAGGAGCAATATGAAAATCCGGGTCGCAGGCGCCGGACTCATAGGCTGGTTTTTTCTATTTCGTACACCTCACTGCCCTTGCTACCTCACACTGCCTTCTTGTAGCCGCGCATAGGCCAACGCACCCAGCGGGGCACCAGCCGGCCCCAGTTCACATCAAGCAGCCCCGAATCGTGGCGGGCCTGGTAGAGAAAGAACAAGCCAATAGGCAGCAGTATGGCACCCGACATCCACATACCGACGGCAACAGGCATTACCTGCTCGCGGCCGTACTTCTCACCCATAATCGAGAAGACGTAGTAAATGATGAAGAATACAATCGACACCAGAATGGGCACGCCCAACCCGCCCTTCTTGATAATGGCTCCCAACGGCGCCCCAATCAGAAACATGAGCAGAATGGCGGCCGACTGGGTGTACTTGCGGAAGACTTCGATTCGGTAGTTGGCCGCTTCCTTGGTCAGGTTGGTCAGGCGCTCCTCAGTGGTTGTCAGGAACGACTGCACGTTGCGGGCGCGGTTGGTGGCCTGCAGGGCAGTGGCTTTTGTGTCGTTCGGTAGCTGGTTCGGGGGCACGGTCCAGGCTGCCACGCGCTGATCGGCAGCCTCACCCAGCGTATCGAGGCGCAGGTAGCTGTAGTAAGGCGTCATCTGCCGCACCACCTGCCGGCGCTCCTGGTTCACCCGGGTCTGGAGCGAGTCGGTGTAGTGCCCGAGCTGATCCAGGTTGAGCATCATCTTGTTGGTATTGAACAGCTCTTTCTGGGTCCGATCAAGGCCGAATGATTTCAAGGAGAACGTAATCAGGTTGCGGTCGAAGTTCTGGCGGATAAAGCTGGCGCCGGCCGTGCTCTGGGTGTTAGGCTGCTCGGTGTAGGAGCGCCCTCGAAACAGCTCCAGCCCCAGGTACTGCCCCCCAAAACGGGTAAACATGCGGCCCGAATCGGCCAGAATCACGGTGCTGCCACCCCTCCCCCCGGTATGGTCATAAATCATCACGCCCATTAGCACGTCGCCGTTCTCGCCCTGCTTTTCATCCACTTTAATCGTGAAGCCGGGAATACCGTTGTAGAACACGCCCTCGCGGATATCGAGCGCCAGCTTTTGCTGCCGCACATCCCAGAGCAAGCTAAAAGCCTCCAGGTTGGCCAACGGTACGATGGTATTATTGAACCAGAACGCGCCCCCCGCCAGCAGCACGCTCACCACCAGCACCGGCCGCAAAATGCGGGTGAGCGAAATGCCAGCCGTTTTAATGGCTGTCAGCTCGTGGTGCTCGCCCAGCGTACCAAACGTCATCAGCGACGAGAGCAGCACGGCCAGCGGCAGTGAGATGGGCACAATCAGCACGCCGAAGTAAAACAGCAGCTGCAGAATCACGCCCAGGCCCAGGTCCTTGCCCACCAGATCGTCCATGTATTTCATCATGAACTGCATCAGGAAGATGAACTGCACCACGGCGAAGGTGAGCAGAAAGGGCCCGGCGAAGGCCTGCAAAATCAGCTTATCGAGTTTTTTCATAGAAGCAACCGCCCATCCCTGTTTCGGCGGACTAAAACACAAAGGGGAGCAAACGCTAAACGAAGATACGGCTCGTTTCGCGTCTGCTCCCCTCCTGCCGGGCTGCGGCTTCATCTAGCCGCCTACTTGTTCGCGCAATTTCTGCATCAGGCTTGCCCACATTTCCTCCAGCTCCTCGGTGTCGGTTTCCTCCGAGTAGTCCACTACGCGCAGGTACACTTCCTGGGTCAGTTGCGACTCCTCAATCAGGAAGTCAAGGTAGTTGGCGTCGGCTACCGTCTGGCGCCGCTCGTCCAGGAAGCAGAAGCGCACCGAGCGGTTGGTGCGGTGCGAGCTCATCTCGGCGTAGTGGGACTGGTTGTCCCATACGAAGTTGAAGTGCTGACTGCCTTCCATCTGCACGCGCTGGCAAAACCACTGTTCTAGGCCCGAAGCCGTCGCTAAGTAGGGATACAGAATTTTGGGAGAGGCATTAATAGGATGTTCTACCGAAAAACGGTGTTTTTGACGAGTAGTAGAAAGGGACATAAGCAGTACAGCGTAAAGAATTTAGGACCGGAGCGCCGTCTGGCTGCTCCTCCGGCAGCCAATATACGCGGGTTTTTTTTCCTTCACCCCTTGCGTCGCTTCAAATCTTGTGCCTACCTTTGCACCACCAAAACAGGGCGGGATAGCTCAGTTGGTTAGAGCACAGGATTCATAACCCTGAGGTCACGAGTTCAACTCTCGTTCCCGCTACATACTAAAACCGCGTCGGGAACATTCCGGCGCGGTTTTTTTGCTTTTCAGTCTGTCCGTTCTGCTTCACCCACCGACCGGCCGTTTTGCTTTGCCAGAAACGTCGCTTACCGACGATTTATCAACATTCGTCTAAATAACTAGGAGGTTGAGCGAGAAATACCCTCCTTTGAATCTATGCGGCAGCAATTCAACACAAGCACTGGCACCACGTTTCTGATAACTGAATTCGACCAGCAGAATAACTGGATTTATAACGACTGGCAAGGCCTGCTAACGCTGGAATCTATCCAGGAAGGCTCTGGTGGCATTCTGCAGCTCCTGCAGCTCACGCATTGCCCCTACATGCTAACCGATAACCGCCGGTTGCTTGGTTCGTGGAAACACGCCAACGACTGGCTGGAGCAGATCTGGGTACCGCAGGCCCTGGCCGCTGGCATGACATACTATGCCCATGTTATTGCGCCTGGCGTATTTGGGCAGGCCTCTGTAGAAGATATGCACCTACGAGTGGGGTCTCATTTGCACCTGCAGTTATTTGAGCACATGGAGGAGGCCGTTGCCTGGTTGCGCGAAATGCAGACAGTGGAGCGCGGGGCCTAATTCTCACTCATGCCGCCCGGCACGGCCGTCTTTCTTCATAAGCAGCCCCGACAAAATAAGAGCACAAAAAAGCGGCTGCTCCTTTCGGGGCAGCCGCTTTTTTGTGGCAATAACCGTTTAGGGTTATTTCATTTTCTCCACGATGCCTTTGAAAGCGTCGGGGTGGTTGAGGGCGAGGTCGGCCAGAACCTTACGGTTGAGCTCGATACCAGCCTTTTTGAGGCCACCCATGAACTGCGAGTACGACAGGCCATGCTCGCGGGCACCGGCGTTGATACGCTGGATCCAGAGGGCCCGGAACTCACGCTTCTTTACTTTCCGGTCGCGGTAAGCATAAAGCAGACCTTTCTCGACAGCATTTTTGGCAACGGTCCATACGTTTTTGCGGCGGCCATAGTAGCCTTTCGCCAAACGCATGATTTTCTTCCGACGGTGGCGCGAGGCCGCGTGGTTTACACTTCTTGGCATAACCTGGGTTGTTTTTGGCGGTCGGCGGCGGACTTACTGCCGCAGCTTGGGTTCCTACCGAACGCCTGGTGTGAGTTTTAATGGATAATCAGCAATCAGCAACTAAGAAGTACAAGCCTTGGCAGTTCAGCCAGTCAACCCTTCTTAATCAGCCATTCCTAATTACATGTTAAGCATGTCCTTTACGCGGTTCATGTCGGCCGAGCTAACCAGCGTGATGTGCGTAAGGTTACGCTTTTGCTTGGTGGTTTTCTTGGTCAAGATGTGGCTCTTGTAGGCGTGCTTACGCTTGATTTTGCCCGTGCCGGTCAGCGTAAAACGCTTCTTGGCGCCGGACTTGGTCTTCATCTTCGGCATTGTGGTGGTAGAAAAAGGTGAAAAATGCGGCGCCCGGCTGCCTAGGGCCGGTGCACCAGCGAAAAAACGGAGCAGTACCCCGCTGTAAGAGCGTTACTCGGCCGCCTGATCGGCAGCGTCGGTTTCGACCGGAGCCGTTTCCTTTGCTTCCGTCGCAGGAGCCGGGGCAGCGGCTTTGGCCGCTTTGTCGGTTGGCTTGGCCTTGTCAGTCTCCTTGGGAGCGACCTTTTTAGGGGGCGCTATCACTTTCGGAGCCAGATACAGGAACATGCGCTTGCCTTCGAGCTTGGGCAGCTGCTCTACCTTGGCCAGGTCCTCAAGGGCCTGGGCAAACTTGAGCAGCAAGATTTCGCCCCGCTCCTTGAAGACAATGCTTCGACCAACAAAGTGGACGTAAGCCTTGATTTTCGCGCCTTCCTTCAGGAATTCCTGGGCGTGCTTGAGCTTGAAAGCAAAGTCGTGGTCGTCAGTGTTGGGTCCGAAACGGATTTCCTTGATGACAACTTTGGTTTGCTTGGCTTTCAGCTCACGGGTTTTCTTCTTCTGCTCGTACTTGAATTTCGAGTAGTCGATAACCCGGCACACAGGGGGCGTGGCGGTGGGCGAAATCTCAACTAAGTCCAGGTTTTGGTCCTGCGCCATGCGCCGGGCCTGATCCGTGGGGTAGATGCCTTGCTCCACGTTGTCGCCAACGAGGCGCACTTCACGGGCCGTAATCTTATGATTGATTTTGAACGGCTCCTCGACCTGGGCACGAGGGATATAGCGGCGGTTAGGGGTAGCTATGGCGGTTTCTCCTTAAGGTGAAAGTCGATTTTGACTAGGACTATAACCACATCGGCCGGGGCCAATGAGTTCAGCTAGCGGGCAAATATCCGGCATTTTTTCCAAATCCTCACTAAAACCTATATAAAAAAAGGGCTCAGCGAGTAGAAAAAGGGCAATGTTGTTGGGCCCCGGTAAGTGGCCGGGCCCCAACAACACCGCTACCCGGCCGCGCCGTCCATCATGGCGGCCACCTGGCTTTCGAAGCTCTTGATGAACGAGTCGATAGGCATCGAGCCTACGTCGCCCTCGCCATGCTTGCGCACCGATACAATACCGTTTTCCTGCTCCTTTTCGCCCACAATCAGCATGTAAGGCACTTTCGACACCTCGGCGTCGCGGATTTTGCGGCCGATTTTCTCGTCGCGGTGGTCGACGGTACCACGCAGTTCGGCGCCCATCAGGCGGTCGTACACCTGCTGGGCGTAGTCGTGGTACTTCTCCGAAATGGGCAGCACGGCGAACTGCTCGGGCGAGAGCCAGAGCGGGAAGTTACCGGCGCAGTGCTCGATGAGCACGGCCACAAACCGCTCAAGCGAGCCAAACGGGGCCCGATGAATCATCACCGGCCGTTGGCGCGAGTTATCGGAGGCTACATACTCCAGGTCGAAACGCTCGGGCAGGTTGTAATCGACCTGCACCGTGCCCAGCTGCCATTTGCGGCCGAGGGCGTCGCGCACCATAAAGTCGAGCTTGGGGCCATAGAAGGCAGCCTCGCCCAACTCCGTCACGGTCATCAGCCCTTTCTCAGCGGCCGACTCGATAATGGCCCGCTCGGCCTTGTCCCAGTTCTCATCGGAGCCGATGTACTTGGCCTTGTTTTCGGGGTCGCGCAGGGAAATCTGGGCCGTGAAGTCCTTGAATCCCAATGCGCGGAACACGTAGAGAACCAGATCAATAACCTTGGTGAACTCCTCCTTTACTTGATCGGGGCGACAGAAGATGTGGGCGTCGTCCTGAGTGAAGCCGCGCACTCGCGTTAGGCCGTGCAGCTCGCCGCTTTGCTCGTAGCGGTACACCGTGCCGAACTCGGCCAGGCGCACCGGCAGGTCGCGGTAGCTGCGGGGCTTGGTCTTGTAGATTTCGCAGTGGTGGGGGCAGTTCATGGGCTTGAGGAAGAACTCCTCGCCCGGATTTGGCGTCTTGATGGGCTGGAACGAGTCGGCGCCGTACTTCTCGTAGTGGCCGCTGGTTACGTACAGCTCCTTCGAGCCGATGTGGGGCGTTACCACGGGCTGGTAGCCCGCCTTGATCTGGGCGCGCCGCAGGAACTGTTCCAGCTTCTCGCGCAGCATGGTGCCTTTGGGCAGCCACAGCGGCAGCCCCGCTCCTACTTTCTCCGAAAACGCAAATAGCTCCAGCTCCTTGCCCAGCTTGCGGTGGTCGCGGCGCTTGGCTTCCTCCAGCTTTTCGAGGTACTCAGTCAACTCTTTGGCCTTGGGGAAGGTGATGCCATAGATACGCGTGAGTTGCTTATTCTTCTCGTCGCCGCGCCAGTAAGCGCCGGCAATGTTGAGCAGCTTCACGGCCTTGATATTGGCGGTGTCGGGCAGATGCGGGCCGCGGCACAGGTCCACGAAGTTGCCCTGCTGGTAGAACGTGATGGTGCCATCTTCGAGGCGCTCCAGCAGATCCAGCTTGTAGGGGTCGGCCTTCTCCGTGAAGTAAGCAATGGCATCGGCCTTGCTCACCGCACGGCGCTCGAACTTGCTTTTCTGGCGGGCCAGCTCCAGCATTTTCTTCTCGATTTCCGGGAAGTCCTCGCTCGAAATGGTGCGGCCTTCGCCCAAGTCGATGTCGTAGTAGAAGCCGTTTTCGATGGCCGGACCGATGCCCAGCTTCACGCCGGGATACAGCGCTTCGAGGGCTTCGGCCAGCACGTGGGCCGAGGAGTGCCAGAAGGCCATCTTACCATCGTCGTCATTCCAAGTCAGGATGGCCACTTTGGCGTCCTGCTCGATAGGGCGGTGCAAGTCTCGTACTTCGCCATCGACGCGCACGCCTACGGCATTGCGGGCCAGGCCTTCGCTGATGGTGGCGGCAACATCGTAGCCCGTGGCGCCATCTACAAACTGGCGCACCGAGCCGTCGGGGAGGGTGATATTCAGCATAAAAAAGGGGACGTAATGGCTATACAAACAGCCGTGAAGCGGCAAGTTAGGAAGTTTTAAGCGGAGCTGTTTTCACATCCGGCACCCAAAAACCGGGTTTGCCCGCGACATGAGGCCCGCCACCCGGCTATGCTCAAACCTGAAACCCACCCAACTCCCTACAGCCCCGGCTTGTAGAAGTCAAGCGGCTCGATGGCCTCGACGGGTGCGGGGCGCGGCGTTTCGTCGACTACAACACCACGGGCGCGGTTGCCCACCTTCCAGACTTTGTAGCTCCAGCGGCGGTTACCGGGGTTTTCGGCCACCAACAGGCGGTACTGGTCGGCGGCTTCGGCCCAGAGGCTCTGGCTTTCGAAGCTTTCGGCCAGCATGGAACGGGCATCGGGCAGGCGCGGTGCGCGGCGCAGGGCCCGCTGCAGGTGGGGCACGGCCTGCGCGTAGCGGCGGGCCTTGTAGGAAGCCAGCCCCAGCCGGTAGTCGGCCCGGTAGAAGGTCGAGTCGAGTTGCGCCACGCGGGCATAGCTGCGCAGGGCCTGCTCGGGCTGATTCTGCAGCTCAAACTGGCGGCCGTAGTCGTACCAGAGCGGGGCGTAAGTCGAGTCCAGCTTCAGGCCCCGGGCGGCGTAGATAGCCGCCTGGTCGGGCTGCCGGTAAGCGTTGGACAGGAAAGCCAATTGATGCAGGATTTCGGGCTCGCGCGGGGCGCGGGCCACACTGGCGCGCAGGTAGTCGAGGGCCTGCACGGTATCCTGCAGCCCCACAAACGCCAGGCCCTTGTAGAATAGCGCGGCTGCCAGATCGGGTTCCTGCTGCAGGGCGCGGTCGAGCTGGTCGAGGGCATCCTGGTAGCGGCGTGAAGCCAGGTGCATCTCCCCCACCAGCAGGTTGAGCTCGGGCGAGGCAAAGCCGCGGCGGGCGGCCTGGTCGGTGGCATCGAGGGCCGCTTTAATGTAGCCTTGGGCACGCAGGGCGCGGGCTTTAGTAAAGTAGAACTGGCCCGGCGCGTCATCAAGCGCCAAGGCATGGTTGATGTCGCTCAGGGCAGCATCGGTCTGGCCGGCATCGAGGCGGAAAGCAGCCCGCCGGGCATACAGTGAGGCGTTGCGGGGCTGGCGGACAATGGCACCGTCGAGCTCCTCGGCCTGCACGCGGGGGCCGCTTGCTACTGTGCGCAGGTCAATCATGGTATCGGGCCGGGCCGCCGGGGTTGGCTCGGCACAGCCGGTCAGCAGGGCGGCCACAGCCAGCCCGGCAATTCCCCAAAATTGAAAAAACCGCACAGTCAGCACAAAAAGTAGGGTGAGCCGGCAAAGATACGTGCCGCTGTTCAGAGCAGCCGGCGGAAACGGACCTGCTGCCGGCGCTGGCGGCGGTTAAGCTGGTCGAGCAACTTCTGGCAACTGCGGCTGATAACCAATTCTTCGGCCGTAACGGGCGTCAGTTGCACGGCGGCCTGCAGTACAAACCGGGCGCGGGCATCCTGGCTGCGGTTGAGGTACACCCGGGCCAGATCGTAGGCCACCTCAATACGCTGGGAGTCCAGCTTGTAGGATTGGCGCAGGGCCTCAATGGCCAACAGCGTACTGCCCCCCGCCGGCATGCCCCCCATAAACAGGCGGCTGTAAACGCGCTCGGGCAGGCTATAGTGGTCGACGCGGTAGTGCCAGCGGCCCAGCAGCTGCCAAGCCGCGGCCCAACCGGGGCGCAATTCGGTGGCCTGGTACACATGGGGGCGCATTTCGCGGTAGGCCAGCAGACGGCTGCGCAACGGCTGAAGGGGTGCCTGGGCAGCCAGTACGCGGGCGGCGGCGTAATGACCCTCCGCTCCTTCGGGGCACACCACCAAGGCCCGGTTGGCGTAGAGGCGGGCGGCGGCGTAGTAGGCAAACCGGCGGCTCTCATCGGTGTAGCGACTGCCAATGCGCACGCTGAGCACGGCGGCCTGCCACAGGGCCTCGTAGGTGGCCGGAGCCTGCGCCAGCACCTGTTCGTAGCGGCTCAGCGCCTCCGACTCGCGGTAGGCCTTGAGCAGTTCCCCGGCTTCGGCCAGCCCGGCCTGCAGGGCAGGGTTAGCGGGCGGCGCTCCGCAAGGAGGCGCCAGAACGGCCGCTGCGGCCGCCTTTTCGGCCGAGGCACGTTTTGGACGGAGCTGGGCTTGGGCCGCCGGGCACGCCAGCAGCACGGCCCCAGTCACGAGCAGACTCAGCAACGCACAACGAACCAAGAGCAGACGAAAAACAAGCATAAACAACCAACAACCCGGCAGGCAGAATCTGCACACTAACGCAAAATTGCGCAATACCACCCAAATGCCCGAGGGGCCGAAAGCCGTGAGGGGAAGCAGCAACCTGCTACGGTGCTGCTTCCCCTCACGGCTTTCGGTACGTGGGCTGCCCTAGAAAAACTTCAGTTGCGACTTGGGCGTCTTGAGCAGAGCCTTGGCCTGGGCGACTTCATCGGCTGAGATATTGAATTCGTCGGTGCGGTCGGGCAGCGGCTCGTGGGGCGCGTTGGGGTCGGGCGCGGGGGCCGAAATAACGGCCGGAGCGGCCTTTTTCTTGGCCGCCTTGCGCTCGGGCTCGGGGCCTTCGTCGGTGAGCAGCGTAAGGGAGTGGAGCTTGTAGTAGTTGAGCTTGTTGCCGCGAGCCTTCCAGCCTTTCACGTCGATGAACTCGTGGAGCAGCAGCTTTTCGGTTTCGCGCTCGGCCTTCTTGTCGCGCTGCAGCTTCACCTCGGCGGCAGGTTCGGGATGGGCCGTGGCGACCAGCAGCTTGGAGCCTTTGGCTTCGCTAATAAAGATGAAACGGTTGGCCAGCGTGCTGGTTTCGATCCGGAAACGCTTGACGAAATGCATCTTGGTTTCGGCATCCAGGTACACGGCACTCAGCACCATCTGCGGGTCAAATTTGCGCAGCATCACCAGGTTGGCCACCACGAAGTCGATGGCCGGGTCGGGCGCCGTCAGCTCGTAGGTGCCGTCCTTGTACACGGCCAGCACGGTATCATCGGTGTCGAAGGTGCCCAGGTAGCGGCCGTGGCCGTTGGCGTTCAGGCGGCCCACCACGCTGTCGAAGAACATTTCGCGCCCGCCTAGCGTCGAGTCGCCCAACGATTTCTGGGTGATTTTCTTGATGGGCTGCTTGGTGACGATGTTGCCCATCGAGCCCTTGCCCTTGATGGCGAGGTCGGCAAAGTCGAAGTCGAACTGCTTGACCCGGGCCACCGCTTTATCGGCAAGCTGAATGGCCACGAGTTCCGACTCCGAGTTGGGGTTGGCGGTCAGGTAGAGCGTTTTGGTACCCTTGGTGCCCTTGGTCAGGTCGTAGGTTTTGTCGCGGGTGATGCCCGAAACCAGGAAGCGCTTGGCGAAGCTGATGCCCGAAGTGCCGTCCTGATACACCATATTGTACACCAGCCGGTCGTCGTTCTTATTATACACCCCGGCGTGCAGAATATCCTTGCCCACAAAGGTTTTCTCGGCAATGCGCGTCACCATGAACGTACCGTCGCGGCGGATGGCGATGATGTCGTCGAGGTCGGAGCAGTCGGTGACGGCCACGGCCTTTTCGTCCTTCTTGAGGCCGTAGCCCACGAAACCATCGGCGTAGTTGACGTAGAGCTTCTGGTTGGCCACGGCTACTTTCTGGGCCGTTACCACCGCGAAGGCGCGCAACTGAGTGCGCCGCTCGCGACCGGTGCCATATTTTTTCAGCAGGCCCTCGAAGTAATTGATGGCGTAGCGCGTGAGGTTGAGCAGGTGGTCGGCCACCTCGGCCAGTTCGGCTTCGAGGCGAGCAATCAGCTCATCGGCCTTAAAGCCGTCGAACTTGCTGATGCGCTTGATGCGGATTTCGGTGAGCCGCGTGAGGTCATCCTCGCTGATGGCGCGGGCCAGCACGATGCGCGTATCGTTGGGCTTCTCCTTCTCCCCTGCCACCCGCGTAAACTTCTTCAGACCGGCTTCAATAGTCAGCAGAATTTCCTCCCAGGTTTCGCACTCCTCAATTTTGCGGTAAATGCGGTTCTCGATGAAAATCTTCTCCAACGAAGCCGAGTGCCACTTTTCACCCAGCTCTTCCTGCCTGATTTCCAGCTCGCGCTCCAGCAGCCGCACCGTTTTCTGGGTGCTCAGCCGCAGCATATCTTCCACCGCCACAAAGCGCGGCTTGTCCTCGATAATAACGCAGGTGTTGGGCGAGATGCTGATTTCGCAGTCGGTGAAGGCGTAGAGCGCGTCCATCGTCAGGTCGGGGCTCACGCCGGTCGGCAGGTGCACCTGCACTTCCACCTCGGCGGCCGTGTTATCGACCACCTTCTTAATCTTGATTTTATTCGCTTCCGAGGCCTTCACGATGCTTTCCATCAGCGCCGTGGTGGTGGTGCCGTACGGAATATCGCGAATGACGAGCATGGTTTTGTCGGCCTTCTCGATAGTGGCCCGCAGCCGGATTTTGCCGCCCCGCTGCCCGTTCTGGTAGTTGCTCACGTCGGCCAGGCCGCCGGTCGAGAAGTCGGGAAACAGCTGGAACTCCTTGCCCTTGAGCACCGCTACGCTGGCCTGGCACAGCTCGCGGAAGTTGTGGGGCATAATCTTGGTACTCAAACCCACGGCAATGCCCTCCACACCCTGGGCCAGCAGCAGCGGGAACTTTACGGGCAGCGTGGTGGGCTCGCGCTTGCGGCCGTCGTAGCTCATCTGCCACTCCGTAATGTCGGGGTTGAACACCACCTCGAGGGCGAACTTGCTCAGGCGGGCCTCAATGTAGCGGGGCGCGGCCGCCGAGTCGCCGGTGCGGATGTCGCCCCAGTTGCCCTGGGTTTCAATCAGCAGGTCCTTCTGGCCCAGGTTTACCATGGCGTCGCCGATGCTAGCGTCGCCGTGCGGGTGGTACTGCATGGTCTGGCCGATGACGTTGGCCACCTTATTGAAGCGGCCGTCGTCCATCTCCTTCATGGCGTGCATAATGCGCCGCTGCACGGGCTTGAGGCCGTCTTCGATGGCCGGCACAGCCCGCTCCAGAATCACGTACGAGGCGTAGTCCAGAAACCAGTTCTGGTACATGCCGCGCACCGTGGCCACGTCGTGGATAGTTTCGCCGGGCGCAAACTTGGCCTCCTCCTCTTCTTCCGCCGACATTTCGTCTTCCGGAATAGCTTCGGGTTCAATGTTGACCTCCACATCGGCCCCAGATTCAGACAGGATTTCCTCGGTTTCGGCGGCATCGGTGCCACTCAACTCCACCGATTCGCCGGCTGCGTACAGCTGCTCGTCGGCGTCATTGGAGTTCATTGGGGTGGCCTGGGGGTTCGTTTCTTCGGACATACGGGGTGTGGCTCCGGGCCACGCTTATTTGTTCTTGTACCACTCTTCGGCGCCAACAGAAGCGGCGCGAAGGAATTTTGCATTCTCTAGCTGAACTAGAAGACTTGCGCCGCCTCGGCCTGCTCAATCGGCACTTCGGCCACGGGCAGCACATCAGAGGTTATCAGGTCTTTTTCGAGGCGCAGGTTGTCGATGATGAATTCCTGGCGGGCGGGCGTGTTTTTGCCCATGTAGTAGGTCAGGATTTGCTGCACTGAGCGCTCGGCCTGCAAAATCACGGGCTCCAGCTTGATATCTTCCCCGATGAACTTGCCGAACTCATCGGGGCTGATTTCGCCCAGGCCCTTAAAGCGCGTGACTTCGGGGTTGCGGCCAAGCTGGCGCATGGCGGCCTGCTTCTCGCCCTCGTTGTAGCAGTAGATGGTCGTTTTCTTGTTGCGCACCCGGAATAGCGGCGTTTCCAAAATGTAGACGTGGCCGTTGCGCACCAAATCGGGGAAGAACTGCAGAAAGAAGGTGAGCAGCAGCAGCCGAATGTGCATGCCGTCCACGTCGGCGTCGGTGGCAATAACCACGCGGTTGTAGCGCAGGTTCTCAATGCCTTCCTCAATGTTGAGCGCGTGCTGGAGCAGATTCAGCTCCTCATTCTCATACACGATTTTTTTCTTCAGTCCGAAGCAGTTCAACGGCTTGCCGCGCAAACTGAACACGGCCTCCGTCTGCACGTTGCGGCTCTTGGTGATGGAGCCCGAGGCCGAGTCGCCCTCGGTGATGAAGAGAGTTGTCCGAACCTCATCATCGTGCTTGCCATCACCGAAATGCAAGCGGCAGTCGCGGAGCTTGCGGTTGTGCAGGTTGGCCTTTTTGGCTCGCTGGTTGGCCAGCTTCTTCACCCCGGCCATGTCCTTACGCTCCCGCTCGCTCTGCTCGATGCGCTTTTTCAGGGCTTCGGCAATAGCGGGGTTCTTGTGCAGGTAATTGTCGAGGTGCTCCTTGATGAAGTCGAGGATGAAGCCGCGCACGGTGGGGCCATCGGGGCCCATGTTGAGCGAGCCGAGCTTGGTTTTGGTCTGGCTCTCGAACACCGGCTCCTGCACCCGGATCGAAATGGCACCAATCACCGAGGCCCGCACGTCGGACGCGTCGTAGTCCTTCTTATAGAACTCGCGTAGCGTTTTTACGATGGCCTCGCGGAAAGCCGCCAAATGCGTGCCGCCCTGGGTGGTGTACTGGCCGTTTACGAAGCTGTAGTATTCTTCGCCGTAGTCGTTGCCGTGGGTAATAGCCAGTTCCATATCCTCCCCTTTCAGGTGGATGATGGGGTAGCGCAGGGTTTCGGGGTCGGCCTTGCGGGAAAGCAGGTCGAGCAGACCGTGCTCGGAATAGTACTTCTGGCCGTTGAAGTGGATGGTGAGGCCAGCGTTGAGGTAAACGTAGTTCCAGATCTGATTTTCGAGGTACTCGGGGTAGAACTTGTAGTTCTTGAAAATCGACTCGTCAGGCTCGAACACCATCAGCGTACCATTGCGCTGGCTGGTTTTCTGGGGCTTGGGGTCGCTCGTGAGCATGCCCTGCGAGAACTCGGCCGACTTCATCAGCCCGTCGCGCACGCTCTGTACCAGAAAGTAATTGCTGAGGGCATTAACCGCTTTGGTGCCGACCCCGTTTAAGCCCACAGACTTCTGGAAAACCTTGCTGTCGTACTTGCCGCCCGTGTTAATCTTACTCACCACGTCCACCACCTTGCCCAGCGGAATACCCCGGCCATAGTCGCGCACCTGCACTTTATCTTCGGAAATCTTGATTTCAATGGTGCGGCCGTGGCCCATTACGTGCTCGTCGATGGAGTTATCGATAACTTCCTTCACCAGCACGTAAATGCCGTCGTCGTACGCCGAGCCGTCGCCGAGCTTGCCGATGTACATGCCCGGCCGCAACCGGATATGCTCGCGCCAGTCTAGTGAGCGGATGCTGTCTTCGGTGTAGCCGTGGGTGGCCACGGAAATCTGTTCTTCAGCCATGCCGAGGGGTTGCCATTCAAAAGTTGAGGTAAAATAACGCAGAAAACCGACCTTTTCCGCGTTTCATTTCGCTAGTAAAGTTAGCAAACACTGGGCAATTCTCCCAACCGATGCCCTGTTAAGGCTTACCGCAGCCCAAAAGCGTTTTTTCCCGGCCCATATACTGACCCTTCCTCCCAATAATATTAGTAAAATGAACTCTCCTCTCAGTCCGCATCGCCTGCCTACCACTACCCCACAGGCGCCACCCATTGTGAAGCAAGTAGCCAGCGTAAAGTTTGCATTCCTGCTGCTATCGGCCGTGCTGCTGGTGTACACGCTCCACAAGCTCGACGACATTCTGCTGCCGCTGCTGTTCGGGGCCCTGTTCACGCTGCTGCTGCTGCCCATCTGCCAGTGGCTCGAAGCCCATCGGGTACCGCGCATCCTGGCCATTATCGTGTGTTTGCTGCTGGTTATGGGCCTTTTTGCCGGCATTATTCTGGCCTTTGGAACCCAGTTGACCCAGTTTCAGGACGAGTTGCCCAAGCTGCAGGTGAAGATGATGGAGTTTTTTCGCGACGGACAGCAGTGGGCCCAGCAGAAATTTGGCTATAAACCCATGAGCGTTGACGATTTGAAAGAAACGACGATGAAAGCGCTTAAGAAGTCGGGTGGCACCTACCTGGGTACTACGCTGAACACCACTACCGCCGTGTTTAGCAATTTGGCGCAGGTTCTCATTTACATCTTCTGTTTGTTGCTCTACCGCGACCACCTGCGCCAGTTCATGTTTCGGTTTGTCGACCCGGACAAGCGTACCAGCGTGCTGCACACCGTCGATAGCATTCAGACTGTAGTGCAGGCCTACATTTCGGGCTTGTTCAAAGTGATTGTAATTGTGTCGATTCTCAACGGTATCGGACTGCTGGTGCTGGGGGTGAAATTCGCCATCTTCTTCGCCGTTTTCGCCTCGGTGCTGGCTGTTATTCCCTACATCGGCATCCTGATTGGCGCCACCTTGCCGGCCATCGTAACGCTGGTTGAAACCGGTTCGCCGGTACAGGCTGCCCTGGTAGTAGGCGTGTTTGTGTTCGTGCAATTCCTGGAAGGCAACTTCATTACCCCCATGATTACGGGCTCGCAGGTGAGCATCAACCCGCTGGCCGCCATTCTGGCCCTGATTCTGGGCAACGAGCTCTGGGGCACGCCGGGCATGATTCTCAGCATTCCGCTGATGGCCGTGATTAAAGTGGTGCTCGATGCCAATAAAGCCACCGAGCCCTGGGGCTTTTTGCTGGGCGATACGGCCGATGGCGATGACTCAACCAAGCCTGAATCGGCGGAACCCGGCGGACTTAAACGGCTCTGGAACCGGATGCTGGGCCGCGACGAAGCGTAGTCGGGCCATTGGCGCGCGGGGTGGGCCCCTAATTTTATACGTAACCCGACCTTGGCGCCTTACAGTATAAGGACACAGCTGCTGCCACCAAGGGCGGCACGTATCTTCTACCTTAACTTTCCCCATCATGGCTACTATCACCGGCGAAACTGCCCGCGCGTACAACGACCTCGTAGAACTCAACAAAACGGCCGCCAAAGGCTATCAGGAAGCCGCTGAAGGCGTCAGCAGCCCCGATTTGAAGGCCAAACTGAGCCAGTTCAGCCAGCAACGCGCTAAGTTTGCCTCGGAGCTGGGCCAGAACGCCCGGCAGTTCGGCATCAACCCCGAAGATGAAAGCACTGTTGAAGGTGCCCTGACTGATGCCGCTGCAGCCGTACACCGCGGCTGGATCAACATCAAATCGGCTATTACCGGCCAAGACGACTCGGCTATTTTGGGCGAGTGCGAAACCGGCGACGCCACGGCGCTCAAAGGCTATGAAACGGCGCTCAAATCGAACGAGCTGCCCGCAGAAGCCCGCAGTGTCATCGAGAAGCAGCACAGCGAAATTCTGTCTACCAAGAACTGGATTACCGGACAGAAAGGCCGTTAGGCCTGAACTGTTCGCTTACAGTTGTTCGCTTTTTTAAAGGAAGCCCGCCATTCGGTGGGCTTCCTTTTTTTGGGCCTTTAGCTTCCCGGTACGTCGGGCATGTGGTAAGGCTAATTCAGAATGTCAAAAGAAGGCCATGCTATATCTGATGTCTGCCTGTCGAAGCATGGCCTTCTCATTCGTATGACCTGATTTCTAAACAGCTTTGGAAAGTGCAACCTTAGCGCTGGGTATCTTTGTTACCAATCTGCTTAGCCAACCAGGCCCGGCTAAGTATCACCACCCGAAAGCTATCAGCTAATAGCTTTCAGCTAACAGCTCAAAAATACTTGTACGCCATCATCGACCTTGAGACCACCGGGGGCCAGCCGGCGCAGGACCGCATCACCGAAATTGCCATTTACATTCACGATGGCGAGAAAGTGATTGACGAGTTCAGCTCACTCATCAACCCCGGCCGGCCATTCCGTTCTTCATAACCCAGCTCACCGGCATCACCGACGATATGGTGCGTGAGGCCCCGCGCTTTCACGAAGTGGCCCGCAAGGTGGTGGAAATGACCGAGGGCTGCGTATTCGTGGCCCACAACGTGCGCTTCGACTACTCGTTTCTGAAAAAGGAGTTTGGTGATCTGGGCTACACTTACTCGCGCAAAACGCTGTGTACCGTGCGCCTTAGCCGCTCGCTTATGCCGGGCCAGCCCAGCTATAGCCTGGGCAAGCTCTGCCAGAACATCGGTATTCCGCTCAACGGCCGCCACCGCGCCGCCGGCGACGCGGCGGCCACGGCCATTTTGTTCGGGCGGCTGCTCGATATCAGCCAGGAGCAGGAAACGCCGGCCACCGCCCGCAGCCTGAGCCCGGCCGATGCGCTGGCGGTGGTGGACGCCAACGCTCCCTCGGGCCGCAAGCCGGCGGCGGCCGAAACGGCGACGCTCACCGCCACCAAAGCGCCCTCACCCCGCAAGATGAAGGCAGTGCAGGAGGCCATTAAAACGGCGTTGCTGCCCCCCAACATTACGCCTCAGCATGTAGCCGCGCTGCCCCACGAGGCGGGCGTGTACTATTTCCACAACGAGGCCGGCGAAGTAATTTATGTGGGTAAGAGTATCAATATCTACAAGCGTATTCAGCAGCATTTCGCCGTCGATTACAAGTCGCGCAAGAGTATCGAGTTCAAGAACTCGATATCGGAAATCACCTGGGAGCTGACGGGTTCGGAGCTGGTGGCGCTGCTCTACGAGTCGCACGAAATCAAGCGTCTGAAGCCGCTGTATAACCGGCAGCAGCGACGCTCGGTGTTTCCGGCGGGCATCTTCCTTCGCACCGACGATCAGGGCTACAAGCACCTCTACTATGGACGCGCCGACGACCACGCCGAGTCGCACCCCTTGATTGCGCTGGGCAACCAGTTCAAGGCCAAGGGCTTCCTGTTTCACAAGGTTTCCAAGTTCAACCTGTGCCAGAAGCTCTGCGACCTATACAAAACGCCGGGCGCGTGCTTCGACTATCAGGTACACCGCTGCCAGGGCGCCTGCCTGGGCTTGGAGCCGGCCGAGGAGTACAACAAGCGCGTGGAGGCGGCCATCGAGTCGTTTACCTACGAGCACGGCTCGTTTGTGGTGATTGGGGAAGGCCGCCGGCCCGACGAGAAGACGCTGGTAGTGGTAGAAAACGGCCGCTATCTGGGCTTTGGCTACGTGGATGAGACCTTCTCGGCCCGTCGCTTCGAGGACTTCCGCGACGCCATTACGCGCTACAACGACAATAAGGACGTGCAGCAGATTATCCGCCAGTACCTGCGCACCAAGCACAAGGATAAGGTGAAGGTATTCAGCTAGTGGCTGGCGTTTCTTTCGCTGTTGGAGTGGCCCAGGTAGTTGCCCGGTATGCCGAAAGGATTGAAAACAGCGACCCTGTACATACCGGCCGGCCCCAGGCGGCCTCCGGGTACGCAATAAATGCAGCCGGCTTCCAGTGGGCGGCAGTGGGCTGGCAAGCTACGCCGGCGGCTGAAGCAACATAAGCTTCTTACTATGCCCGATGTCCTCGCAGCCAGGCTAGCCGTTTGCGTGCTTTAGTACGCAAGCCAGCAGTCGGTTCAGCAAGCAGGCCGTATCTTTAACTTACTGAGTTGCTCCACTATTCTGTTTCTAGATGCCCGTCAATACCCTTGCGCTTTCGATTACCTTTCGTTCCGACCTCGACTTGCTCATTGTGCGCTGGCTTCGTGATGTAAAAAGAAGCGAGTTGCAGGAGGGCTACACCCAGGTATTACAGGCGGCCATCCAGCACCAAGCCACCTGCTGGCTAATTGATTCGCGCCGCCGCGTCCAGCCTAATGCCGAAATGGTGGATTGGCTGGCCCAGGAGTTTCTGCCCGAGCTAAGCTCAGCCCTCAACAACCGCCCTGTATACCTGGCCTGCCTGGTGGGCGCTACCTGGCAGCCGGGCAAAACGCCTGCTACGCCCTTGGCTGTGCTGGCGCAGTCCTCGTCTCTGGCTTCCAAAAACGAGTATCAGGTGCGACTTTTTAGCGACGAGGGCATTGCCACCAGCTGGCTTCAGCAATCAGTGAACAAGTAATTTTATCGGGGCGTTGCCCTGTTCTGGCAGGCAATCCGGAGCAGGGCCACCTATACGGCAGCGGCCCCATCCAGTCCCAGTCTCAGATGTGGTCAACACAGACATCTGAAACTGGGGCTGGATGGGGCCGCTGCCGTACGCACTAGTACAGCCGATGGCGCAGGAGCCAGCCGGCGGCGTCGAATTCGCGGGCCTGGGGCTGGTAAGCTTCGGTTTTGAACTTGCCTACCCGCAAGGTGTTGCCGTCGCCGCTTTCGTAAATGGTAAGGCGGCTTACGGGGCGCTTCAGGGGAACGGGCGATGCCTCAATCAAATCCTGGCCCGAACCGTCGTAGATACCTAGCTGGATACGACCGGTAGGCTCGCCGCGCAACTCGAAAGCATCGTTGCCCCCCAGCCCGAAGAGCTTGACAGAACGGGTTTCGGGGGCCGAAAAGGTGCGTTGGTGCAGGAGCGTATCGCCTTGGGGGGTGCGGCGCAGCAGCTGCACCCGCACGGCATCGGGGCCGGCGGGCTCCACCACAAACCGCTCGGCCTCGTCGGTGCCGGGCAGCTCTACGTCGCGGGCCAGCAGCTCGTAAAACCGGTTGGCTACGGCGGGCAGCTGGGCACGGCGGGCGCGGAGCTTACGCGTGAACTCGGCCTGGCTTAGCTCTCGTACTTCGGGCGGCCACACGGCCAGCGCGCGGGCAATCACGTCGTCCGACAACGCCACGGTCAGCGAATCGGCCACCTGCTGGAAATCCTCGCGGGTCAGGTAGGCCAGCAGCGACTTATCCATGGGCAGGGCAGCCCGGTTGAGTCCTTCCACATCGGCCAGCCTTATTTTCTCGTGGAAGCTCTGGTAATTGGTTTTCACCCAGCCAATCATGTGCGTCAGCAGGCCGTCATCAAACTTGAAAAAGGCGTGGTCCCGGTCGCGCGGAATTGCCCGATAGATGGTACCACCGGCCGAAGCCGGGAAGCTGGCCCAGCGCCACTGATCTTCGCGCCGGCTCCAGTCGCCGAGCCACATATCGAACAGGCGGTTGCGCAGGTACTGGCGGGCGTCCACCTGAAACCGGGAGCTGGTCAGCAGGTTGGTGAACACCTTGCGCGAACTTTCAACCGAAGCCGAGCGACCGAAGCTCGCAACCGTTGTCTGGTCGCCTTCGGGCCGCTCCTCAAACAGATACAGCGCATACCCAAACTCCTCCCTAAACTCCCCCAAAGCCGGGTCGTCGGCCACGTACACGAGGCGGGGGTTGGTGTGGTAGAGGCCGGCGGCGGTGGCTAGCGGCGCGGCAATGTAGGCTCCGAACGGATGGATCACGCTGGTCTGGTCCTTCATGATGCGGCCCACCGGGCCCTCGCGCAGCCCTTCGGGCAGAGCCCGGGTGGCATCCTTATCCACGGAGCGCAGCACGTACTCGCGGCCGCTCCGGTCTACGAGGCGTAGGTTCTTGGTCTGGAACGAGCCGCCCTCCTTGATGGGCGTCAGGCCGCCGGGCACGGCCGTGCGCAGGTTAAATACGGGTACCCGCACCGGGAGCTTCCACAGGTCGCGGTAGTGGGTACCCCAGAAAAAACGATGCACACCGCCCCGGTCGTATTGGGGGCCGGCCGCAACCAGCACCGTCGAGTCGGGGCCGATAACGGGGCGGGACGTAGAAGCCACGCCCGAAGGCTGGGCCGGAGCCGAGCAGGACAGCAGCAGCAGACTGCTGCCAAAGCCGGTCATCAGCCAGGCCGAAAAGGAGGGAAAAGACACAATATGAGAGAAGGAGAACCAACCAAGCGGCCGCCGCCAGGCGGGCCAACTACCCTTATAGCGCAAAGCCGGGGCCGGCGGTTGTTGCGAAACCAACAAGCCGCAACAAACAAGCCGCTACCAATTACGTAGCATTAGCCACTGCCGCGAACTTTCCGCCCTGCATGAACTATCGTTACGCCCTGCCATTACTGCTGCTGAGTGCCACCGCCTGCAGCCGCAAACCCTTTTTTCAGCCCGATGCCCGCGTGGCCCACACCACTCCCCTGCCGCCTACCGCCGATAGCGCGCTGGTAACGCCCGGCCGCCATTATCAGCGTGGGCCGCTGGGCCGCTTCGTGCTGGGCCCGCACTACCGCCGAGCCTGGGCCGAGCCAGTGACGCTGCCCATATTCCGGCCTGAGCGGCTGGCACCGGGCGGGCTGAAATTCGTAAAGATGGGCGGAGGATTTCAAACCACCAGCCTGACCATGGCCGATTCGGCGGGGCGCAGCTACGCGGTGCGCACCATCGACAAAAACCCCGAAAAAACGCTGCCCAAGGTTCTGCGGGCCACATTTGTATTCGGGGCCGTGCGCGACGCTACCTCGGCGGCTATGCCCTATGGAGCCTTTGTGGTACCGCCGCTGGCCAAGGCCGCCGGCGTACCGCATAGCAGCCCACGGCCCTACTATGTGCGCGCCGATGAAACCGGACTCGGACCCGATTCGAAACGGTTTCAGGGCCGGGTTGTATTGGTGGAGCGCCGGTACGAGGGCAAGGAAAATATTGACGGGCCGGTGGCCGGAGCCACCAACCTCGACGAATCGGAGGAGGTGCTGCCCGCCCGCTACGAAAATCAGCGCGACCAGCTCGACGGCGTGGCCTTCGTGCGGGCCCGCCTGCTGGACATGTGGCTCGGCGACTGGGACCGGCACGAAGGCCAGTGGAGCTGGGCCGCCTACCCCCAGCCCGACCGGCAACGGCGCTGGCAACCCGTTCCGCAGGACCGCGACCAGGTATTTTTCCGGTTCGATGATGGCTGGGCTTCGTGGGTGGTGAGCAAGGCTGTGGCCAAGTTCCGCACCTTCGGCCCCGGCTACGAAAGTATTGCCGGCTACACCCGCAACGCCTCGTTTATCGACAGCCGGGTGCTGCCCGCCGTGCCGCGCGCCACCTACCTGGCCACGGCCCGCGAGCTGCAGCAGCGCCTTACCGATGCCGTAATTGAGCAGGCCGTGCGCCAGGGACTGCCGCCCGCGGTGCACGCCTACGAGGGCCCGCGCATGGTGGCCGCCCTGAAAGCCCGCCGCGCTAAGCTGCCCCAGGTAGCCGACGAATTCTACCGGCTGCAGGCAAAGGAAGTAATGGTAGCCGGCACCGATGAGAAGGAGCGGTTTGTGGTAGAGCGCCTGAGCGACACGGCCACCGTGGTATCGGTGTATTCGCTGGAAAAGGTGCCCGCCGGGCAGTCGCAGGGCCAGTTGCTCTACAGCCGCAGCTTCGACCCGCGCGAAACCGAAACAGTACGCTTACACGGCCTCAAGGGCAAAGACGAGTTTCTGGTATCGGGCAAGGTGCGCCGCTCGCCCTTCATCGACATTTACGGCGGCCCCCAGGAAGACCTCGTGCGCGACTCCTCCCGCGTAGCCGGCCTGCGCAAGCGCACCCGCTTCTTCGACACGGACCGCAACAACAATTTCCAGCCCGGCTCCGAAACCAAGGACAAAACCGCCCACGATGTCCTCTCCCACGCTTTCGACCGGGACGGGTCGGGAAGGTAAAGTCGAATTAAAAATTAAAAGTGGAGAGTTGAAAATGGCCGTTGAGCGACCCGATTGGGAACCACTCAATAGCCATTTTCAGCTCTCCACTTTTAATTTTTAATCTCCGTAAGCATTTCCAGCACCATGTGTTCGGTGGGCGTGAGCAGGTCGTTTTGCTGGGGGTCGACGTCGTGGCGGCGCAGGTAGTCGAGGAGCTGGTTGGAGTTGAACAGCTCGATAACCTGGGGGTGGATGTAGTATTTGGAGCACACGGTGGGCGTGTTGCCCAGGTTTTCGGCCACGTCCTTCACGGCTCGCTTCAGGGTTTTAGGGCGCGGGAAGTCGGGCTCCTCGTCCAGAATTCGCTCCAGCGCCTCCACCATTTTCACGGTACCGCCCCAGGTGCGGAAGTCCTTGGCTGAGAGGCTTAGGCCGGTGGCCTCATGCAGGTAGGCATTCACGTCGCCCGATTCCAGCTCCTGGCGATGGCCGTCGGGGGCGTAATACTGGAACAGGTGCTGGCCTGGAATTTCCTTGCACTTCTGCACCATGCGGGCCAGTTTCCGGTCGTGGATGGTCAGGTCGTGGGGCACGCCCTTCTTGCCCACGAAGCTAAAGCGCACATCGGCCCCGCTCACGTTCACGTGCTTGTCGCGCAGCGTGGTCAGGCCATAGGTTTTGTTCTTTTTGGCGTATTCCTTGTTGCCGACGCGGATAAACGACTGATCCATGAGCGTGAGCACCAGGGCTACCACTTTGGTTTTATCGAACTGAGGGCGGGCCAGATCCTTGTGCATGCGGGCCCGCAGTTCGGCCAGGTTTTCGCCGAAGGCCCGCAGCCGGCTGAACTTGGTCAGGGCCCGGGCCTGATCCCAGGCGGCGTGGTAGAGGTACTGCTTGCGGCCCTTGGCGTCGCGGCCCGTAACCTGCAGGTGGCTGTTGGGCGAGGGCGAAATCCAGACGTCAGTCCAGGCCGGCGGAATTACGAAGCCCCCGATGCGGGCCAGTTCTTTTTCGTCCGCGAGCAGCTCGCCCTTGGCCGTGCGGTAGCGGACTTTGCCGGCCCGGGTGGTTTCGCGGGTGAGGCCGGGCTTGGAATCGGTGAGGTAGCGCAGGCCGGCCAGCTCGGCCTGGCGGGCGGGGTCTTTGTAAAGCTCGTGGGCCGCCGGTAGCGGGTCGAGGCGTTTTTTCTTGGTTTTGGGGCGGGCGGTGGCAGTGGTAACCATAGCGAAATGAACAGGAAATACGGCACGCACCGGAGCTGGCGGGCGGGTTTTGCTCTACGCAGAAACCCGGTGGAAGGTGGCCCCCGCTCGGCGCCTTGCCAGACGAAGCGGGCTACCTGGCTAAATGTTTTTTTCTGCCTGATTGGCCGCATCCTGCGCGCCCAGTGCCTGTTTTCACGTCCCGGCAAGCAACACCTCGCCTGGCTAGACCGTTGGTGCACCGCTGGCCCTGGCACCATTTTTTCTAGCAAGCCAACTGACTCTCTCTTATTCAACCATTCAATTCTTCGCTTCACATGCGGAATATTTTAAAAAAAACCGGCCTCCTGGCAGGCCTGGCCCTCACCCTCGGCGGCGTAGCCTCCTGCTCCAAAGACGGCGACGGAGTGCTCCTGTTCTCCATCGAAGACGATAAGGCCCTGGGCGAGCAAGTAGCGGCCCAGACCGACTCAACTTTTCGGACTAAAGGCCAACTGCTGGAACCCGGCAGCAACCCCCAGGCCTACGCGGCCCTCAATAAAATAGTGCTCCGGGTACTCAACTCAGGCAAGCTCCAGTACCGCAACGAATTCCCCTGGGATGTAAAAATCATCAAGGACGACCAGACCCGGAACGCCTTTGCTACTCCCGGCGGGCATATCTATGTGTACTCGGGGCTGATTAAGTACCTCGACAACGAAACCCAGCTTGCCGGGGTAATCGGCCACGAAATTGCCCACGCCGACCGCCGCCACACCTCGCGCCAGTTACAGCAGCAGTACGGCATCAGTGTGTTGCTGAGCCTGGTGCTGGGCAACAACCAGAATGCGCTGGTAGACGTAGCCAGCGGCCTGGGGCAGCTCAAGTTCAGCCGCGACTACGAAATTGAGGCCGATGCCTACTCGGTGGAATACCTCAACGGTACCAATTACTACGCCTGCGACGGGGCGGCTGGTTTCTTCATCAAAACCCAGAACGACGGCCAGGCCAGCCCACCCGAGTTTCTGAGCACCCACCCCAACCCTGGCAACCGCGTTCAGAGCATTCAGGCCAAGGCCGACCAGTTGAACTGCCGTAACCGCACGGCCGGCTCCGACGACTTCAACCAGCTGCGAAGCGCATTGTAGGCGCACCTGCATCCGCAGTTATCAGCTCCCGGCAATTTGCCGGGAGCCTTTTTTGTGGTTGAGGCTGATCCATTACCACCGACGGAGCAACACCCCGGACGGGCTTCTGCGTAGACAGCTCTCCGATCAATTGCTTTATTTGCGCTCTATGCTTCCTTTCCGCGATACACTCCACACCTGGGCCGAAAACGCCGACGAATCTTTAACCCGCCTACGGGCCCGCCTCGGGCTGCTGCACCCGCTGCAGCTGGTGCCCTACCGCAGCTACGGCACGCCCGAGCGCCTCTACGTGAAAGGCCGCCTGCTCACCGATAAAGGCATAGGAGAGCCCGACCCCACCGCCTCGCGCTGGAACAACCTGCTAAACATGTACCGCCGCTTCGACAGCAATGAAATTACCGGCGCCCAAATCAGCATCCGCCCCACCGACGGCTCCGACCACCCCATCCTCACCGACGAGGAGGGCTACTTTACCCTCAACCTGACCCCGAAGACGCTGCCCACGCCGGTCGATTTCCTATGGTATCCGGTTGAGGTGGCGTTGCAACAGGCACCGCCCCCCTTCCCCACCCCGCACGGGCTGCGCGCTACTGCCATGGTACTCATTCCGCCGCCCGACGCCGAGTACGGCATCATTTCTGACCTCGACGACACCGTAATTGAGACTTCGGCTACCAATTTGCTGCGCATGGCCCGTACGGTACTGTTGCGCAACGCCCGCTCCCGGCTGCCCTTCAAAGGCGTGGCCGAGTTCTACCGCCAGCTGCAGCTGGGCCGTAATGGGAAGCGCAACAACCCGTTCTTCTACGTCAGCAGCTCGCCCTGGAACCTCTACGATTTGCTCGACGATTTCCTGGAGCTGAACGGCATTCCGCCCGGCCCGCTGCTGCTGCGCGACGCGGCCCTGAAGCGCCAGACGGCCGCGGCCAGCAGCCACCACACCCACAAGCTACACGAAATCGAGAACCTGCTGCTTACCTACCCGCTCCTGCCCTTCGTGCTCATCGGCGACTCGGGCCAGGAAGACGCCAACATTTACCGCGAAGTAGTGCGCCGCCACCCCGGCCGCATCCTGTCCATTTACATCCGCGACGTAAACCGTGCCGACCGCGCCGCCCTCGTCGAGCAGGTGCGCGAAGACTTACGGGGCGATAAAGTAGAGATGCTGCTGGTGCAGGACACTGTGCAGGCCGCCGAGCACGCCGCTGCCACCGGCCTCATCTTCCACGAAGCCATTCCGGCCGTGGAGCAGGAAAAGGCGAAGGATGAGGTAGAGGAATAAGGAATTAGGTAATGGTTATCAGGGATTAGGGGTTAGGGGTTAGGGGTTAGAGAAAATCCGAACTTCATTCAGCGCGGAGCGAAGAATATCGTCCGAAGTTGTTGAACAATCACCCTTGCAACGACTTCGACGATATTCTTCGCTGCCCTTTTGAATGACGTTCGTAATTAAGCTTCTATCCTAGCTCGAGTGGTCGGCTACTACCACCCACTTACCTGCAAGGCGGCGCATTACCAGCAGGAAATGCCCCTGTAGGTCGCCGGCAGCGGGGCGGGCCAGGTGCCAGCGGCCGATAACCTGGGCGACATCGGGGCTGAGGGGCCGGATTTGCAGGCGGCTGAAATCGAGCTGGCCCATGGCGGCCGGGTTGGGGTAGCTGCGGCGGTAGTTGTCGAGCGTGGGCTGCCAGCCGTAGGTGAGGCCGCTTTTGCCGATAAATACCAGTGAGTCGTTCTGCCAGTAGCCCTGCATGAAGCCGGCCACATCGCCCCGGTTCCAGGCGGCCGTCTGGGTGCTTAGCACCGCCAGAATATCCTGGCGGGCGGCAGTTTCGATGGCCGGCGTAAGCACCGCAGACAAGCGCGGCGAGCAAGCGGGCAGCGCGGCGACCATCGAGGCCAGCAGCAGCGGAAGAAGCAGACGTTTCATGTAAAGAAGGGATATATTAGTGTAGAACGCTGTCATGCTGAGCGAAGGCGGAGCCGGACTTGAAGCATCTCCACCGCAATGGTAACCTTGACGATTGAAAATAACTGTTGTGGTAGAGATGCTTCAAGTCCGGCTCCGCCTTCGCTCAGCATGACAGCCTTTTGGGTCTTTCATCTACCCATTCAACTTACTTCTCCGTCAACTCCCTAACGTAGTCGGTGCCGCGCAGGGCGCGCATGCGGCGCAGTACCCGGCGCTGCTTGGAGCGGGCGACGGGGCCCGGGTTGCTGGCCCGAAACCGGAGCGGGTTGGGCAGTACACCGGCCAGCAGGGCCGCCTCGGCGGCGCTCAGCTTGGCGGCTGGCTTGCCGAAGTAAGCCTGCGAGGCCGCTTCGGCCCCGAAAATACAGTCGCCCATTTCGGCCACGTTCAGGTACATTTCCATAATGCGGCGCTTGTCCCAGAGAAGCTCGATGAGCAACGTGAAGTAGGCCTCAGCAGCCTTGCGCACGTAGCTGCGTCCCTGCCACAAAAACACGTTCTTAGCCACCTGTTGCGTAATAGTGCTGCCGCCACGCAGCTGCTTGCTGCCGCTCAGGTTCGATTTGGCCGCCTTTAGGAGCGCGTCGCCATCGAAGCCGTGGTGCAGCAGAAACCGCTGGTCTTCGGCCGCCACCAGGGCCAGCGGCAGCTCGGGCGATACGTCGGTCAGGCTTTTGAAGTCGTACTGAATGCGGCGGTCGGCTTCGCGGATGCCCTGGTAGCCCAGGCCAACCGGAGCGTGGGCCCGGCGGTCGAGCATCAGCCAGGTGGCGGGCGGGCTCACCCAGCGGTAAAGCAGTACCCAGGCCACCGACGTCAGGAAGGCCACGGCCAGCACCTGTAGGGCTATCCGGCCCGTTCGGCGGGCAATCTGTTTAAAATCTCTCACGCACTCAACCGCTTAAAAAAGGCTTGCACTCCGACTCCGGAATACGAGCAAAAATAGCGGCTCTTTACGCCAACCCCACGCCCCGCCCACTGCAACCTACCAAAAAAGCGCCGGCCGGGTCGGGAAGATTTGGGTATCGACGTTGTTATTACGCCCAGGGGCCCGTAGCTTCCTGCTTCTGCACTGCCCTTTCTGCTCGTTTACTTTATGCGTCAACTCGCTCTGTTTCCGCTTAATCTGGTCGTATTTCCCGGCGAAAAGCTCAATCTGCACATCTTCGAGCCCCGCTACCGCCAGCTGGTGCGCGACTGCCTGCTGGAGGGCATCATGTTCGGCATTATGCCCTTCCTGAACGGGGGCGTAAGCCGCCGTGGCACCGAGGTACGCCTCATGGATGTGGAAAAAAACTATCCATCGGGCGAACTCGACATCCGGACCAAGGCTATTGGGGTGTTTGAAATGGAGGATTTTCAGCGCGAGCTGCCTGGTAAACTTTATGCCGGAGCTAGCGTGCGCGACCTGACCGATGATAAGGACGCCGACCCGGCACTGCACGACCGAACCCGTGTGTTAATTGAACAGCTTTATGGCATTCTGGGCCTGCGCCGCCTGTTCCTCGATTTGCCAACCGACTTCCGCATTTACGATGTGGCCCATCAGCTGGGCATGAGCACCGAGCAGGAGTACGAGCTACTGGAGGCCGATACCGAAGCCGATCGGCAGATAATGGCGCTTCGCCACCTCGAACACATTCTGCCCGTGTTGCAGGAAACCGAGCGCCTTAAGGAGCGCGTGCGCCTCAATGGCCACTTCAAAAACCTTACGCCACCTACTTTTTAACGTTCGATACGTAGTTGATAACAGCCACTGAAGGAGCAGCAGGCTTCCGCTGGCAGATGCCGGCCCACGTACGCTGCTCCGCTCTCTCAGGCATAAACTGATGACTATCGACTACTTCTTTTACGCCTCACTTATATTGGCCGGGCTGCTGACCCTGTGGCTGGCCCGGCGCTACGTGCAGGAGCGAAACTACCGCCGCCGCCCCTACGTGGCCTCTACCGCCCACGACTGGGCAAACCGGCCCCAGCCCAACCGCCCGCCCTATCATCGTGTAGCCCTGCTCGGCGACCCCGGAGCCGTGGCCACCGATGGTTCCGACCCCGTGTTGCAGCTGCTCGAACAATGGCAGCAGGAAGCCGGCCCGGCCGGCACAGTGGTGCTGCTCGGCGACAATATTTATCCTGTGGGGCTACCTGCCCCCCACACCTCCGGCCGGGCTGCTGCCGAAGCTCGCTTCAATACCCTGTTGGCGGCGTTGGGCCGCTTTGAGGGGCGGGTGGTAATGCTCAGCGGCAACCACGACTGGAACAAGGGCCGCTCCGATGGCTGGGAGTACCTGCGCCGGCAAGAGGCGTATGTGCGCGAGCATCTACCCACGGCCCACTACCTGCCCGTTGATGGCGCCCCCGGCCCGGTGAGCCTGCAGCTTGCCGAGGGCCTGCTCCTGATTGTTTTCAATACCCAGTGGTGGGTACAGAACGGGCCCCGGCCGGCCGCCGATCCGTGGCGGCCTTTCCGCCAGCTGCGGGCGCTACTGCAGGCCAACCGGCACCAGCAGGTGCTCGTGGCCGGGCACCATCCGCTGTACTCGAATGCCCTGCACGGGGGCAAGTTCACCGCCAAGCAGCACGTGTTTCCGCTTACTACGGTCAATAAGCGGGCGTACGTTCCGCTACCTTTCATTGGCTCGCTGCTGCCGCTGTACCGCAAAACGGTGGGTGCGGCCGAAGACATGGCCCACCCCCGCTACCGCCGAATGCGCCGCCGGCTGCTGCGGGTGCTACACGAATTTCCCGGCGTTATCTACGCTGCCGGCCACGACCATAACCTGCAGTATTTCGAGCGTAGCGGGGGCCACTACCTGGTTAGCGGGGCCGGCAGCAAAACGGCCTTCGTGCAGGCCGGTGGCCAAGCCACCTTCGTACACGAACATCAGGGTTTTTTCGGGCTGGACTTTTATGGCCCTCACGAAACCTGGCTCCGCACTTACGAGCCCCCCACCGGTACGCCCGAGGTGTTCCGGCTGCAGCTTAGTCCCGGTTCGGATGCCACCGCCGGACCAGCTGCCAGCGTTACGTACGCGGGGGCGCCCCGGCCGTAGCGGGCGGTACCAGCACCCGTAGGCTACGCGGCTGCAGGCTGATTTCGACCGGACAGGCAAGCATATACGGCTCGCCATCCAGCTGTACCAGTACTTCGCTGGCACCGGGCACCGTAATGCGGGCATGGTGGCAGCTCAGGCGGCGGGTATAGTCCGAGCTATCGAAATTGCTGGTGTACAGGCGGTAAAGCAGGCCGGGTGCCGCCCTTCCCGGGAAGGGCGCAATAAGGCAAATTTCAAACTGCCCGTCGTCCAGCTCCCGGTCGGGGTTGATGACCACATTGCTACCGAAGGTATTGGCATTGGCAATGGTGAGCATAAAGGCCTCACCCTGCCAGTTTTCATGCTCGGTTTCGATGTGGTAGGTGCCAGGCGTGTAGCCAGCATACTCCTGGGTGGCAATGCGTACGTATGCTCCGGGGCCGCGCACGCCGCCTTCGGCAAAGCGCTTTACCACGCAGGCATTGAAGCCCATATCGGCCAGATGTACCGTGAACCGGCCACCCACCCGCAGTGTGTCCAGTTGCCGGATATCGTGCTGCCAAGTAAGAGCCAGCGCTTCGTTCAGCGTAAGCGGAATGGCCAGATCTTTGGCCATTCCGTTGCCCGAACCCAGCGGCAGAATACCCAGCGGCACCATGCTGCCGACCAGCGCCTCGGCTACCATACTCACCGTGCCGTCGCCACCGGCAGCAAACACGGCATCGGGCGGAGGGGCGGCTGCCAACAGGTCGCGTAGGCGGTCCAAATCCTGCTCGCCGGCCGTATCGAAAAACTCGGCTTGGCGGCCCCGCTCGGCGCAGTATGCGGCAATGGTGTCGCGAAGCTGGCTTTTATTGATGTCGCCCGATATGGGGTTGAGCACGAACAGCAACCGCTGCAGCGGACCCGAAGATGCGGTTTTCATAGCGTACCAGTAGCAGCAGGAGCGCCGGCGGGAAAGGCAGGCAGCTGGTTGGCTCTACACGATATAGCCGGCTATGCTGCCGGCTATATTCGTGTAGAGTAAAAAAGAGCGAAATGTGCGCCGTAACTAGGGCTTGAGGCCGGCCGGCAGCCCCTGCGGGAAATCGGCCTCAATATCGCGCTGAATTTCCTGAATGCGGTTGCCGGGATTGGGGTGAGTGCTCAGGAACTCGGGAGGGTTGCCGCTGCCGTTTCCGCGGTCCAGCACTTCCATTACCTGCAGCATGGCGCGCGGATCGTAGCCGGCGGCGGGCGTAAAGTCTACGGCCAGCCGGTCGGCTTCCAGCTCATCTTCACGGCCGTAGCGCATCGTCAGCAGCTTGCCCACCATGGCGGCGGCGGCGGCACTGGCAGCCGTACCGGGCCGCTCGGGGTCGTAGAGGCCAATGGCGGCGGCCCCGGTCAGGCCGTTGGTCAGCTTCGACTTGGCCACCTGCTCGGCCGAGTGCCGGGCCACTACATGCCCGATTTCGTGGGCCAGTACACCGGCCACCTGGCCTTCAGTAGTCAGGTTTTTCAGCAGGCCGGCCGTGATGAAGATCTGGCCGCCGGGCAGGGCAAATGCGTTGATGGTTTTCTCATCTGCCAGCAAATGAAACTTGAACTGATAAGGTGTCTGGCGGGCTTTGGTGCTTTGCACAATTTTCTGCCCGATTCGCTCCACTGCGGCGCGGGCCTCCTGGTCGGGGTGCAGGCCGCCGTACTGGGCCGCCATTTCGGGGGCGGCCTGCAGGCCGAGGGCAATTTCCTGATCGGCCGACATATTAACGTGCTGCACCTCGCCGGTCACCTCGTTTTTCTGGGTGTTACAGTAATAGGGAATGAAAGCAAATGCGGCCATCAGCAGGGCCAGCAGGTAGCGAATGTTACCACGCATAGCAGGGAGGAAAAAGGATTGGAAGAAAGGGAGGTCGTTGGCGTTTCGTAACGCGGCCGCGCGGCTAGGGTTGCGCCCCTGACCTAAACCTTATAATACCCGGGCCACGTATCAGGCTCCGTACCGACCTCTTTCCCGTTCGGGTTCCCCCTCTTTCACCCTTCTTCTCCCTGACCATGAATCAGAAACGCACTTTTGGCACCATCCTTACCATCCTGGGCATCATTGGCATTATATGGGCGGCGCTGGCCTTCCTGCAGATTGGGGGCATGGGCCTGAGCAAAATGAATTCACTTGTGCCTTTTGTTGTAGGCCTTATTTTCTTCTTTGCCGGCATCAACCTGGTACGCACAACCAGCGACCGGGCCTAAGCGGCCGCACATTCTTTAAGCATAAAGCCCGCCGCCAGTACATACCGGCGGCGGGCTTTATGCTTAGGAAGAACCTGACCTGACGCCTCGGTTGGGGTTAGCCCGGCCGCGAGGCCAGGCTCTGTTGCCCACGGGCGAAAGCCATTAGTGCGGCATCCAGTTCCAGCAGAGTCGAGCGGTAGCTAACCTGCGCCGGGCCGTGAATGTAGAGCACCGTGCCACCCTTTATCGTCCGGATAATGGCGGCCGATTCGGCGGCCGGCAGGGCCGGACAGCCCTGGCTGCGCCCCAGCCGGCCGTGCTGGCTGGCAAAGGTCTTGCTCACATAATCGGCCCCATGCACTACTATTGCTCTGGTGTGGGCATTGGTGTTGTAGCCCGCATCTACGCCCTGCAGCCGCAACGACAGGCCGTGCTTGCCGTGGTAGGTGGGGCCGGTAACGTAGAAGCCCAGGCTGCTTTTCTCGGAGCCCTCTATGTTGGAGAAGTTGCGGGCGAATTCTTCCCCTGTATTCTTGCCGTGCGCAACCAGCGTGTGGTGCAGTAGCCGACCTTCACTCACATCAACCACCCACAGCCGCTCGCGGTTGCTCGACTGGCTGAAATCGGCAATGGTGAGGGTACGGGTATCGGCCTGAATCTGGCCCTGCTGCTGCAGGTTGTAGAAGCCCAGCAGTGCCTGCCGGTACACGGGCAGCGGCAGCGCGGCATTCATCAGGCCGGCTCGAATGTAAGTGCGGGCCACGTGCTGCTCAAACGCAGCCAGGTAGACAGTGCGCTCAGCCGGATTCAGTAGCGATGGCCCCAACAGCCTGGTACGGGAATTGGCAGGTACGACGGCTACTGCTTCAGCGGGCACAGCGCCTGGCCCGCTCGAAACCCGCCCGGCAGGCGTGAAACTGCTAAACAAGGTCAGGATAAATCCGGCGGTCAGCGTCGGCAACTTCGTCATGGGCCTGCAGTGAGCGTTATGGGAAGCATAGAATTTGGCGGTACCTTGCAGTGCCCCGCAGTCGGGGCCAGTTCAAAATTAGCATTTCTTCCGCAAAACCGCCACCGGCTTCCTGGTTTTCCTGCTCATGAGAATCCCTTCTTTGCGCTTATCCTGGTTCCTACTCCCAGCAGCGTTGTTTGCTTTTTCCGGCTGTGGCCACGCGCTAAAACGCCTGCCCGGTTTCGACACAGCCATTTGGCGTGCCGACCCGTACGGCTGCCGTGGGCAACGGGCTATGCTTGTACCAATCCTCGAAAAGCACCGTTCCGACCTGTTTGAGGCGCGCATTAATGATATAACGGAGCTCCTGGGCCATCCAGACGAGGAGGAACTGGGCGAACAGAGCGACAAAATATATATCTACTATGTAGCGCCGGGCGCGCAGTGTGCCCCCGGTAATCCGCGTGCCGCCACCAACCGCGTAATGCTGCGTAGCGGCGCTACTGGCACCGTTACGGAGGTCATCCTCCCTGTGCAACTCCAATAATCAAACAGTACTATTCCTCTATACGTCTCAACAAAGCATTTACCCGATACTACGCCGGATCTGGAGCGCTCCTCTCCACGCGCACGAAAGGCCTCCCAAAACCAGTGTACAATCAGCTGATTCATTGTCGTACGATACAACTCGCTCCCGAACTGAATCGGGAGCGGCCGGAGCTGTATTGGCTACCAGCGCTAACTTTTGCGGAATCCTGGTCTAACCCAGCCCACCTTCGGTATCTGGTTGCGGAGCCGGGGCAGGTTGCGGTCCACGCAGGAGGCTAAGCTGCGTAGGGGTCAGGATGCGGCTGCACTCGGCATCGTAGTGCGACTGTAACTCTGAAAGAGCCTGCTGCATCCGCACCGGATTCTGATGATACTGCCACTGAATTTCGTCGGCCTGAGCTACTTTGATGCTATTAACCTTGTAAAGGCGGGCAATCTGACCTTCGTTCAGATGTAGTTGTGCCGTCATCTGCCGGGTTAGCGCCTCAGCCTGCACAACGGTCAGGTCAATGCCGTCAGGTCGTTCGGCATGGTACTCTTGCTTTTGGGCCTGCGCTGCCAAGCCCAGACTAGCTATGAAGAGGAGAGTTAAAAAAAACGCTTTCATGGTTGGTACTTGCTATACTGCGGGGAGGCTAAAGAACCCAGCTGGCAGTAGAACCAATTGATTCTACCAAAAATTCCATAAGCCTCATATATATCATACAATAATATAGAAAAAAAGCCACATTGTTGAATATCAATATAATTTTAAGCGAATTATATATTAGAATAATGTATTTGTTATATCTTCCTGTAATAACCCATTCTGCTGTTTCTGCAACGGGTCAGACGCATCACTTATAGAGTCAAAACAATATCTATCAAGCACTTAAAAATAAACAGCAGGCTAGTGCACCCTATTCTATACAGCTGGCATCAACTGCCTGGGATGGGTAGCGGCCTACTCCAGGCCCGTCATAGGTTGGTGGTCGGGACTCTTGAAGTATTGCATGGCAATTAGCGAGATAATCATGCCGGACATACCTCCCTGCAGAATGATGGCGAGGAAGGCAATAGTTACCGATAGGTCGTAGCCGAACAGGTCCTGGGCCTGCAGGCCATCCATGATACCGGGGTTGATAACGCCAGCATAAAGAATAAAGAAAAAGCCAAAGGCGACGGAAGCAATAACCGCCGTAATGATGCCCGTACCGAAGCCCGCCAGGTAAGCCATCCGGCCGTCGCGGCTGCGTTTGAAGCGCGCAATGGCAAAGCAGACGCCGACGGCCAGAATCAGGCCGTTGAGGAAACTGAATTCAATTCGCTCAGCCAAGTTGATAAACGAGGCAGCAACGAAATAAACCATCATGCCTGTCGATGTATACAGGCCGTAGCGGACGCCGTTGGTTTCGGGAGTAATTGTGGAATCAGCCATAGGACGAGCAACAGAGGGTAAAGTGTAACAACAGGAATGGTGGACTTTGGCGAGTTAGCGCAGGAACCAGTCGGGCTAGGCCGCGTGTTGACTTTATGCGGCCCGGAAAGTCTTGTTTCACTTTATACCAGCTTGGTAGGCGTCTTGTTGTCGTTTGCCGCCATTTTTTACCCGCTCCGCTCGCCCTAAGTCCTGATAATTTAACGGCGAGGGCAATTTCCGTACTTTTGCGGCCAGCTCCTCTGCTTGCAGAGCCGGGAGCCACTTATTGATTTCTTTTTTGCCTACTCCTTTCTATGATTAGTACCTCCAACGTAAGCCTGCGCTACGGCAAGCGCGTTCTGTTTGAAGACGTTACCATCAAGTTCATGCCCGGCAACGTGTACGGCCTAATCGGGGCCAACGGGGCTGGTAAGTCCACGTTCCTGAAAATCCTGTCGGGTGAAATCGAAGCCAACACCGGCTCGGTGGACATGCCCAAGGGCTCGCGCCTGTCGGTGCTCCGGCAGGACCAGTTTGCGGCCGACGCCTTTCCGGTGCTCCAGACCGTGATTATGGGCCACACCCGCCTCTGGAAAGTAATGGAGGAGAAGGATACCCTGTATGCCAAGGCTGACTTCTCGGACGCCGACGGCGAGCGGGCGGCCGAGTTGGAAGGCGAGTTTGCCGACCTCGAAGGCTGGAACGCCGAGTACGAGGCGGCCGAGCTGCTTTCGGGCCTAGGCATTGCCGAAGACAAGCACCAAACCCTGATGGGCGACCTCGGCACCTCCGACAAAGTGCGGGTGCTGCTGGCCCAGGCCCTGTTTGGCAACCCCGACGTGCTGCTGCTCGACGAACCCACCAACGGCCTCGATGCCGAAACGGTCCTCTGGCTCGAAAACTTCCTCGACTCGTTCCAGAACACGGTGATTGTAGTTAGCCACGACCGCCACTTCCTCGATGCGGTGTGTAACTACATGGCCGACGTTGACTTCTCGAAGATTACCATGTACCCTGGCAACTACTCGTTCTGGTACGAGAGCAGCCAGCTGGTGCTGCGCCAGCGCCAGGATGTGAACAAGAAAACCGAGGACAAGCGCAAGGAGCTGGAAGAGTTCGTGCGCCGCTTCTCGGCCAACGCCTCGAAGAGCAAGCAGGCCACCTCGCGCCAGAAACTGCTCCAGAAGCTCACGCTCGAAGAAATTAAGCCCAGCTCGCGCAAGTACCCCTATATTGCTTTCAAGCCCGAGCGCGAGGCCGGCAACCAGCTGCTGGCGGTGGAGAACCTAAGCGCCAAGGTAGATGGCCAGACCGTGTTCCGCAACGTGTCGTTCATGCTCGATAAGGGCGACAAGGTGGCCCTGGTAAGCCGCGACGACCGGGCGCCTTCCCTGCTCTTCGACATTCTGTTTGAGCAGGTGAAGCCGGCCACCGGCAGCTTTACGTGGGGCACCACTATTACGCCCAGCTACTTCCCCAAGGAGAACACCGAGTTCTTCGATACCGACCTGAACCTGGTAGACTGGCTGCGCCAGTACAGCACCGAGAAGGATGAGTCGTTTATTCGCGGTTTTCTGGGCCGGATGCTGTTCTCGGGCGAGGAGTCGCTGAAGAAAAGCAACGTGCTGAGCGGCGGCGAAAAGGTGCGTTGCATGCTGAGCAAGATGATGATGGAAGGCGGCAACGTGCTCACGCTCGACGACCCGACCAACCACCTCGACCTGGAGAGCATTACTGCCCTCAACAACTCGCTGCAGGAGTTCAACGGCACGCTGCTGTTCGCCTCGCACGACCTGAAGGTAATTGAGACCGTGGCCAACCGCATCATCGAGCTGACGCCCGGCGGAGTTATCGACCGGCGCATGACGTACGAGGAGTACCTGGCCGACGACAACATTCGCGAGCAGCGGCGCCGCATGTACCAACTGGTTTCGTAGCTTTAGCAACAACCTTCAGATCACATACGGGAAAGGTGAGATGGTGCGTTATTGAATAGCAGTAACGCGCCATTTCGCTTTTTTGCCCGTTGCAGATAACCCACTCTCCTACCTAATTCAACACATGAAAAGACTCCTGTTTTCGCTGCTGCTGGGCGGGGCCGACGCTGCGCTAATCCCCGCCGCTGCCCGCGCCCAGACAACGCCGGCCGATACGGTTCGTACCGTGAAGCCGCAGCTGAACACGGCCCCGCCCGGCTCGGCCCCTGCCCGGCCCCGCCGGGAGCCGGCCACGGCCCCCAACGAGCCCCAGCCAGCGCCTACCACGCCACCCGTGTACCAGCCCGACCCCAACGTGCCGGCCTCGGGCATGCCCTACGACCCCAACCGGCCCTCGGGCATGGATTTACCCCAGCGGGCGGGTGTGGCCCCGCCCCCGCCGCCGTTGCGCAAGTACTTTTTGTACACCAACTTCGGGTTGGGCTACAGCAGCTACGCTGGCGACGGGCAGTTTAACGCGAGTATTGCCCCGGCCATCGGCTATCGGGTGACGGAAAAGTTCGCCATCGGCCCGGGCATCAGCTACTCCTATATCAACGTCAGCTATTCGCCCTACAACCAGCAGTTCGGCTACCCCAAAAAAATCGAGTACAACAACCTTGGGCTGAAGGCCTTTGCACAATACATGGTGTACAAGCAGTTTTTTGTGCACGCCGAGTACGAGGTAACGCGCCTGCGTGGTAAAGCCACCGATTCGTTCGGCCAGGTATACAGCAGCAACACCACGGCCACCACGCCGCTGGGCGGGGCCGGTTACCGCAGCCAGTTTGGTGAGCGGTTTGCCGCCGACATTGTGGTCCTCTACAATTTCAACGACGGCATCGACAACCAAGGCAATCGTAACTCCCCCTACGGACAGCCGGAAATCCGCTTCAACTTTCTTTTCGATCTGAAGTAAGGTCTGGAGTTGCCCATGCGGCACATATAAAGAAGCCCCGCTCAATTGCTTGAGCGGGGCTTCTTGGGTTTTTCGGAAATGCTATATTTCCAGTCGGCTATGTGCCGGGCGGTGCTTATACCGCACTACCGCCCCGAATGACGCGCAGCAGGACTACGATAATGGCGATTACGAGCAGAACGTGAATAATGCTGCCGGAGAAAAAGCCACCGAAGAAGCTGATAGCCCAAATGATGACCAGAATGACGGCGATGATGTACAACAGATTACCCATGATTGAAAAGGAAGAGAGTGGGGAAAAAGGGGAGAGAGAAAAACAACGTTTCCGATTCGCAGCGGATGATTAGCGGCTCGGAGGCCATTCTGCGGGTTTGTACGCGCACCTTTGCCCAAAAGGTTTTATTCAGCTTCATCTATTTTTAATTCCCGACAGCTAAAGCCCGTTTTTAGGCCTTTCAAGGGTGTTTTAAGAGATACAAAAAAAATTTGTAGTCGGTCTTACTAACGCCTGCCGGATTGGGCGGGGCCGGGTTTCGGCGTAGATTTGCAAAGGCCCGCCCGTACCCCGGTTTGGGCGTGCTTTCGTTTCTTCCCACCCACTTTTTCGCACCTTTATGAACGTTGCCGTTATTGGCTCGGGCACGATGGGCAATGGCATTGCCCACGTATTTGCCCAGCACGGATTCACTGTTGCCCTCATCGATATCAACCAGCCAGCCCTCGACAAGGGCATGGCCACCATCGGCAAAAACCTCGACCGGCAGGTAAGTAAAGGCAGCCTGGCCGAAGCCGATAAAACGGCCACACTGGGCCGCATCACAACTTACACCAGCCTTTCGGAGGGAGTTCTGCAGGCTGATCTGGTGGTAGAGGCCGCTACCGAAAATGTGGAGCTCAAGCTCAATATATTCCGTGAAATCGACCAATACGCCCCTGAGCAGGCCATTCTGGCCACCAATACCTCCTCCATCTCCATTACCCGCATTGCGGCCGTTACCAAGCGCCCGACCCAGGTTATCGGTATGCACTTTATGAACCCGGTGCCGGTAATGAAGCTGGTGGAAGTTATCCGGGGCTACGCCACCTCCGACGAGGTGACGGCCAAGGTGATGGAGTTGTCGCGGCAGCTGGGCAAAACGCCCACCGAGGTCAACGACTACCCCGGCTTCGTGGCCAATCGCATCCTGATGCCCATGATCAACGAGGCCATCATCACGCTGCACGAGGGCGTAGCCGGCGTCGAGGAGATTGATACGGTGATGAAGCTGGGCATGGCCCACCCCATGGGCCCGCTGCAGCTGGCCGACTTCATCGGCCTGGATGTATGCCTGGCCATTATGCGGGTGCTGCACGACGGCCTGGGCAACCCCAAGTATGCCCCCTGCCCGCTGCTGGTAAACATGGTAATGGCCGGCCGCTTGGGCGTGAAGTCGGGCGAAGGCTTCTACTCCTGGACCCACGGCACCAAGAAGCTGGTGGTAGCCGAGAACTTCCGCAAATAAATCACGGATGTTGAATCGCAGATGTTGCAGATGAAAAGGGTAACGCAAGTTCGTTTTGAGTCGGTTATTCTCCGCGCTGGCATTATATCAGGGTTTATGAACAGCCACCGGCCCTTACGCGTTATAGGGGCACCGCAGAATGTATCTGCGTCATCCTTCTCATCTGCAACATCTGCGATTCAACATCCGTGATTTATGGAACAAGCTACATTTGGCGGCGGCTGCTTCTGGTGCACCGAAGCTGTATTTCAGAACCTGAAGGGCGTAGAGAAAGTGGTGTCGGGCTACACCGGCGGGCGCATCTCCAACCCGACTTATAAAGAAGTATGCAGCGGCCTGACGGGCCACAACGAAGTCATTCAGGTCAGCTACGACCCGGCCGTTATCAGCTTCGAGGACCTGCTGGAGGTGTTCTGGAAAACCCACGACCCCACCACCCTTAACCGCCAGGGCAACGACGCCGGTACGCAGTATCGCTCGGGCATCTACACCAACTCCGACGAGCAGCAGCGCCTGGCCGAAGCTTATAAGCAGAAGCTTGCCGATGCCAACGCCTTCGACGGCCCCATTACCACCGAAATAATGCCCCTGCCGGAGTTTTACCCCGCCGAGGCCTACCACCAGAACTACTATAACCTAAACCGCAGCCAGCCCTACTGCCAGTTCGTGGTCAAAAGCAAAGTGGATAAGGTGAAGTCGGTGTTCGGCGACAAGCTCAAAAGCGAAGTAGCGTAATTTCAGAAGCGCATAGAAAGAAGGGAGAGGGGAGATTTTCGTGCTGTTACACCATTTTTGGGCATCAGTACGAAAGTCTCCCCTCTCCCTTCTTTCTATTCACTTCCAAAAGCTACCCCTGCTGCTCGGCCATTTCAATCTGAAAGGGCCCTTGGTCGCGGCCGAGGGCGTAAAAGGTGGCCACCTGGTTCATCAGGGTGCGGGTGTAGAGGTCGAGGTCGCGGGTTTCAATAATCTGGTCGTTGCGCACGATGATGAAGCTGACCAGCTCACCAGGGTACGCGCCGTCTTCGCCTACTTCGGGCAGCGCCTCGAAGGGCGAGTGCGAGCGAACCGGGATGAACTCCTGCTTGGGCAGCGTCATCAGGGTTTTATCGCCGAAAGGCATGAAGCCTTTAACGGCCGAGTAGTGGTAATGTGGGTTCCAGACCCAGCTTCCGTTGAAGATGTAGTACTCATCAGTGCCCAGGCGCAGAAACTCGCGCAACGACACGTTCACGGCTACGCGCCAGTTGCTGCGCTCCTGCAGGCTCTGCTTGATAACGGCCAGCCGCGTGGGGTCGGGCACGTCAGTAAGCGTCTGCGTGAGGCGGGCATGTACCACCAGTTCGCAGCCGGCGTACAAGTTGAGCAGCTGCTGACGCCAAGCGTTCTGCGCACCCAGCTGATAGGCGTCGGCGCGGGTAAACTCGAAGAAATTGTGCGTGTAGGGGCCGGCCAGGGCCACGCCGTCGCGGCCATTGGGCTCGGCCCACTCCACCAGAAAGCAGGGCCGGGTACGGCCGTCTACCCAGGGTAGTTCGCGGTTGAAAACAACGCGGGTCTGGATGGTTTCAGGGTCGAGGCTCAGTTCCTGGGCCACGTAGTCGCGCACTTCCTCGCGGGCCTGCGCGGCCGATACGACATTCTTAATCACAGATGTTGCAGATGTTGCCGATAGCGCAGATTTGTGCTGGCTTCGGATGAAAAAATGATTGGATGACGCAGATTCTTGTCGTGCCGAGCGGACGACACGTCGTTCTGTTGGCGCTAACGGAAGTCGAAAGCTAGTTATCAAAACTTCTCAAAGATAGGTGGCCAACCAATAAGCCGGTTATCTGCTCATCGGCTGGCCACGACTCTAAGCAAATCTAGGCTATCCAATCATTTTTTCATCCGAAGCCCAGCACGAATCTGCGCTATCGGCAACATCTGCAACATCTGTGATTAGATGGCTACGTTGTGTTCGCGCAGGGCGTCGTTGAGGCTGGTTTTGAGGTCGGTGCTGGGCTTGCGCTGGCCGATGATGAGGGCGCAGGGCACCTGGTACTCGCCGGCCGCGAATTGCTTGGCCACCGTGCCCGGAATAACCACCGAGCGGGCCGGCACGTGGCCCCGGTACTCCTTGGGCTCGGCACCCGTTACATCGATGATGCGGGTGCTGCCCGTGATGGTAACGCCGGCCCCGATAACGGCCTCCCGGCCCACGAAGCAGCCTTCCACCAGAATACTGCGCGAACCCACGAAAGCGCCGTCTTCTATGATAACCGGGGCGGCCTGCACGGGCTCCAGCACGCCGCCAATGCCCACACCCCCACTCAGGTGCACGCCGGCGCCAATCTGGGCGCAGGAGCCCACGGTGGCCCAGGTGTCCACCATCGTGCCCTCTCCTACCCAGGCACCGATGTTCACGTAGCTGGGCATCAGGATAACGCCCGAAGCCAGGTAGGCGCCGTAGCGGGCCACGGCCGGCGGCACCACGCGCACACCCTGCCCCTGGTAGTCGGTTTTGAGGCGCATTTTGTCGCGGAACTCGAAAGGGCCGACTTCTATGGTTTCCATCTGGCGGACCGGAAAATAAAGAATCACGGCCTTTTTCACCCAGTCGTTCACCAGCCAGCTGCCGTCGGCGTTAGGCTGGGCCACGCGCAGGCGGCCCTTGTCGAGTTCTTCGATAACGTGCTCAATGGCTTGCAGGGTGGCGGGCTGCTGCAGCAGGCTCCGGTCGTTCCAGGCGGCTTCAATGAGAGGTTGCAGGTCGGTCATTTGGATGTTGGTTGCTGGGGTTGATATTGGGCTTAAAGGTAGCAGATGCCGACCGAGGGCCCGATTATATGGCTTGCAATAAAGTCTGCGGAAGCCAAACCGCACCTCCGAAGAACCAAAAAACCGCATCTTCGCTCCCATTATGCCGCCCGCCCTCACCATTTTACTAGCCTCCGTACTCAAGCCTCTCGATGATACCCGGATGCTGGGCAAGTTCGGGCGGACCCTGGCGCAACGGCCCGGAGCCCAGGTACACGTAGCGGGCCGCGCCGCGCCCCAACCGCCCGACCTGCCTACCAACCTGCACGTGCACGAGTTGCTGCGCGGCTCCCGTCTGAGCCTGGCGCGGCTGCGGGCCCAGTGGCGCTATTGGGAGCTGCTGCAGGAGTTGCGGCCGACGGTGGTATTTGTACATGCTCCCGAGCTACTGCCGGCCACCGTGCTCTGGCAGTGGCTGGGGCGGGGCCGGCACTTTGTATATGATGTGCGCGAAAACTACGCCCTCAACATTCAGACGCAGGCCGTGTACCCACCCTGGGCTCGTAATGTGCTGGCGGGACTAGTGCGCCGCCTCGAAACGCTGGCCGCTGCCCGCGCCGCTGCTGTGCTGCTGGCCGAGCGCAGCTACGCCGCCGAGCTGCCCTTCGCGGCCGGGGTGTCAGTTTCAGATTTAACGCCATTCACACTCTTCCCCCCTTCCAAAAGCCAAAAACCAGCAACTAAAAGCTCAAAACCGGTTCTCATCATTGAAAACAAGTATCAACCCTACGATGCTGTGCCGGCTGCCTGGCCGCGCCGACTGCCCGATGTTTCGGAGCCGCTGCGGCTGGTGTATTCGGGCACTATTTCGGAGCTGAACGGGGTGTGGGAGGCACTGCGGTTTGCGGCCCACTTGCGCACGGTATGGCCGCTGGCTCACCTCACCATCATCGGGGCCTGCCAGCAGCCAGCGCTGCTGGCGCGGCTGCAAGCGGCCGTGGCCGATGGGGGCATTACGCTGGTGGGCGGGGCGGCGCTGGTACCCCACGCGGCTGTAGTGGCCGAGCTGCGCCGCAGCCATTTGGCCCTGCTGCCCTACCGGCCCCACCCCAGCACGGCCCGCTGCGTGCCTACCAAGCTGTTCGAGTACCTGGGCCTGGCCCTGCCGCTGGTGCTGCCGCCCAACCCGCTCTGGCAGCCGCTGGCCGAAGCCGCCGGCGCAGGACTCGTCTTCGATTTTCAGCAGACCGATTACCCGCCGGCTAGCGAGCTGGCGGCAGCGCTGCAAGTGGGCACCTATTACCCACATGGGCCGCCGCCGCTGGCCTTCTGGGAGCCGGAAGCCAAAAAATTATTGGCACTGCTGGATTCTATTGGGTAACTACCGACCTTAGCAGCCCGTTTACGGAACCGGCACCGTTTTTATTTACCTTCGGCGTTTGCCACATACTGCACTGCTCCGCAAATCCCTCCCCCGATGAACAACTCTCTCCGCAACTCTGAAATTGCCGGCGTCGGCCATTACGTGCCCGAGCGCGTGGTCACCAATGCCGACCTCACTACTCTGATGGAAACCACCGACGAGTGGATTCAGGAACGCACCGGCATCAAGGAGCGGCGCTGGTTCACCGAAGGCACCGACACTACCGCCAACATGGGCGCTAAAGCGGCCCGCCGCGCCCTGGAAATGGCTGGCCTCGAGCCCGACGACGTACAGATGATTGTATTTGCCACGCTTTCGCCCGACTACTTTTTCCCTGGCTCGGGCGTACTGTTGCAGCGTGAATTGGGCATCAAGGCCCCCATTCCGGCCTTCGACGTGCGCAACCAATGCTCGGGCTTCGTGTATGCGCTGAGCATGGCCGACCAGTTCATCAAAACCGGCATGTACGACAACGTGCTGGTGGTAGGCTCCGAAATCCACTCCTCGGGCCTCGATATCAGCACCCGCGGCCGGGCCGTATCGGTTATTTTTGGTGATGGTGCCGGGGCCGTAGTGATGCGCCCCTGCACCCGCGAGGGCCACGGTGTGCTGAGCACCCACCTGCATGCGCAGGGCGAATACGCCGAGGAGCTGATTGTGAAGGAGCCCAGTTCGAACCGCCAGGACCGGACCGCGTTTATCCAGAATCTGGAGAACGAGGTTGAGCTCTACCCTGTCATGAACGGCCAGAACGTGTTCAAGCACGCCGTGGTGCGCTTCCCGCAGGTTATCAAGGAGGCGCTTGATGCCAACGGTTACCAGCCCCAGGACCTCGACATGCTCATTCCGCACCAGGCCAACCTGCGCATCACCCAGTACGTGCAGCAGAAAATGGGCCTCCCCGACGACAAGATATTCAGCAACATCCAGCGCTACGGCAACACCACCGCCGCCTCGGTGCCCATCGCCCTGAGCGAGGCCGTGCAGGAAGGCCGCATCAAGCGCGGCGACTTGGTGTGTCTGGCCGCCTTCGGCTCGGGCTTCACTTGGGCCTCGGCGCTTGTTAAATGGTAAATTCCAGACTTGAGTAAAACCTAAAAAGCAAAGTGTGAAGCCCGCTACGTCGCTTGAAGCAGCGCAACTGGCTCCGCACTTTGGCTTTTTATCTTTGACTTTTGACCTTCAACACGCATGCCCAGCTTCACTGAGGAAAACTATCTGAAAGCCGTTTACAAACTCTCGGAGTTTCAGCCGGGCACCGAGGTGAGCACCAACAGTGTGGCCGAGGAGCTACTAACCCGCCCGGCTTCGGTGACCGATATGCTGCGGCGCCTCGGCGAGAAGGGCCTCGTCAACTACACCCGCTACCGGGGCGTCACGCTCACCGAGGCCGGGCGGCGGGTGGCGCTGGCCACCATCCGCAAGCACCGTTTATGGGAGGTATTTCTGGTTCAGCACTTCGGATTTCACTGGGATGAGGTGCACGACGTGGCCGAGCAGATGGAGCACGTCGACTCCGAGCTGCTGGTGCGCCGCCTCGATGAGTTTCTGGGCTTCCCGCAGCTTGACCCCCATGGCGACCCGATTCCGACGGCCGAAGGCGTATTGCACCGCCCCGAGCACCGCCTGCTAGCCGACCTGCGCCCCGGCGAGCAGGGCCGCGTGGTGTCTGTCAGGAACACCTCCGCCCCCTTCTTGCAGTACCTCGACAAGGTGGGCGTTGGCCTCGGCACGCACATTGAAGTCATGGATAAGATACTATTTGACAATTCCTTGGAAATCAGAATCAACAAAGAAGGCAAGCAGCTCATTTCAGCCGAGGTAAGTCGTAACCTGATGCTAACGGATTGATGGCCGAAAGCCATTTTGGTGCCGATAATTCTGCGTTGATGAAACCAAGCCATACGATACCCACCATCAACTAACTCGGGCCATGTTGCTGACGCTTTTCCTGTCGGAAACTACCCCGATAGCCTTCGCAGGCTTAATCTTCACGGTCCCACTTGCCTTGGGTCTGTACTATCCTATTTTTTATCTGTCACGACCCAAAGCATCTGGAAGGTCTAAAATAGTGGCTTCAGTGCTAGCCTTTCTGCTGATTGGGCTTCAGGGATTATTGGACGATGAATTTGGAGGGGGGCTGGTGAAACTATTCTTTTACTTGCCTCTGGGAGTTGTCATAGTCAATGCGGTGCGGAGTGAAACCGGGCAATAAATCTATAAGGGCTTACCCTCTCATATTTTAGTTCGCACTTCGGGTCACCGTACCTTTGCGGCCCTATCATACCAAACTGCTGTGGCCGCCGACCTGCCCCTCTCCCTTTCCGATACCATCGTCGCCCTCTCGACTCCGCCCGGCGCCGGGGCAATTGCCTTAGTGCGCCTCTCGGGCCCCCAGGCCATTGCCATTACCGACGAGGTGTTTGCCGGCAAGCGCTTGGCCGAGCAGCCCGGCCACACGCTGCACTACGGCACCCTGCGCGACGGCACGCAGATTCTCGATGAGGTCGTCGTGTCGCTCTACCGCGGCCCGAACTCCTACACCCGCGAAGACGTGGTGGAAATCAGTACCCACGGCTCCGACTACATCGTACGGCAGGTGCTGGCGCTGTTGCTGCGCCACGGCGCCCGCCTGGCCGAAGCCGGCGAGTTTACCAAGCGGGCCTTCCTGCACGGCGCCCTCGACCTGGCCCAGGCTGAGGCCGTGGCCGACCTTATTGCCGCCGACTCAGCCCTGAGCCACCAAGTGGCGCTGCGCCAGATGCGGGGTGGTTTCTCGCGTGAGCTGCGGGAGCTACGGGGCCAGCTGGTACACTTCGCGGCGCTGCTGGAGTTAGAGCTGGACTTCGGGGAGGAAGACGTGGAGTTTGCCGACCGCACCGGGCTGGTAGTGCTGCTGCAAGAGGTGCAGGCCCTGGTGCGCCGGCTGCTGCGCTCCTTCGAGTTGGGGAACGTCATCAAAAACGGCGTAACCACCGTTATTGCTGGCCGGCCCAATGCCGGAAAAAGCACCCTGCTCAACGCCCTGCTCAACGAGGACCGCGCCATCGTATCGGAGGTGGCCGGCACCACCCGCGACCTGATTGAGGATGAGGTGAGCATCGAAGGCATCCGCTTCCGGTTCGTGGATACGGCTGGCCTGCGCGACACCACCGACGTGGTAGAGGCCCTCGGCGTGGAGCGCACCCGCCAGCGGGTGCAGCAGGCGGCGCTGGTCGTGTATCTATTTGACCTATCGACAACTTCTCCGGCTGAGCTTCAAGCGGAGATTGAAGCATTGAACCTACCTGCCGGCGTGGGCGTGCTAGCCGTGGGCAACAAGCTCGACCTGGCCACCGAAGCCCAAGCCGGCCCCTTCCAGACCCGGCCCGAGACGCTGCTACTAGCTGCCGGGCGGGCGTCGGCATTGAAGAGCTGCGCGCCGCCCTGCTGGCTCGCGTCCGCCTCGATGGCCTCGACCAGACCGGAGCCAGCACCATCGTCACCAACCTGCGCCACGCCCGCAGCCTGGAGCAGGCCGACCGCCACCTCGACGCCGTGCTGGTGGGCCTGAGCACCGGCGGCGGCACCGAGCTGCTGGCCGCCGACCTACGCCATGCCCTGGGCGCCCTGGGCCAGATAACCGGCGAAATCAGCTCCGACGACCTGCTCACCAGCATTTTCACCCAGTTCTGCATCGGCAAGTAAGTGCTGCGGGCCTAGCGGTGCTCCTGGTAGGTGTTTGCCGGCGCGAGCTGCAGCAGTTCGTGGCGGGCATCGGGTGGTAGCGGCGCACTGCGGGCCAGCTGCAGCGCCTCCGCCAGCTGCGCGGTGGTCCGGATGCCAAGTATGGCGGCCGTTACGCCCGGCGTATCGAGCACGAAGCGGCCGGCCACCTCGACGGGCGGGCGCTGCAAGCGCTTTGCCACCGCGGCCACGGCAGCTGCCGCTGCATGAGCGGCCCCGGCCGGTTGGCCCAGGTACTCGCGGGCAGGCTTGCCGGCCAGCAGGCCCTGGGCCAGCGCCCCGCGGGCCAGTACACCTACCCCGTGGGCAGCCAGGTGGGGCAGCACAGCTTCCAATGGGCGCTGGTCGAGCAGGCTGAGCTGCAGCATCACGCTGCTCAGGCCGGTGTCGGGCACGTAGCGCCGGATGACGTTGGGCCGGATGGAAGAAATACCGTAGTGCCTGATTTTGCCCTGCTCCCGCAGCCGCTCGAAGGCTTCGACTACCTCATTCAGTGGGTCGGCGAGGGTGCCACCATGTAATTGGTACAGGTCGAGGTAGTCGGTTTGGAGGCGGCGCAGGCTGGCCTCGGCGGCCTGCCGGATATAGGCGCCCGAGGGGCACCAATCCCAGCCCTGGCCATCGGGCCGCCATTGGTTGCCTACTTTGGTGGCCAGCACAACCTGGGTGCGGCAGTGGCGGAAGGCAGCCCCAAAAAGCTCCTCGTTGCGGCCGTGCTCGTATAAATCGGCCGTATCGAATAGGGTGATGCCGCCGGCCCGGGCCTCATCGAGCAGGCGGCGGTCGGCAGCCGCATCGGCCCCCAGCGACATGCCGCCAAAACCCAGACGGCTTACCCGCAAATCAGTGGTACCCAGGTGGGCATAGTGCATAGCGTGCGGAAGTAGAACGGTGGCGCAGTTTAGATGCCATGATGCGAAAAAAAGGGCGGATAAGCCGTAAAAAAACGGGCTTTATGCCGCACTTATCGGCCCCGTGGCGTTTCTTTGCGCTAGGTGAAATGGCAAACAACCACCCTATTCGGTTTGTACTATAGCCAGTAACCGCCGACCAGGTTGCCCGCTTGCCGGTTATTATCTTTAAATTCGCCCTGTACCCCCACTTTTCAACCTACGCTTTATGGCAGAATCTGCTGAACTGACGCTCAACGGGCAGTCGTACACGCTCCCCGTAATTGAAGGCACTGAGCACGAGAAGGCCTTTGACATCAGCAAGCTCCGCGACCAGACGGGCTACGTAACCATCGACCCCGGCTACAAGAACACGGGAGCCTGCAAAAGCGCCATCACCTTCCTCGACGGCGAAGAAGGCATTCTGCGCTACCGCGGCTATCCAATCGAGCAGCTGGCCGAAAACTCCACTTTCATCGAAGTTGCTTACCTGCTGATTTACGGCAAGCTGCCTACCCAAGGCGAACTCGACGCCTTCAGTTCCCAGGTTACCCAGCACACGCTGGTGCACGAAGACGTGCGCAAGATTTTCGACGGTTTCCCGTCGGCGGCCCACCCAATGGCCATCCTGAGCTCCCTCATCTGCTCGCTCACCGCCTTCTACCCCGAAAGCGTTTCGCCCGACCTGAGCAAGGAGGAAACCGACCTGAACGTGATTCGGTTGATGGCTAAGATATCGACCATCGCGGCCTGGACCTACAAGAACAACATGGGTCATCCGCTCAATTACCCGCGCAACGACCTCGACTACTGCTCCAACTTCCTCTACATGATGTTCAGCTTCCCCACGGAGAAGTATGAAATCAACCCTGTAGTTGTAAAGGCGCTCAACAAACTGCTCATTCTGCACGCCGACCACGAGCAGAACTGCTCTACCTCGACGGTGCGCCTCGTAGGTTCGGCCAACGCCTCGCTCTACGGCTCGGTTTCGGCTGGCATCAACGCCCTGTGGGGTCCGCTGCACGGCGGTGCTAACCAGGAAGTAGTGGAAATGCTCGAAAGCATTGAGCGCGACGGTGGCGACACCCAGAAATGGATTGATAAGGCCAAGGACAAGGACGATTCGTTCCGCCTGATGGGCTTTGGCCACCGGGTGTACAAGAATTTCGACCCCCGCGCCACCATCATTAAGAAGGCCGCCGACGACGTGCTGAAGGCCCTGGGCCTCGAAGCCAGCCCCCTGCTCAAGATTGCCAAGGAGCTGGAGCAGGCTGCCCTCACCGACGAGTACTTCGTGCAGCGCAAGCTTTACCCGAACGTGGACTTCTACTCGGGCATCATCTATAAGGCCATCGGCATACCTACTGAGATGTTCACGGTAATGTTTGCCCTAGGCCGCCTGCCCGGCTGGATTGCCCAGTGGAAAGAGATGCGCACCAACAAGGAGCCCATCGGCCGCCCCCGCCAGATTTACGTGGGCGAAACCGAGCGCGACTACGTAGCCATCGACCAGCGTAATGCCTAAGTTACAGTGTTGCAGGCCGGCCCAGCCGGTTTGCAATGCCTGTACTACCGCAATAAAAAAGCCCGCATATGCGGGCTTTTTTATTTTCAATCAATTCGAGTGTTACCTAAAGTAACACCTGATACTAAGCTGTCAATCAACGAATATTGACGGCTGTGAATTCAGATTTGAGACCATCGTAGACGGCGAGCTGCTTGGGTTGCAGCAAGGCTGCTACATCCCATTCGTAGCGCTGTAGCAAGTCGGATAGCGCCTGGTCGAGGTTTGCGGGCTCGGCCTTAAGCTGGTTGCGCAAAGTTGCCATCTCAGAGAGCAAGCCCACGTTGAGGCGACGGAGCTTGATGTACTGGCCTTCGCTGAGCTGAGTACGCTCGGCAATGCGCCAGGTCATGGCCGTGGCCCGCTCGCCCATCGTTGTGCCCCCGCCATCGGCCTGGGCCGCAGTAGGAGTTCCAGAGGACATGAGTAGTACTAGGCCGAGTAGAGTAAGCACGTTTTTCATAGTTGTAGAAGGTTTGGTGGAAAAATCAGCAACCATCCAACTTCACTGTCCAAAATTGTCTTATCAAGATACTAAACAAATATGACATAAGCAATATTTGTTTTATTTCGGATGCTGTTGTAAGCTTAGCCCACGGCCCAACTCCAGGGAGTCGAGCCGTGGCAGCTCAAGCTTACTATTTCGACAGCGTACCCATAGCCGTCATGCTGGCGCGGTGCTGGTCGAACAAAGACCGTTGGGCGGGCCGCAGCATATCAAGCAGGGCCATTTCGTAGTAGAGCTGGGCATCGGCCAAGCGCTGGTCGAGCATTGGCTGCTCAGCGGCGAAACGGGACTTCAACTCCTCCTGCTCGCTCAGCATCCGGATGTTGAGTTGCTTGAGCCGCAGGTACTGGCCTTCATCGAGCCGGATACGGTCGGAAATGGCGCGGGTGAGAGCCGTAGCGCGGGCCGTAATGCTGGTGGGGTTGTCGGCGCGCGAAGCGGCGAATATTACACCTGGAGCGGCAATAAGCAGGCAAACGAAAATTGCAACTTTCTTCATGGGGAAAAGGGAGAAAGGGTTGGAAGATGAATCTTTAGGGCTGTCAGTAGCGGAATGTCTCCTATTGAAGACCTTTCACCACTACTCCCACAAGCGCCGGCTGCTTTATGGGAATAATCAAATGTACACCTAAATATTAAATTATAAAATGTTTTTTTATCACTATTCTAATCAATAACTTTTATGAATATCTATTAAACATCTCATTATCAAACCAATGATTATGCTACAGAAAAGAAAAACTCCAACCAAAAAAGTGCAATTACTCGCGTAATTGTCCTTTTTTTGGTTGGAGTGGATAGTATCAGAGGCCGGCAGAGCCTGGCTTGATGCGCTTTACAAAATCCGCAGCTCGATACGGCGGTTCTGCTGGCGGTTGTTTTCGGAGTCGTTGGGGGCAAGCGGGCGGGCCTCGCCATAGCCCTTGTAGCGCAAGCGGGCAGCCTCCACACCCTGGCCTAATAGGTAGCGGTATACCGATTTGGCCCGGTTCTGCGACAGTACCAGGTTATCATCGTCGGAGCCTACATCATCGGTGTGGCCGGATACCTCCACCTGAATGGTGGGGTACTGCTTCATGAAGCTCACCAGCCGGTTGAGCTCGGTGCGCGACTTAGGCTTGAGCTCGTACTGGCTCACATCAAAAAACAGGTTGTTGAGCACCACACTACGGCCCGCACCTACCGGATCGAGGTAGAGGTCGAGGGTGAGCGGGTTGAAGCTGCGGCGGCTGCTGTAATCGAAGCTCAGGCTACGCAGCAGGTATTTGTCGGCGGCGGCGTACATGGCATACTGGCGGCCCTCGTTGAGCACCACGGTATACTCGCCGGTTTCGGCATCGGAGTTCACGTACTGCACCAGTTCGTTGGTATTGAGGTCGTAGAGCTGCACATCGGCGGCAATGGGCTTTTTGGTCACGGCATCGAACACCCGTCCCTGGGCGTACGTGCTGGTTTCGCGGGCACGAATGCTGGCAGGCGTCTCGAACGAGTACAGCTCTACCGGCTGGTCGCGCTGGCGCTTCACGCCCGGCTCGGCCGTACGCCAGCGCGAGCAGAAGCCCCGGCGGTTGTCGGAGCTGATAAACAGCGACGCTTCGTTCTCAAACGTATTGAGCGGGTAGCCCAGGTTGCGGGGCGCGTCCCATTTGCCATCGGACGACAGCTCGCAGCGGTAAATGTCGAGCCCGCCCATGCCTACCAGTCCGTCGGTTACATAGTAGAGCGTAGTGCCGCTGGCATGGATGAACGGGGCCATGTCTTTGCCGGGCGTGTTCACGGGTGTACCCAGGTTGCGGGCAGGCGTCCAGTTACCCTGCTCGTCGAGCGTTGTTATATATATATCCTCCTGGCCCTGCCCGCCGCGCCGGGTGCTGGTGAAATACAGCGTGCGGCCATCGGCCGAAAGCGTGGGCTGCGAGTCCCATTCGGGCGAGTTTACGTTGCGGCCCAGGTTTTCGGGCTTGCTCCAGGCATTGCCGGTGCGCCGCGAGATGTACAGGTCGCAATTGCCCACCGAGTTGGCCCGGTCGCAGGAAGCAAACACCAGTGTTTTGCCGTCGCCGGAAATAGCCCCGGCCCCCTCGTTGAACGAGGTGTTGATGGCCGGCGAGATAGAGGCCGGCTCGCCCATGGTACCATCGGGGTTCTGGCGGCTCACATACAGGTTTTCGTCGCTGGCAGCCGTGGGGCGGCCGGTAAAAAGCAGAAAGCGGCTGTCGGCCGTGAGTACCGGAAAGTACTGAAACCGATAGGTGTTGAGCGGCTCAGGCAGCCGGGTTGGCTCGGGGCCGGTGGGTGCGGCTATGGCCTCGGCAGCAAACGCGCAATTGAGCAGCTGGCGCTTGGCCTGCGGAATGTTGCGCTGGCCTTTGGGAGCCGTTTTGATAAACTTCGGATACGCATCGGCCGCCGTGGTGTAGTCGCCGAAACTCATGGCCAGCTCGCCCAGCATAAAGTAGTCGTTGCTCCGAGCCGCATCGACAGGCAGCTTGGGCAGGCCCGTCCGGTAGGCCTCGAAAGCCGCCTGGTTTTCGCCCATAGCCTTTAGCAAAGAGCCCCGCAGCAGATAAGGCTCGCCCAGCGACGGAAACTTCTGCGTGAGCTGATCGAGCGTTTCGAGTGCTTTGATAAAGTCGCGGCCCTTGGCCTGCGCCTGTGCTTTATCCCAAAGGCCACGGGCCTTGGTATTGGAGGAGCTGAGCTGCGCCTGAGCAGCTGCCGGCCGCGGCGAAAGGCTACCAACGGTTAGCAGCAGCACCAACGGCACGAAGAGCGAACGACGCATACAGAACGGGCTAAAGGATGAGGGCGCTAAGGAATATCGAGGTACTTATGGGTCTGTAATGATACCTGCCAGCGTGGGTGAGCCTTCACAAACTCCACGATGAGCGGGGTCATGATGGCAGCCTTGCTCCACTCCGGCTGCAGGTAAAGGCGGCACTCGGGCCCCACCTGCGCGGCATGTTCTTCGGCCCAGGCAAAGTCACTTTTATTGAAAACTACAATTTTCAGCTCGTGCGCCGCCGCCAACACTGCGGGCAGCGGAGCCTTGAACTTCTTGGGCGATACGCAAATCCAGTTCCAGTTTCCGCTGAGCGGATAGGCGCCGCTGGTTTCAATCCAGGTTTGGCAGCCGGCCTGCTGCAGCGCAGCCGTAAGCGGGCCCAGTTCGTGCATGAGCGGCTCGCCCCCGGTTATCACCACATTACGGCCCGGGTGTGCCGTTACGGCCGTTGCCAGATCGGCAATGGTATGGCGCGGGTGGGCATCCAGGGGCCACGACTCCTTCACGTCGCACCATACGCAGCCCACGTCGCAGCCGCCGAGGCGGATGAAGTAGGCAGCGCGGCCGGTGTTGTAGCCCTCCCCCTGAATGGTATAAAACTGCTCCATCACGGGCAGTGAAGTGGCGGCCGGCGTAGCTGGAGTAAGCGGAAGTTGGTGCAGCAAAACGGGTAATCTTCTGAAAAAAAACAAGCCGGGCCGCCGGGAAATCCAATTACCACAGTAACTGGCGCTTTTCCCGGCAGACCGACTTTAAAAGTACTACAACGCTCCTAATTCTGAAAGCTCAGGCAGAGTTAATTGGATTTTAGGGTCTTGCGGATTTGGGCTGGCAGAACGGCCTAGGATGTGAGGCTTGCCCCCGCCCGCCGCACAAAACGAAGCCTTTTTGAGGTGGCTATGCTTCACTAGCCGGATTGTCAGAGGCCGTGCAACGACGGACGGGGGCAAATCCCGCGCCCTACGCCGTTCTGCCAGCCTAAGCGTCCCAATTCCCAACCCCTACTTGGGATATACCTCCCCCTTAGCAGCCCGCAGCGTATTCAGTAGCAGCATGGCAATAGTCATCGGACCGACGCCGCCGGGTACGGGGGTAATGTAAGAAGCCAGGGGGGCCACCTCGGCGAAATTCACGTCGCCCTTCAGAGCCCAGCCGGCTTTCCGGCTGGCATCCTCCACTCGGGTCGTGCCCACGTCAATCACTACTGCGCCGGGCTTCACCATGTCGGCCGTTACGAAGCCGGGGCGCCCCAGGGCCGCCACCAGAATGTCGGCCGTACGGGTGATTTCGGGCAGGTTCTGCGTGCGCGAGTGGCATAAAGTAACGGTGCAGTTACCAGGCTCCATGTTCTTGGCCAGCAGGATACTAACCGGCGTACCCACGATGTTGGAGCGGCCAATCACTACGCAGTGCTTGCCATCGGTGGGCAGCTCGTAGCGGCGCAGCAGCTCCACGATGCCCGAGGGCGTGGCCGGCAGTAGCGCTGGCAGCCCGGCTACCATCCGCCCGATGTTCATCGGGTGGAAGCCGTCCACGTCCTTATCGGGGCGCACGGCCTCAATCACCTTGTTGGTATCGATGTGGCGGGGCAGCGGCAGCTGCACGATGAAGCCGTCGATTTGCGGGTCCTCGTTCAACTCGGCCACCTTGGCCAGCAGCTCGGCTTCCGTGATGTCGTCTTCGTAGCGGAGCAGCGTGCTCTCGAAGCCCACCCGCTCGCAGGCCAGCACCTTGTTGCGCACGTAGGTTTCCGAGCCGCCGTCGTGGCCGACCAGAATGGCGGCCAAGTGAGGCGTTTTGTGGCCGGCCGCCTTCCGGGTAGCTACTTCGGCCGCAATTTCAACTTTGATGTCCTCGGCGGTTTGCTTGCCGTCGATGAGGCGGTAGGTCGTGGCGTCGGGGGCGGTTGTCATGCAGCAGGAAGGGGTTGGTTAGGCAGAAGGCTTATCAGCGGCGGCCGATGCGTCGGCAACCGACGCTTCGTAGGCCGCAATGGCTTCGGCACCGGCGGCAAGCAGGGCCTTTTCCATCACGGGCCAGTCGTCGCGCCAGCGGAACTTACGCTCCTGACCGCGGCGGATTTTCTCTAGCTGGTCGTAACTGCGACAGTTCTTAACGAGATGGTGGTCAGACATGGTTTGAGGGAAAGCAACACACGCCCGGTTAAGAAGTGCATCAGATGAAAAAATGAATAGGTATGCGTAAAAGAAACGCGCCGGCGAAAGGCGCGTTTCCACTCATCAATCTAGTTTCAGCACGGCCAGGAAGGCCTCCTGTGGTATCTCCACGGAGCCAACCTGGCGCATCCGCTTCTTGCCTTCCTTCTGCTTTTCGAGCAGCTTGCGCTTGCGGCTGATGTCGCCGCCGTAGCACTTGGCAATTACGTTTTTGCGCAGGGCTTTCACCGTTTCGCGGGAAATAATTTTCTGGCCAATACTGGCCTGAATGGCAATTTCAAACTGCTGGCGGGGCAGCAACTCGCGCAATTTCTCGCACAGGCGGCGGCCCCACTCGTAGCTCTTGCTGCGGTGCACAATGGCCGACAGGGCGTCGACCTTCTCACCGTTGAGCATGATGTCGAGCTTGACCATATCCGACTCGCGGAAGCCGATCAGCTCATAGTCGAGCGAGGCGTAGCCGCGGCTGATGGTTTTGAGCTTGTCGAAGAAGTCGAACACGATTTCCGACAGCGGCAGCTCGAAGGTCATTTCTACCCGCTCGCTCGTCAGGTAGCTCTGGCCCTTGATGACGCCGCGCTTTTCCATGCAAAGCGTGATAATGGGTCCTACATAGTCGGCCGCCGTAATGATCTGGGCCTTGATGAAAGGCTCCTCGATGTACTTGATCATGTTCGGCTCGGGCATTTCGCTCGGCGCGTTGATGGTCAGCAGCTGGTCTTTGGTACCGGTGGCGTGGAACTGTACGCTGGGCACGGTGGTAATCACCGTCATGTTGAACTCGCGCTCCAGCCGCTCCTGCACGATTTCCATGTGCAGCATGCCCAGGAAACCGCAACGAAAGCCGAAGCCTAGGGCCACCGATGTTTCGGGCTCCCAAACTAGCGAGGCATCGTTGAGCTGGAGCTTTTCCATGCACGAGCGCAGCTCCTCGTACTCAGTGGTATCGACGGGGTAAATGCCGGCGAAAACCATCGGCTTCACATCAGCAAAGCCCTTGATGGCTTCCTTGGTGGGATTGGCGACATGGGTAATGGTGTCGCCCACTTTTACTTCGCGGGCTTCTTTGATGCCCGAGATGAGGTAGCCCACGTTGCCGGCGCCCATTTCCTGGCGGGGCTCCTGGTTGAGGCCCAGAATACCAATTTCGTCGGCGCCGTACTCCTTGCCGGTGGCCATGAAGCGGAGCTTGTCGCCCTTGCGCATGGTGCCGTTCTTGATGCGGAACAGCACTTCGATGCCGCGGTAAGAGTTAAAGACCGAGTCGAAAATCAGGGCCTGCAACGGGGCTTCGGGGTCGCCTTTGGGGGCCGGCACCCGCTCGATGATGGCGTTGAGGATGCCTTCGATGCCGAGGCCGGTTTTGCCGGAGGCGTGGAGGATGTCTTCGTACTCGCAGCCGATGAGGTCCACGATTTCGTCGCTCACCTCCTCGGGCATGGCGTGGGGCAGGTCGATTTTGTTGAGGACGGGGATGATTTCCAGGTCGGCCCCGATGGCGAGGTAGAGGTTGGAAATCGTCTGGGCCTCAATACCCTGCGAAGCATCGACGATGAGCAGCGCGCCTTCGCAGGCGGCAATGCTGCGGCTTACTTCGTAGCTGAAGTCGACGTGGCCGGGAGTGTCAATCAGGTTGAGCGTGTAGATTTCCCCCTTGTAGGGAAACTGCATCTGGATGGCGTGGCTCTTGATGGTGATGCCCCGCTCCCGCTCCAGGTCCATGTTGTCGAGCAGCTGGGCCTGCATATCGCGCTTGGACACGGTGCTCGTGAATTCGAGCAGGCGGTCGGCGAGCGTACTTTTGCCGTGGTCGATGTGGGCAATGATGCAGAAATTGCGGATGTTCTTCACTGAAGGCAGTTTTTTCTAGGTTCAAAGGTACGCAACGACGCCCGGATATGCTACGGCCGGCCGGTAGCCCTGGCGGCCGGCGGCCGTAGCAGCCCTCATTACTGCCTAGCCACAGCAACGGCCCGGCCGCCACCGTAACGGCCGCGGCCGGACCATCTTTTCGGCTCCAACCCGCGTATGAAAGTATTCACCAACCAAATTCCCATGAACTCTATCAACCTCCAGCAGGCCCAGCAAATCATCGAAGCCGCCCGCCAGAAGTCCCAGGAAATGGGCGTGAAAATGAACATTGCCGTGGTCGATGCTGGGGCGAACCTCGTGGCCTTTGCCCGCATGGACGGGGCCTGGCTGGGTTCGCTCGACATCTCCATTAAGAAGGCTAAAACGGCCCGCTTCTTCGACATGCCTACCGGCAACATCGGCGGATTGTCGCAGCCCGGCGGCCCGCTTTACAACATTGAACACTCCAACGGCGGCCTTATCACTTTCCCCGGTGGCATTCCGCTTAAGCAGGGCGATGAAATCGTTGGGGCTATTGGCGTGTCGGGCGACTCGGTTGAAAACGACCACACCGTGGCCGAAGCCGGCATGCAGGCGCTCAAGTAGCCGGTAGCCGCCCGCATCGGGGCTATTGGGCCAAACCTTTCGGCCTTTCCCGGCTTCCTTTAAGTACCCGAACGGCGGACTTCCCTTGTGGCGAAGGCCGCCGTTTGGCGTTTTACAGCTTATTTCCCATCCCCATCACCCCCCAATTTTATGGCTAACAACAGAGGCGTAGTGTACCTGGAGCCCGGCAAAGTAGCCGTCCAGGATATTGACTTTCCGGAGCTAAAAAACCCGAAAGGCAAGAAAATCAACCACGGTGTGGTGCTGAAAGTAATATCGACCAACATCTGCGGCTCGGACCAGCATATGGTGCGGGGCCGCACCACGGCACCCGCCGGCCTGATACTGGGCCACGAAATAACCGGCGAGGTGATTGAGGCAGGTACCGATGTGGAGTTTCTCAAGAAGGGCGACCTGGTATCGGTGCCATTTAATGTGGCGTGTGGCCGGTGCCGCACCTGCAAGGAGATGAAAACTGGTATCTGCCTGAGTGTGAACGAAGGCCGCGCCGGTGGCGCCTATGGCTACGTAGATATGGGCGGCTGGATTGGCGGGCAGGCCGAATACGTGATGGTGCCCTACGCTGATTTCAACCTGCTCCAGTTCCCGAACAAGGACCAGGCAATGGAGAAAATCCGCGACCTGACCATGCTGAGCGATATTTTCCCAACGGGCTTCCACGGGGCGGTGAAGGCTGGCGTGGGCCCGGGCACCACCGTGTACATTGCCGGAGCCGGGCCGGTAGGGCTGGCCGCCGCGGCTTCGGCCCAGCTGCTGGGCGCGGCCGTGGTAATAGTAGGCGACATGAACAAGGCCCGCCTCGCGCACGCCCGCTCGTTCGGCTGCGAAACCGTGGACCTGACGCTCGACGCGACCCTGACTGAGCAGATTACCCAGATTCTGGGCGTGCCGGAAATCGACTGCGCCGTTGACTGCGTAGGCTTCGAGGCCAGCGGGCACGGCACCGACTCGAAGAAGGAAGTCCCGGCGGCCGTGCTCAACTCGCTCATGGAAATAACCCGCGCCGGGGGCTCCATCGGCATTCCCGGCCTCTATGTAACCGAAGACCCAGGCGCCGAGGACAAGGCGGCTCAGAAAGGCAACCTCTCCATCCGATTCGGGCTGGGCTGGGCTAAAAGCCACTCGTTTCATACCGGCCAGACGCCCGTTATGAGCTACAACCGCCAGCTCATGCAGGCTATTCTGTACGACAAGGTGCAGATTGCCAAGGCCGTGAACGTGGAGGTTATCAGCCTCGACGATGCGCCCCGCGGCTACGAGGAATTCGATAGCGGCGTGGCCAAGAAGTTCGTCATCAACCCCCACAACCTGATTCCAGACGTGAAGCCCAAGGCCAAAGCCAAGCAGGAGCCAATTGATGCCTAACGCTGTAGTTGCTTGTACTGAAATGCCCCGGCGGACTCGGCGGGGCATTTTCATGTCTTGTTATTTCGCCATCCCATATCGGACAAGCGAAACTAGGAATCGTACGGTGGTTTGAACTGGAGTCGTTGGGGGAGCAATTTCTGGCAGGATTTGCGCGGGACTTACAAAAGCTCCGACAGGGGCGCTTGGCTTCCCTCACCCTCTTGCAACGTTCAATAGTCCTGCCGCACTCTTCCGGTCGTACCAACTTTACTTCCAGAATGCGCCTTTTACTGTTGTTGCTGGCTTATGCGTCTCCCCTGCTGCTTTCTGCCCAAACCCTCCGCGGCCGCGTACTGCGCGCCGACTCCACCGCCACTCCAGTGCCCTTCGCTTCCATCGGCGTGAAGGGGAAGGCCGATGGCACCGTCGCCGATGCGCAGGGCCGCTTCCGCTTCCCCGACTCTCCCGAGTTGGCAGCCACCGACTCGGTTATCGTAACGGGCGTGGGTTACCGGCCGGGCCGGCTGGTATTGGGGCAACTTCGGCAGGCAGACCTTACCATCAGGCTGCAAACCCAGCCCCAGGCCCTGCGCGAGGTAACGGTACGCCACCGGCAGCTACGGCCGCAGGTGCTAGGCCGCGCCAGCACCGGCGGAATTGCCCATTGGCAGGTGAACAGCATCGTGAAGGACAGTATCCGCCGCCGCGAAAAGCTCGGCTCGGAGTTCGGCACCTTCCTCACTTCGCCCCGCAACTGCTACGTAGACGATTTCAATGTGTATGTGGAGAGCAACCCGTTCCAGCAGGTGCGCTTACGACTGCTGTTCTACGCCGTGCGTGCCGGCCGGCCGGCAGAGCAGTTGTTGCCCACTGATATTCAGCTGGTGCTAGCCGACCAGCAGCGAGGCTGGATTAAAGTCAATTTGCGGCCGTACAATTTGCAGTTCAGCAAAGGGCAAAAAATAGTAGTGGCGCTACAATGGCTCGACGCAGTGGGGGAAACGCCCGGCTACAACCACTTCGATGTTCCGGCAGCATTTCCCTCCCCATTACATTTGATTTATACCCGTGATAAAAGTCAAGCTAAATGGAAGTTCTACCCCGCCCGGCCCAGCATATACCTAAACGTACAGAGTTGGCGGTAACACTTTGGGCCCGGCTTGCCCCTGTAACAACTCTCGCCACCTCAGCAACACCTTCCGAAACTGAAGCGGCAGCCGCGACTAATGTGCTAACGTATCTATCTGGAGAAGTGAATATCATAAGCGTTTCATCTCCATTACCCCAAACTCATGCCTTTCCGTATTGATAACCGACTTTTTCGGCTTGAAATAGCAAGTGATGTAAACTTGCGTGATGGCCTCGGCTGGGAACTATGGGAAGGAAGTTCTATGCTGGTGGAAATTTTCCGGCATGATGACTTAAAGAAAATAACCTTCACGACTTTTACGCCTGTTGACATTCCCATCGAGGCCTTAGATTACTTGCTTAATGATTTTAACACAACTGGTGGAAGAAATTTCATAGAAGATTTCGAAGAGGAGTCGACTGACTAGGATTACACCACTCGCTCCTTTCAACCCACTTCCAACGCGCCCCCGCTGCCTGTTTCGTACCTTAGCCCTACCAAAACCCACCCAACCGCCCCTCGATATGCAAGCTCCCGTAGCGCCTTATAAACCCAAAAACCACGTCCGCATCGTAACGGCCGCCGCCCTGTTCGATGGGCACGATGCCGCCATCAACATCATGCGCCGCATCATCCAAAGCAGTGGGGCTGAGGTAATCCACCTGGGCCACAACCGCTCGGTGCAGGAAATCGTGGATTGCGCCATTCAGGAGGATGCCCAGGCCATTGCTATTACCTCCTACCAGGGCGGCCACAACGAGTACTTCAAGTACATGCACGACCTGCTGAAGGAGCGCGGCGCGGGCCACATCAAGCTCTTCGGCGGCGGCGGCGGCGTGATTCTACCCTCCGAAATCGAGGACCTGATGAACCACGGCGTCACCCGCATCTACTCGCCCGACGATGGCCGCGCCATGGGCCTGCAGGGTATGATTAACGACTTGCTCGAACAGTCCGACTTCCCGACCGGCCAGAACCTCAACGGCGAGGCCGACCACCTCAAAGACAAGAACGCCCGCGACATTGGCCGCCTCATTTCCGCCGCCGAAAACTTCCCGGATGAATTCTTGGCGGTCAGCAAAAAGCTGAAAGCTAGTAGCGCCTCTACCGACGATAAGAATGACAAGCTGGCAACTCCTATATTAGGTATCACCGGCACGGGCGGCTCGGGCAAGTCCTCGCTCGTGGATGAGCTGGTGCGGCGCTTCCTGATGGACTTCCCTGAGAAGACCATTGCCATCATCTCGGTGGACCCCAGCAAACGTAAAACCGGCGGGGCGCTGCTCGGCGACCGAATCCGGATGAACGCCATTAACAGTCCCCGGGTGTACATGCGCAGCCTGGCTACGCGGCAGAGCAACCTGGCGCTCAGCAAGTACGTGCAGGACGCCGTGGACGTGGTACGGGCCGCCGACTTCGACCTCATCATCCTCGAAACCTCCGGCATCGGCCAGTCCGACACCGAAATTATCGAGCACTCCGACGCCAGCCTCTACGTGATGACGCCCGAGTACGGCGCGGCCACCCAGCTGGAGAAAATCGACATGCTCGATTTCGCCGACGTCATTGCCCTCAACAAGTTCGACAAGCGCGGGGCCCTCGACGCTTTGCGCGACGTGCGCAAGCAGTACCAGCGCAACCACGGCCTCTGGGACAAGCAGACCGATACCATGCCGGTCTTCGGCACCATCGCCTCGCAGTTCAACGACCCGGGCATGAACCGGCTGTACCGCGCCGTGCTGGCCACCATGGAGGAGCGCACCGGCCACGCCTTTGCCTCGAAGCTCGAAACCTCGGTGGAGGACTCCGAGAAGATTTACATTATTCCGCCGCACCGCACGCGGTATCTTTCCGAAATAGCCGAAACCAACCGCCAATATGACCAGTGGGTTCAAAAACAGTCTGCCACAGCGCAGCAGCTCTATGGAATCCGACAAGCCGTCGGAGCCGTTGAAAGCCTCGGTAACGACCGAATTGGAAAAAGTACCGGAGGACTTGGTAACGGCGGCGGCCCAGCAGGCGGCGGAATCGAGCCCGGAGCACTCGTGGCCGGCCTGGAGAGCACCTTCGAAGAGGTCAAGCTTCGGCTGGACGGGCAGAACTGGAAGCTCCTGGAGAACTGGCCGCAAACGGTAGCCGCCTACAAAGCCCCCGAGTTCGTGTTCAAGGTGCGCGATAAGGAGCTGCGGCTGCAAACGCACACCCAGAGCCTGTCGGGCACTCAGATTCCGAAAATAAGCCTGCCGCGCTACACCGCCTGGGGCGACCTGCTCCGCTGGCAGCTCCAGGAGAACGTGCCCGGCGAGTTTCCCTACACGGCCGGCGTGTTCCCCTTCAAGCGCGAGGGCGAAGACCCCACCCGCATGTTTGCCGGCGAAGGCGGCCCCGAGCGCACCAACCGCCGCTTCCACTATGTGAGCATGGGCCTGCCCGCCAAGCGCCTCAGCACGGCCTTCGACTCGGTGACGCTCTACGGCGAAGACCCCGACGTCCGGCCCGACATCTACGGCAAAATCGGCAATGCCGGCGTGAGCATTGCCTGCCTCGACGATGCCAAGAAGCTCTACTCGGGCTTCAACCTGGCCAACCCCAGCACGTCGGTGTCCATGACCATCAACGGCCCCGCCGCCACGCTGGCCGCCTTCTTCATGAACGCCGCCATCGACCAGCAGTGCGAGTTCTATATTAAGGAGCACGGACTGGAAGAGGAAGTCAGCCAGAAAATTGACGCCATTTACGCGGCGTACGGCCAGCCCCGCCCCCACTACCAGGGCCCTTTGCCCGAAGGCAACGACGGCCTCGGCCTGCTACTGCTCGGCGTAACCGGCGACCAGGTGCTGCCCGCCGACGTTTACGCGTCCATCAAAACCCGCACCCTCACGCAGGTGCGCGGCACGGTGCAGGCCGATATTCTCAAGGAAGACCAGGCCCAGAATACCTGCATCTTCTCCACCGAATTCGCCCTGCGCCTCATGGGCGACGTGCAGCAGTACTTCATCGACGAGAAGGTCCGCAACTTCTACTCGGTGTCTATTTCGGGCTACCACATTGCCGAGGCCGGCGCCAACCCCATCACCCAGCTGGCCCTCACGCTCTCCAACGGCTTCACGTTTGTGGAGTATTACGTGAGCCGGGGCATGGACGTGAACGACTTCGCCCCCAACCTTTCGTTCTTCTTCTCCAACGGCATCGACCCCGAGTACGCCGTTATCGGCCGGGTGGCGCGGCGCATCTGGGCCAAGGCCATGAAGCTGAAGTACGGCGCCAACGCCCGCTCGCAGATGCTGAAGTACCACATCCAGACCAGCGGCCGGAGCCTGCACGCCCAGGAAATCGACTTCAACGACATCCGCACCACCCTGCAGGCCCTGTACGCCATCTACGACAACTGCAACAGCCTGCACACCAACGCCTACGATGAGGCCATTACCACGCCCACCGAGGAATCGGTGCGCCGGGCCATGGCCATCCAGCTCATCATCAACCGCGAGCTGGGCCTGGCCAAGAACGAAAACCCGCTCCAGGGCTCGTTCATCATCGAGGAGCTGACCGACCTAGTGGAGGAAGCCGTGCTGCTCGAATTCGACCGCATCACGGAGCGCGGCGGCGTGCTCGGGGCCATGGAAACCATGTACCAGCGCGGCAAGATTCAGGAGGAGAGCATGCACTACGAGATGCTCAAGCACACCGGCGAGTACCCCATTATCGGCGTCAACACCTTCCTCTCGTCGAAGGGCTCGCCCACGGTGATACCCGCCGAGGTGATCAGGGCCACCGAGGAGGAGAAGCAGTACCAGATTACGATGCTGGAGGCCCTGCAGGCCCGCAACGCCGCCGAGGCCCCCGCGCGCCTCAAGCACCTGCAGCAAGTCGCCGTCGCCAACGGCAACCTCTTCGAGGAGCTGATGGACACCGTCAAGTTCTGCTCGCTGGGCCAGATTACGAACGCGTTGTTTGAGGTCGGCGGGCAGTACCGGCGGAATATGTAAGCGGCTTGTTTGGCTGAATAACAAAGGGTGCTATCTTGTCGAGGTAGCACCCTTTTTTAATGAGTTAAATTAAGACAATATGGCTTTTTTGAAACTATGGACTAAGCTATTCGGCAACAATGATGAAGCAACTGAAATTGCTTTACACGTTTCTGGGGCAACATCTAGAAACCAGAGCAACTTTGATAAACTCGAATCTTATCGTAATGAAGGAGAACTTTCCGAAGAATTTATTGATAAGTGGGTTATGGATTTTTATATGAATTCAATAAACAGCATGGACGAAGCGACTCTTGCTAACTACGTAAATGCAGCAAGAGAAATAACTCCTGAAATTGTAAAGCAGTTATTGGGCGATTTTGATTGGAGGCCAAGAATCGTAGGTGCCTACTTTGCTGCAATCAAAAATTATAGCGAATTCAAGGATATAATTGGGGTTCACTTACTAAAAAGCGAGGTTTGCTACGCCGGTTATGGCTATGCATTGGCTTTAGCAGTATTTGCCGACGAAAAATCTAAATCCTATTTGACCCTTTACCTTGATTATTATTTGAAACGCAAAGATTTGTGGTATAACCAAGGAGATATATTAGCCGCTTTATTTTTAGTAGACACTGATAAGGCTAGCAAGTATTTGGGCCAATGGAATACTTTTGTAAAAGACAAACCATACTGGAGCTTAGAAAGCAATAGAGCTAGCATGGTTAAGAGTATAGAAGCCACAAAAAATATAGGCACTTTAAGTAAGCAATAATTCCTCTGGCTTGATGCAAAGCCATTCGTAGCTTTTACTACATCGTCCCCAGCCCGCCGCTGCCGTCACGGGCCGCTTCGGGTGGGGCCGGGGGGCGCGGGGGCGGGGTGGTG
>NZ_QVLT01000016.1 GCF_003417065.2 Hymenobacter lapidiphilus | reverse complement strand
GCCGGGGGCGCGGGGCGGGGTGGTGGGGGGCGGGTCGTTGGGGGCGGTGGCCGGAGACGGATGGCTTCTAGGCAGTCACCTTAGCTCCTTGATGAACCACCCGCGCATTACGGGGCAAGGGCGCAACCGCCACAACCAATTCGTACGGCCGGTTGAAGGCTTCCTGCGACACCTGGAAGTAGCTGGCGAGGCGACGGATAACCTCTTTCGACAGGCCCCGCCGCCGGTTCAGCATATCCGAAACTGCCCCTTTGCTGAGGCCCAGCGCGGCCACCAAGTCCTTGGCCAGCAGGTTGCGGCCCGCCATGAGGGAGCGTAGCAGCTCGATAGGGTCGGCTTCGGGCAGCGTGGCGTGGGCGTGGTCCCAGGTTTCGATAAGCAACGTGAGCAAGTCGATTTCTTCCTGCGTAGCCGACGGGGGAGTGGCTTGGGCTACCAACGCTTCCAACTGGCCGCAATACTCCTGGTACTGTAGCTCGGTTTTGATGACGGTGTATTTCAGCGTTTCCATAGGTTGGGCTAGTATAGGTTGAGGGTGTACTGCTGGTTTTTTGCGCAAACCTTATCGTATTCGGCGTGCGTACCAAGCCAGCAAACGAACAAATGCACCTGCCGCTGTCCAAATGCATAGCTGGCAATCATCCGGTAATTGTTGCCGCCAATATCGAACACCACGCGGTTGCTGCCATTGCCCAGCAGGTCGGCCGCGCCGAAGGTTTGCTGCATATCGGCGGGCGTGTTCCAGTCGGCGTATTTGACGGCCGTCAGCCAGAGTGCAAAGCGGCGCGGCTACGAGCATGGCGGGCTGCAAAATCTTCCACGGTTTGCCGCTTGATGAGGTGAACTTTCATAGGAGTACATCAGCATTACGCCATAAGTTCGCAATATGCGAACTTATGGCGTAACCTTTCATCTCAGCATTCTAATTCCGAAAGGGCGCGCGCCCGGACCACTCGGGGAGGCGCGCCTATTTCCGCCGCTATTCCCCGGCCAGCCCCGCCGTTATTGGCTGCTTCGCTTGGGGCAGATGGTGGTGGCGCTCAGAACAGATGTATTTATATTCCGCTGCCAACAAAACGGCCCGCTCCCATTCAGGGGGCGGGCCGTTTCATTAGGTGTCCTGGTTCCCTACACCGCCTCCGTCCTCCCCCGGCCGCCGGTCGTTACCAGCTTACGGGCCTGGGTGTAGCCGTTGTACAGCTCCCGGTTCAGCAGCTTGAAGGCCTTCATGTCGGCGTCGAGCTGGCGCACTTCGTCCAGCAACGCGTCCACCAACTCTTCCAGCGCGGCCCCTGCCACCACCCGTTCGTTGATGGTTTTGCGCGTGGCCGGCTGGGCCGTTTTGAAAGCTGCCAGCGCCTCGTGCAGCGGCTTGAGCGCCTTGGCCGTGAGGCCTTGTTTGGCTAATTCGGGCACCATATCGGGCTGGGCAGCGCGGGCCAGCAGGGCCTCGGCCACTCCCGCGAAGGCCAGGGGCCGCAACTTCCGCAGCTGCTTACCGCTAAGCGTGGCCGAAGCCAGCAGAGCGTTGTCCTGGAGGCGGGCGGCGATGCGGCTGAGCGGACCCAGCAGGGCTGGCAGCAGCTCCAGCAGCATTTTCTTGGCTTCTTTGGCCTCCACCGTCAGCCGCTTGGTGCGCTTGGCCGTGCCACCGCGGGCGCCCTTTATCTGGGCATAGTCGTCGGCTACGGCCGTGGCTTGCTCCGCCGCGGCCTCACTTGCCGCAATGGCGTCGCTGTTCTCCGTCACATAATCCACCACTTGCCCACACATCACTAACTGGTCTTCTCTGGTCTTATCCATATACCTATCTAGATGGCAGAACCGCTCTACCCGGCGCGATAAGCACCTGCTTATCAATGCCAAAGTATTTAATAAGCTCCACAATAACAATTCGCTATATATGCTGCTAAATACCCCTTCCAGCTAAAGCGAAACAGGTCCTAATCAATCGAAAACACGTCCCACCTAAAGCGCAACACCTCCTGACTGAAGCGAAACACCCTCCAACCAACCAGAAACACTCCCCAACTAAAACGAAACACCCTCCAACCAATCGAAAACACTTCCCGACGGAAGCGAAACACCTTCCGACCAAAGCAAAACACCGTCCAACTGCAACGAAACACTTCCCGCGCATTCTTCTTTTGGCTGGCATCAGCAGCCTTCACGTTCCGAACTTTGTTTCATGCTCATTCATAGCGCGAAGCATGCATTCCATCGAAAGTGCAAAGCGGCAAATCTGACAATTGGCTAGCTTTGACACATGCGTATAGTTTTCTATGAGTGGAGGATGGTTCTGCTGCTCCTGCTGCTGCTAACCGGGCAGACAGCCTGCTCCTCCCCTTCGACCGAGGTGGCTGCGCAGGAGGTCCAGGAGCCCACCGAAACCTTCACCCAGCGCCGCGTGGTGGTGGGCGCCGACTCGCTCGTTCGCGGCCGCCTGCTCGACCGTAACGATTCGGTACTGGTAGCTACCGGCACCTTGCACCTGCTGAAGCTGCCGCGCAAGGCCCCCCTCGATACGCTGGCCCTGGCCAAGCTGCTGGGCTGGGGTCCGACCACCATCAGGCAGCGCATCGCCAACGCCCTCCCCTACGATAACGCCCCGGCTGGCTACCCTGTGAACCTACGGCTGACGGCGGCCGAAGCCGCGCGGGTACGCAAGGCCCGCAAGCAATGGCCGACGCTGGTGCTCAGCACCCAGACGGGCCGCCGCTACACCGCCAACGCCGGCGCGGCGGTGCTGGGCTACCCGGCCGCCGAGGCCCAGGCGTTTTTCAACCAAGCCCAGCGCACGGTGCGCGGCCGTTACTACCGCCTCCGCAACGGCGGCGTCGAGGGCTACTACAACGGCCTGCTAACGGGCCGCCCCGGCTACCTGCACCCGCTCATCGATTCACTGGGTGAAAACCGCGGCAGCTGGGCTACCGATACCGCCTTCCGCCAGGGCCAGGACCTGCACCTGACCATCGATACCAGGCTGCAGGCCTACGCCGAACAGCTCATGGGCAACCGCAAGGGCTACCTCGTGGCCCTCGACCCCAAAACCGGCGAAATCCTGGCCTACGTGTCGGGCCCGGTGTACGACCCGGCCACCCTCACGGCCCCCGACCAGGCCAAGGTGCGGTCGGAGATGCTCTCCGACGAGAACCGGCCCCTCATCAACCGGCCCGCCATGCTGGCCAACCCGCCCGGCTCGGTGTTCAAGCTGGTGAATGCCGCCGTGGCCCTGCAGCTGGGTGCCATCAAGCCCAGCACCGGCTTCAAGTGCGACCAGACGCTGATTAAGTGCGTGCACTACCATCCCCGCCCCAGCAGCCTCACGATGGGCCTCAAGTACAGTTGCAACCCCTATTTCTACCAGACTATGCGCAACCTCATCCAGCGCGTACCCGACAGTCTGGCCGGAGATACCGTGGCCGCCCGCCACGCCAACCTGGCCGAGTGGCGTCGCTACGTGCGCTCGTTCGGCCTCGATTCGGTACTGGGCGTCGATATCCCGCGCGAGGCTCCCGGCTTCCTGCCCACTCCCGCGTACTACGACAAGGCCCGCCGCACCCGCAACTGGACCTACCGCTCTATTTATTCGCTGAGTGTGGGCCAGGGCGAAATCAATATAACCGGCCTGCAGATGGCCAATATAACGGCCATTATTGCCAACCGCGGCTGGTACTACCCGCCCCACCTCGTGCGCGGCATCGGCGACGACGGGCCGCTCCCGCGCTTCACCAAAAAGCGCTACACCCTCATCGACAGCGCCAATTTCGCGGCCCTGCTGCCCGGCATGATCGGCGTGATGCAACGCGGCGGCACGGCCGAAACCTCCAGCCTCGCCGACGTGGGCATTACGGTGGCCGGCAAAACCGGCACCGTCGAGAACAGCGAGGGCGACGACCACGCTGCCTTCGTCGGCTTCGCCCCCGCCGATAACCCCAAAATAGTCGTGGCCGTGTACCTCGAAAACGCCGGTTTCGGGGCCACTGCCGCCGCCCCCTGCGCCGTGCTGGTAATGGAAAAGCACCTACGCGGCCCCATCGCGCCCAAGCGTAAGAACTGGGAAGCCCGCATCAAGCACCGCGCCCGCAACGGCTATTAAGCGGGGTACAGGAGTGCGGTTGGCATGAATCAGCAATAAGAATGTCATGCTGAGCGGATTGGAGTCGAAGCATCTCTGCCGCAATGCTAACCTTGCTGTTGGAACGCTATTGCAACGAAGCGGTAGAGATGCTTCGACTGCGCTCAGCATGACGTTCTGTTTCGCATTTCCAACCAACCCTCACCTCCGCGCATTCCACAGTTTTCAGCCCCTCAAACGCAACCTTTTAGCGGCGTCCTGTCGTCTTAGCGGCAACTCTCTTTGCGTTTGTTTGTTGGCTGAATGATGAATTGGAAGCTGCTTCTGCTGCCTGTACTGCTGTCGGCGGCCGCCCTTACGGCCCGTGCCCAGTCGTTGTCGGGTAGCTGGCAGGGAGTAGAAACCGACCCCGGCGAGCGGGGCGAGTACTGGCCCGCCGAACTGCGTCTGCAGCAGAGTAAATCCGGCAGCCTGCTGGGCGTGCTCTACCAGCAGGCCGGGGCCGGGGCCGATGTCAACGTCACGTTTCAGGTGCGGGGCCAGCGCACGGCCGGCGGGCTGCGGCTAGAGCACGGCCGCAAGCTGCAGGAAACCGGCCAGTCGCCATTCAGCTACTGGTGCTTCGGTTCCCTCAGCTTCAGCTACGATGCGGCCCAAGAGAAGCTCACTGGCCGCGCCGCCTACCAGCCCATCGGCGACTGCGACATCGGCAACTTCACCTTCTACCGCGTCCGGCTGAAATCGGCCGCCACCGTGCCGGCCGGGGCCGAAACCACTTTGCGCGTATCGGGCCGCAACGTGCTATGGTACGCCGATGCAGAGGCGCAGCAGCCGCTGGCCAGCGGCAACAGCTTCCGCACCCGCCTGCGCCAGACCACTACCTTCTACCTGGCCCAGGGCTACTATCCCACCGCCCAGAGCGCCCGCGTCCCCATCACTATTCGCGTCGGCGGCACCGTGCCCTCCGAACCCATCCGCCCCGTGCCACCCGAACCGCTGGAGCCGCTGCGGGTGCTGTTGCGGCGGCCGGCCCTGGCCCGCCCGCGGCCCGACTCGGTGCGGAAGCAGCCGCTGGGGCCGGGGCTGGCGGCTACGCCCACGGCATTGCCTACGGTGCTCTTCAGGCTGGGCACGGCCCGGCTGCTGCCCAAGGCTTTCCCGGCCCTCAACCAGCTGGCCGCCACCCTGCGCACCAACCCCGGGCTGCGGCTTGAAGTAGCTGGCCACACCGACCGCCTCGGCGAATCGGCCAAAAACCAGCTGCTCTCGGAGCAGCGCGCTACCGCCGTGCAGAAATACCTAATCCGGGCCGGCATTGCGGCCGGCCGCATCAGCACCATCGGCTACGGCGACACCCGCCCCCTCCACCCCGCCCCCGACGAGCGTAACCGCCGGGTGGAGGTACGGGCGGTGGAGTAAGCGCCGACAACTGCCGAAAGCCACGGCCCCAGATGCTAAAGGCCCGCTTCTGATTATTCAGAAGCGGGCCTTCAACATGTGATAAAAACGGCTTTCTACTGGCCCGAATTGGTGGCCGGGGCGGGTGCGAGGGCGGCACGGCGAGCCTCCTCGTACTGGTAGAATCCTAACTCGTGCTGGTAGGGAGCAAAATTCCAGTTGTAGCGGGCCGCAGCCGCCCGGCGGGCTACTGCGCGGATAACATCGAGCTGGGCGGCGGGCAAAAACGACTGCATGGAGTCAGCCAGTAGCGCCTGGTGGGTTTGCTCCAGAACTACTTCCAGGGCCATGATTTCGGTTATGCCTTTGCCCTTTACGTCTTTCGCCTCGGTGCGCTGGCGCGCAATGCGCTGACCATGGTAAGCAAACTCGCTGTTTGAAGCGGGTGGAATGGGCGCAACATTCGGTATCGTAGCGGCAGCGGCGGCCGCTGCCGCCGCTGCCTCCTCCGCAGTAGCCGCTACGTGAGGCATGGGAGGCGCTTTGTGCTTGTTGCTGCGCGCAGCCATCACCCCCAATTGCGTAGCCAATCGAACACCGTTGATCAGCAGGCTGGCCTGAGCATGCGCCAATTGTACGGTGGCGAATAGAAGTAGTGTAAACAGGTATTTCATCCGTGAAATGTTATACTGAAGAGATGACGTGAAAGTAAACAATCGGGATGAAAAATCCAGCCATATAGCGCGCTAAATAATTTTTCCGACAGCTTGACACCCACTCGGCAAGCCATTAGATATAAAAATAATACAGCATTAACTGCACCCTGATTACCCGAGGGAAATACTGCCCACGATTAGGGCGCCACAAATTTATTATGCTTGCATAACAATTTAGCAATCCATGTGTAGTATCTTTGCAGTCAATCAGCTGATTGACACTTATCTAACCCTAGTACCATGAAAAAGAGCACCGCCACCTTTTCGTCGCTGCTGCTGCTGGGCAGCTTCGGCTCCTACCGTTTTCTGGCCGCGCAATTGCGCGACCTGAGCCTCCATTTCGACCTACGCGACGAAGAAGAGCTGCACTTCTGCTAAGCTTCCACCGTCTATTCTTTTACCGCAAGCCTCGCCCCTCCGGCGGGGCTTGCGTGTTTTTGGGCCTTAGAAACCGGGCTTCATAGTCAGCACCTTAGCGGCGGGCCTGGAAAAAACAACATCCATTCGCGGCGGTTTTCGGTACTTCACACTAGCGCCGGCCCGCGCGGGGCCGCGCACTTTATTTCTCACCTGTTGATTTCACCCCTGACTGCTACCCAAAAATGGCAGCGGCAGCAGCGCGAAATCAGCATAAATCAGTGCTTTATGGAATTGAATGGCTTGAAAGAGCAAATCAGCTACATCATCGGCCGCGACATGGCCAACAACTTCGCCCAGCAGGGTCTCGACCTCGACCTCGATATTTTTGCCCAGTCGATGAAGGAGGCCCTCACCAACGAACCCAGCCGCCTCACGCCCGAGCAGATGCAAAGCGCCATGCAGCAGCTGCAGGAGCAGCTTGGCGGCGGCATGGAAGAAGATGATAACGACGACGACAACCAAAACTCCAACGATATGGGTAACAGCAAAGCCGAAGGCGAAGCCTTCCTGCAAGAAAACGCCAATAAAGCCGGCGTAACCACCCTGCCCAGCGGCCTGCAGTATGAGGTCATCACCGAAGGCAGCGGCCCCAAGCCCGGCCCTGGCTCGTCGGTTACCACCCACTACCACGGCACGCTGCTCAACGGCACCGTATTCGACAGCTCGTACCAGCGCGGCCAGCCCGCCACGTTCGGCGTAAACCAGGTAATTGCCGGCTGGACAGAAGCCCTGCAGTTGATGCCCGAGGGCTCGAAGTGGCGTCTCTACATCCCCTCCGACCTGGCTTACGGCAAGCGCGGCGCCGGCCGCGACATTGGCCCCGATACCACGCTCATCTTTGATGTGGAGCTGGTAAAGGTGAATTAGTAGTGGTGCTGATGGAGGGCCAGACCGCCATTCCATCCTAAACTTTTACCGAACACCCCTATGCGACCCCCGCTGCCACCCCTGAGTCATGTTCCGCCCAACTGGGTGCGAACCAGCACGGGTAGCGGCGGGGCTTTTGCGGAGGGCATTTCTAAGAATAATTTGTCCCGCCCGGAGCCGCCCGACTTGCCAGCAGATACCCCGCCCCCTACCGAGCCGGAACAGACCGCCCGGTTTGAGCCCGCTCCCGAGCCAGTTGAGCCGCTGCTGCCGCCGCCCCCACCGCCGGAAGCGTTTGACACGCTACGGAGCGAGGACGGGCAAATGGTGCTGACCAATGAGGGGCTGGAGTTGAACAACGAACAATTTAGCTGGCGCGAGTTGGAGGGCGTGGATTTGCAGCCGGTACGCTGGCTGCTGGGCGTGTTGCTGGGCGGTTTTATCTTTTTAGGCTTCCTGGCAGCCTACCTGCAGTTTTGGCTGAAAACGGCTCCGGCGGCGCTGGGTATCGGGTTGGGCCTGGCGCTACTAGCCTGGGGCCTGCGTGGCACCAACCGCTGGCGGGTGCACCGGCCGGGCCGGCAAACCCGCTACTTTTCGCTTGGTGGCCCGGCCAACGGCTGGCAGGCGCTGGCCCGCGAGGCCAACCGCCGCACCGGGCAGCGCCACCACGAAACGGCCACTGCCGCCGGATACTGGTTGCAGCAGCCCACCTGGCTGGCCCCAATTGCCCCCGGCCCTGAAGATACCGCCGCTCCTGCACAGGCCGCACCTAACGCCCACAAGCCGGCCTGAACCGCTCCCGGCCGCATCTAGAAGGCCGGTTTATAGCTGCGCCACAGCCGGCTCGCCGCCAATTACGGGCAACCTGTTACCTTCGGCCCCGCTTCTCGCTTTCGCACTCTTTTTACTAGTTTCCTTATGGATGCCAAAAACCAGCATTCCGCCATCTCGACGGCCGGTTTGCTCATTGCCCTGGGTATTATTTACGGCGACATCGGCACCTCGCCGCTCTACGTAATGAAGGCCATCGTATCGGGCCAGATTGACCCGCTGCTCGTGTATGGCGGCATCTCCTGCGTCATCTGGACGCTCACGCTCCAGACCACCGTTAAGTACGTGCTACTCACCCTCAATGCCGATAATAACGGCGAGGGCGGCATTTTCTCGCTCTACGCTTTGGTGCGGCGGCGCGGGGCCTGGCTCTCAGCTGTGGCCATTATCGGGGGCGCGGCCCTGCTGGCCGATGGCGTGATTACGCCGCCCATTTCGGTGTCGTCGGCCATCGAAGGGCTGGAAGCCATATATCCCGACATCCCGACGGTGCCCATCGTTATCGGCATTATTGCAGCGCTGTTTCTGCTCCAGAGCTTCGGCACCCAGATTGTGGGCAAGGCGTTCGGGCCCATTATGTTCGTGTGGTTTGCTATGCTGGGCATCCTGGGCGTAAACGGGATACTGCACCATCCCGAAATCTTGAAAGCCTTCAACCCCTACTACGCCTACAACCTGCTGGTGAACTACCCCGGCGGGTTCTGGCTGCTGGGCGCCGTGTTTCTGTGTACGACAGGGGCCGAAGCGCTGTACTCCGACCTGGGCCACTGCGGCAAGGGCAATATCCGCATCAGCTGGATATTCGTCAAATCGTGCCTGGTAATCAACTACCTGGGTCAGGGCGGCTGGCTGATGTCGCAGCAGGGCCAGCAGCTCAACGGCCGCAACCCGTTTTATGAGCTGATGCCCGAGTGGTTTTTGCTCATCGGCATCTGCATCGCCACGCTGGCGGCCGTTATTGCCTCGCAGGCCCTCATTACGGGCTCGTTTACGCTCGTAGCCGAGGCCATCCGCCTCAACATGTGGCCCAAGGTGAAGCTCAACTACCCCACCGACGTGAAGGGTCAGCTGTTCGTGCCGAGCATGAACCGGCTGCTGCTGCTGGGCTGCATTGGAGTGGTGCTGTACTTCCGCCGCTCCGAAAACATGGAAGCCGCTTACGGGCTGGCCATTACGCTCACCATGCTCATGACCACGATTCTGCTGAGCGTGTGGTTGCGTTCGAAGAAGGTGCCGCTGGCCGTTATCGGGCTGTTTGTGCTGGTGTACGGCACCATTGAGGGTTCTTTCCTGGTGGCCAACCTCATCAAGTTCCCGCACGGCGGCTGGGTGTCGCTGCTGATTGGTGGGATACTGGTGGGCGTGATGTACGTGTGGCTGCGGGCCTATTACATCAAGCGCCGCCTCACCGAGTTTGTTAAAATTGAACCCTACATTGAAGCCCTCAAGGAGCTGAGCGCCGATGAGTCCGTCTCGAAATACGCCACCCACCTCGTGTTCCTCACATCGGCCGAGCGGTCGTCGGAAATCGAGGCCAAAATCATCTACTCCATCTTCCAGAAGCGCCCCAAGCGGGCCGACATCTACTGGTTTGTGCACGTCGATACCACCGACCAGCCTTATACTATGGAGTACAAGGTAACCGAACTGGCCCCCGACGACGCCTTCCGCATCACGTTCCGGCTGGGCTTCCGGGTCGAGCAGAAAATCAACCTGTACTTCCGCAAGGTAATTGAGGAGCTGGTGCGCAATAAGGAAGTGGACATCACCTCGCGCTACGAGTCGCTCAGCAAGCAGCAGGTCACCGGCGACTTCCGCTTCGTGGTGATGGAAAAGTACCTCTCGGTCGAAAACGACTTCCCGACCATGGAGAAGCTCGTAATGCAGTCTTATTTCTACATCAAGCAGTTTATCGCCTCCGAAGACAAGTACTTCGGCCTCGATACCAGCTCGGTGAAGGTGGAGAAGGTTCCGCTGGTGATTTCGCCCGTGCGCGAGGTGGCCCTGCAGCGGATCAACTAACCACATTCCAGACATTTCATCACATGCAAAACGCCCCCACCGGATTCCGGCGGGGGCGTTTTGCATGTGGAGGTAACCGACGGGTTTAGCCGCGCACTGGCAGCCACTTATCGAACACGCGCTGCTGCTCGGCAGTCGGGTTGGGCTGGCGCTCGATGCGGTAGCGGCTAACGGGGCTGGCCAGCAGCGGGAAGCTCACCTCCTGCACCCGGCCCTCGCGGGTTACGAGCACCTCAACGGTGGAGCCCACCGGCCGGCCGGCCAGCAGCTTATTCAGGTCGTCGGTTACGCGCATGCCGTCGAGGCTCAAAATTTCGTCACCTACGTTGAGGCCACCCTGCCAGGCGCTGCCGTTGCGCACTACGGTGGCCACCGTCTGGCGGCCGCCGGCGGGGCTGATGCGGGCACCCAGGTCGGCCTCGGTGGCGGGCGTGGGCGTAACGCTCAGGCGCAGGCCGGCGTAGTTCAGGGCCTGCTCGTAGGGCAGCATTTCGGTGCCGTACACGTGCTTGGCGAAGAACTCATCGAAGCGCTGGCCGGCTACCTTGGCCACGGCATCCTGGTACTCCTGATCGGTAAAGCCGCGGCCCTGCTTAAGGTAATACTGGTCGTAGAGGTAGCGCATCACGTCATCGAGGCGCTTCTCACCTTTCGTGGCGTTGATCACCATCAGGTCGAGGACGGCCCCAATTACTTCGCCTTTGTCGTAGTAGCTGATGGCCGTGTTACCCGAGTTTTCGTTGGGACGGTACTGCTTGATCCAGGCGTCGAAGCTCGACTCGGCGGCCGACTGCACCTTGTTGCCGGGCGTGTTCTCGACGCGGTTGATACCGTTGCTCAGATCAGCCAGGTACTGGTCAGGCGTCACGAAGCCAGCCCGCTGCATAATCAGGTTGGAGAAGTATTCGGTGCCGCCCTCACTCACCCAAAGCATGCGGGTGTAGTTCTCCTTGTCATAATCAAACGGCCCCAGCGCCACCGGCCGGATGCGTTTCACGTTCCAGAGATGGAAATACTCGTGCGCCACCAGCCCCAGAAAACCTTTCCAGCCGGCCTCGGTCGCGTAAGCGTTGCGCGACACCGACAGCGTGGTGGAGAACAGGTGCTCCAGGCCGCCGGTGCCCCGGTCGATGTTGTGCACGATGAACAGGTACCGGTCGAGCGGATTGCGGTCCATCACCTTATGGGCCTCCTCGCACACGCGCTGCATGTCGCGGGTGAGGCGCTGCTCGTCTACAGCCGGGTCGCCGTACATGGCCACCGTGTGAGGCGTGCCGTTGGCCGTGAAGGTGTAGATTTTCTGGTTGCCGATTTCGATGGGCGAGTCGGCCAGCTCGTCGTAGTTGCTGCTGCGGTAGGTGAAGGTGCCACCGGTAGGCTTGAGGCTGGTGCTTACCTGGCTCCAACCCGCGGCGGGCTTCACCTCCAGCTGACTGGGCAGCTGCTTGTTTTCGGCCGGATACATAAATACGCTCGTGCCGTTCACGTAGCCGTGCGAGGCGTCGATGAAGCTCGTGCGCACGCTCAGCTCGTAGGCGTACACCTTGTAGCGCACCGCAAAGTTGCGGGCCTTAGGGTGGTAAACGCGCCAGGTGTTCTTGTCTATCTTCTCGGTGCGTAGCGGCTGGCTGCCGGCTACAGCCCCAAAATCTTCCACATTGCGCTCAAACTCGCGCACCAGGTACGAACCAGGTGCCCAGACCGGCATTTTTACGTCGGTATAGGCCTTATTGAAGCCATCAAGGTTCATCTCGACCTCGAAGTAGTGGGTTTGCGGAGCGGGCATGGCCAGCGTATAGCGTAGCGTGGGCGCGGCCAGGGCAGCCGGAGCCACGTGGCCCAGCAGCACGCCCAGGGCCGCCACCGCCAGCCGGCGGTGAGGAGCAGTCAGGAGCATTCAGAAGAGAAAAAGGGTGGGCGAAGAGGACAAAGCCGGCCCTGAGGGCCGGCTGGGGCAAAGAACGGGGAAAACCCCGAAAGGCTGCAATTACCTGCCTATTATGCGGCATCTTTACCGCTGCGGCTCCGCTTTGCCGGAGCCCACCCAGCCCGCCGGAACCCGCACCACACCACAACCGTTAAGCAAGCCACAAACTTTAATTCAAGCAATGCGCTACGTCTGGTCAGTTTTTTTGCTGGTGATTGTCCTGCTGGTGGGACGGGCGGTTTGGGTGCGCTTGCCGCACCCCGCTCCTGTACGTGATGCGGTAGCTGCCTCCCCCACGCCGGCCCGCCCTACAGCTTACACGCCAGCCGCCACAGAGCCCGCCGTTGGTAAGCTACCGCTCAATTCTGCTTCGCCGAGCCCGTTACACCCTTCATCAGGCCTGCGGGCCGCTGCGCCCTCCAGCAAGGCCGATAGCATTGTAGCCTTTGCCCTGCGGCAGCTCGGCACTCCCTATCTATACGCCGGCGCCACGCCCAGCATCGGGTTCGACTGTTCGGGGTTCATTATGTACGTGTTTGCCCGTTATAGCGTACCCACACCTCATTCCACCGCTATGCTGATTGATGCAGGCCGTCCGGTACCGCGGGCTTCCGCCCGCCCCGGCGACATTGTGGTGTTTACTGGTACCGCTGCTACTTCTACCACACCGGGCCATGCGGGCATCATCATCAGCAATGCCGGTGAGCCCATCCGGTTCGTGCATTCCTCCTCGGCCCGCCGCGAGTCGGGCGTTAAAATCAGCCAGGTAGAAGGTTCCGGCTACGAGCAGCGCTTTATGCAGGTGCGGCGGGTGCTTTAGGGAGGTTACACATGGTGACCGAGCCATTGCGTAGCCCCATTTGCCTCTCCTGGCCACAATACCGACTCTTTCCGCCAACCCCTGAACGCAACGATGCCCGGCTGCCTGTGCAGACCTCCTTTTCGAGGCTGCTGGGCAAACCGGGCATCTAATCCTTCAAATCTTACCAAGCGGCTGAACTGGGGTACAGCCCCGCCATCTATTTGTAAGACCTTGCCAGAATGCGGGAACCCACCCTGAAGGGCTAACAGGATTCCGCGCGTAAGCTGTTGTTAGGCGCGTCCGGCGGTGATGCGGACTACATTCGACAGGCTTGGCAGGATTTGGTTGGGACTACTAGACATTTTGTACCTCCTTTCTTTAGATTCGACATAACCCCTGCTTCGCTGCCCAGCACCTTAGGGCGGCCCGGCGGGGGCGGTAGCACTCACTACGCATGGTAAAGTTAAACGCTAAAGGGAAGGTTCAAAATAAAAACAGCTTTTTTTGCACTCCAGAGCCGCATTTATTTCCATCTTATTGACAGTCACCTGCTTTTGCCAGCCTTACTTTTTCCATGGGTGAGTATGGCCGGATTCTGGCTTCATAGTTGCAACAGGGTAAGTATGCTTAAAATCTGGCCGAGCGGCCGGTTCAGCTGGATTTTACTATCTTTTCCCACGAATCAACTCCCACTTCACCATCCTCAATTCCATGAAAAAATTTCTTCTGTTAAGCGTGGCCATTCTCTTTGGCCTGCTCTCCTCCGCTTCGGCCCAATCTCTCTCTCCGCTGGGCGTATGGACCAATGCTGAAAAGAAGGCCACCTTCGAGATTTACAAGTGTGGTACCAAGCTTTGCGGCAAAATTGTGTCACTTACGGTGCCTAACGACGCATCCGGCAAGCCCAAGACGGACACCCAGAACCCCGAGCCCAAGCTTCGCACCCGCCCCCGCCTGGGCATGGTGTTCATGAACGGCTTCGAGTACGACGAGAACAACAAATGGGACGACGGCAAAATCTACGATCCGGAAACCGGTAAAACGTACTCCTGCTACATGAAGATGATTAACGCCAACACCATGGAGGTGAAAGGCTACATCGGCTTCTCGCTCATCGGCAAGTCGCAGACCTGGACCCGGGTGAAATAAGGCGCGCTACTGCACCAGCTTCGGCGGGGCTTCCGGTAACGGGAGCCCCGCTTTTTTGGGACCACCAAGGGCGTATGCTGGCGTGTTTTTCAAGCTTGAGCTGTCAGCCGGCCAACAAACCATTTACCCGGCTTGTGGTTACTCCTTAAATTCAGCTACTTATTTTGCTCGATCTGCTCAAACAGCTTTTTACCGGCTCCGCCCCCGAATCGGGCGCTTGGCAGCCGCTGCACCGCAGCCCGGCGCAGGAGCGGCGCAGGCAGCAGTGGCTGGTTCAACAGGTGTACCTTAACTGGGCAGGTCCTTATTTCAAGGCCTATCACTACCAGAAAGCCGGCTTGCCTGGGGCCAGGTTCCGAGTGCAGCTGGCCCGCAAGGAGGGCCAGCGCGGGGCCGTATTCCTCTACGACCCGAGCATGGGACCGGGCAACTTCCAGCATTTCTTCGATTTCATCCGCGACCGGGTGCTGAACCTGGGCTATCAGTTGGGCGCGGCCGACCAACGGACCCTGCGCCATGAGCACTACGCTGAAAGCACCCAGAAATATTTTCTCAAGCCCCAGCCCAACGACTGCACGGCCACCGGCCGCTGCAATCAGCGTTTTGGCAACGTAACTGTCGATTTAGTGAGTATTAATGGTCAGCCTGGCTTTATCCGGCTCGCCAACAACCCCTTTACCGACGCCATCTTCACGCCGGCCGACACGTTTGATGCGCTGGTAGATGCCGTTTTCAACCTGCCCCTCGCCCCGCCTGAAGTGGAAGAGTTGATAACAGCGTACAAAAAGCCGATAAGCTAACCGGGAACCGGTTTCTGAGTTGTGGTGCATAAGCAACTGTATAGTAATGAGCTTGCCGAAGCATCTCTACCGCTTTGTTGGAGCTTACCACTGCACCGAAGCGGTAGAGATGCTCCGACATGCTCAGCATGACGCGCAGAATTGTACCGTTACTCCTGATTGAATACTAAACACTGCAAACAGGCAAGGCCGCTGAACTTCCTCCATGAGGAAACTCAGCGGCCTTGCCTGTTTGCAGTGTTTCTGCTTTTTTAGTCCTCCTTCACGAACCGGGCACGGTTAGCCGAGCCATCGGGGCTGAGCAGGCGCAGGTGGTAAAGGCCGGGGGCCAGGGTGCTGGTTTGCAGTATGGGGCGGGCCGCAGGTATAATTTGGCGTAACACCACGCGGCCGGCGGCATCGGTTACCACGGCCTGGGCGCTCGGGCCGCTGAAATCGGCCAGGCGCAACTGGTCGCGGCAGGGGTTGGGGTACACGCTGAGCTGTGGCGTGCGGGCCGCTTGGGTGCTCGTTACAACCCCCTCATCGCGCACCACTAAGCCGGCAAGGCCATTGAGCAGCCACTGGTCGGGGTCGATTTCGATGCCGACCACCGCGCGTGACTCGGCCACGGCCAATGTGCGTACCGGCTGCGTCTGGGCAAAGCGAATGGTGCGGGTGCTGTTGTCGGCAAAGGTCAGGCGGTAGTCAATATCGGTCAGGAAAAAGGGCGTAACCGTGGGCATCGATACGGTCTGGGTGCTCTGCAGATACACCTGGCCGCCAGTCTGGTTCCAGCGCAGCGCAAACGTGGGGTAGCCTTCACCCCGGAACCACTGGTCGAAGAAGTACTGCAGCGAGCGGCCCGCTTCGGCCTCGAAGAGCCGCTGCAGGTCGCGGGTGCGGGCCGTGCGGCCGCCGTATGTGCTCTGATAGGTGCGCAACACCCGGAAGAACTTGGCGTCGTCGTTGAGCAGGTAGCGCAGCATGTGGATAACAGAGGCCCCCTTCTTGTAGCTGAGCCGCGAGCTGAAGATGCGGCCCACGTTGCTGGTATCATTCACGAATATGCTGCCGCCGGGCTGGCTCATAGTCGAGCTGTGGGCCTGGTTGAGCCAGCTACGGGCCGAAGTGGGCGTAGAAAACGCGTTCAGGGCGAGGTACTCGCCATAGGAAGCAAAGCCTTCGTTAAGCCAGATGTCTTCCCAGGCCCCGCAGGTTACGTTGTCGCCGAACCATTGGTGGAACAGCTCGTGGGCCGTGAGCGTGAAGTTGAAGCCATCCTGGGTAGTCATGGTCTGGTGCTCCATGCCGCCGCCGATGGGCGCCATGCTGTGGCCGTACTTCTCGTTGGCAAACGGGTAGAGGCCCACCTGGGCCGAGAAGCTTTCGATAAAGCCCGGCGTGCGGTCGATTTCGGGGCGGTAGAAATTGAGGGCCGCCTGGTTGTAAACGTAGTTGACGATGGGAATGCGCGGGCCGCCGGCGGGGTTGGCGTAATTCACATACTCGATGTAAGGTGCTACGGCCACCGAAACCAAATAGTAGTCAATCGGGTGGCGCGACTTCCACTCGTAGCGCACCTCGTTGTTGGGCAGGTTGGTTACGCGCTCCAGCACGCCATTGGAGCCTACTTTGTTGGCGGCGGCCGTGGTCACCCACACATCGGTCGAGTCGGCTTTATCAGTGAGCACCTGTTTGCAGGGCCACCACTCGTAGGCGTTGTAGGGCTCGGACAGGCTCCAGGTGGTGCTCACGTTGTAGGTGGGCGCAATACGGGTATTCAGGGCGTTGCCGATGGCACCCGCGTTGCTGTTGGGGGCCGTACCGTTGTAGGTAATGCGGGCCTCAAACAGCGTGTTGGCCGCCACGGGTTTGGCCAGGCCCACCGTTACATCGCCCTGGCCCTTGCGGCGCAGGCCGGCGCTGGCCTGCCCGTCTACCACCACCGACTCGATAGTAAAGGTGCTGAACAGCTCGAAGGCCAGCGAGTCGAGCGGCTGGCTGCCAGTCCGGGCCTTAATGGTAACCGTGCCGCCCACGTTGCGGCTGGTATTGCTCAGCCGGATATCGAGCTTGTAATACTTGACGTCGTAGCCCGCCATTTTCTGGCGGTGGCTGAGACTGGCGTAGGCCGGGCGGGCCGCGAGCCGGTATGCACGCGGGCGCAGGCATCGGCCGCCGAGCCATCGAGGTCGGTGGCTACGGGGCGGTAGGTGGGTAGCTGAGCGGTGGCCGATAGGCTGCCAGCCAGCAGGCCACCCATCGTCAGCAGAAAAGTAGAAAGGCGCATATTGCGAATTGGAGTGAGGAATAGGATGCGGGATCCAAGGTACGGCCCCGCCGCTCAAAATCAGTGGCTTGCACTTAGCAGCTGCCCCGTATGCTGACTACTGGTTCCGGTAGCGGCTGATAGGGCGTTCCGGCCGCTACAATGATTAACTCAAGTTGCGGAGTAGTCTGCCAGCACGGCGTAGGGTGCGAGGCTTAGCTGCGCTGATCTTCGCGCCTTAGGTTAAGCAGGACTTGCGCCAAAAGCGGGTTGCGCGAAGCTCCAGCTTCGCGCATCGTTGAACGTTGGAGCATGGCGCGGCCGTCAGCGATGACGTAAGATCTACGACCCAAAAAACCGCCCCCGGCACCTGCTCAGGTATCGGGGGCGGTAGTGGTTCGGCGGCTTACCTATAGGTACTCAATATAGAAGCAGAAAGGCCGCAAACAGCGCAATCCAGAGGCCGTCGATGAAGTGCCAGTAGAGCGTGACCATGCGCAACTGGAGGCGGCGGTAAGGGTTGCGAATGAAGACGAGCGTGCGCACGGCGTCGGCGGCGGCGTAATGCGTGCGAATTAGCAGTACCAGCAGAAACAGCATGCCGCCCAGCAGGTGCGCCACGTGCAGGGCCGAAAGCAGGTACACGAACGAGCCGCTGGCCATGCCGTCGAAAAAGACGCCCTGGGCCATCAGTTCGCGCCAGCCCAGCACCTGCAAGCCGGCGAAAACGCAGCTCAGCAGCAGCGTGGCCCCCAGGCAGCGGCGCAGCGTGGGCAAATCGTCCTGGGCATAAATGCGGCTGGCCTGGGCAATAACGTAACTACTGGCCAGCAGCACAATGGTGCTCAGCGAAAAGAAGCGCGGCAAAGCAAATACCCCGCTGGGTGCCCCAGTCCGGAAGTGCGTAATGGCGTAGGCCCCAACCAGTCCTACAAACAGCACCGTAATTCCGGCCAGGCCCACGTAGAGCATCATCAGCAGCGGCGGCATCCGCTCCATGCGCTGAAAGGCGGAAGCCGGGCGGGTAGAACCCACTTTTTTGGGAGAATTGTGGTCGGAGCTCATGAGCGATATAAACGGACGGGCATACGTAGTGCAAACCAAGCGGCGGGCCTTTAGTTCCGGCGGGCCGACAGCTTAGGCCGGCCCGCCGGGCTATTTCTAAAGTACGCGAAATGGATGGTTACAACCGTACGTTTTTCGGGCCGGTTTTCCCCTGGTTCTTCCCGGCCAGCCGGCCGCTACAGCTTACGGAAAAAGGAGCCGATTTTACCGAATACCGCATTAATGGTAATCTTCGGGCTGCCGCTGGCCCCAAACGTGACGTGGGTTTTGCCCGCCACCCGTAAATCGAGTACCAGGCCCAGCTGCCGGGCCAGGTCGTTGAGTTGCTGCAGCGGGTCGAGGCCGGGCGGGCCTTTGGGCCTGGGCGGGGCCTGGGGGTCTTTGGGTGGGCCGGCCGTAATTTTCTCGAACACGCGCTGGCTGGGAAAATTGATAATCAGATAGCCACCCGTGCCCGCTACCTGTACCTCGTCGCCATCGAGCGTCACCACCAGCTGCGCCTCAACGTCGAGGGCGCTAGCCAAGAGTGGCGGGGTTGGGGTTGGCCGGCGGCAGGTTACCGGAAGGCGGGTTCTCGCCGCGGGTACGGATGCGCAACGCACCGTTGAGCCGCCAGGTAGTGGGTGTACCGGGGTTCTGGGCGTTGGGCACCTGCAGCTCCATCTGGTCGAAATTCAGGGCCAGCTCAACTCCGCCCGAAAGCTTGGAAAGCAACGAAGCGGCCGTATCGGCCCAGGAAGTAGGTTGGTCAGGCATAGTTTAGTAGTGAGTGGTGAGTGGTTGGTGTCTGAGGAACGAACGTCATTACGGAGCGCAAGTTACAGTTTTGAGTGGGCACGGCTTTTGCCTAACGTCTTATATGCCCGGCAGAATCCAAACGGGCCGTCCTGCGTATGCAAGGCGTACGGCCGGTTTTTCCGGATCAGGTTTTCACTTCGCTCTTCTCTATGTCCTCCTCTTACTTTGTGGCCCTGGCCACCGGCCTGCTGGCTACGGTGAACCTGCAGGCCCAAACCCTTCCTGCTCCTGCCCCGGCGGCCGATTGCCCCCACCCTTTCGGCCTGGCCGATAACACGGCCCGCACCTTTACCCTGCAGGACGGACGGGGCGAAACCACCGGCTACGTACACCAGCGGGTGGTGAGCCTTAACACCGAGCAGGACAAAAAAAAGGACCAGACGACGAATACCGTCCTGCTCAAAAGCGGGGCCTACGACACCAAAGGACGCCTGCTTTACCTACGCGACCTCACATTCCGCTGCCGCCAGGACACGGCCTTTACCGACGGCCTCGACCAGCTTAAACCAGCTCAGCTCAGCTCCTTCCGCGACCGGCTTCTCACCTACACCCCCACGCCTCTGGCCTGGCCCAACCAGCCCACCGTGGGCTCGGAGCTGCCCGGTGGAGGCATGCTGGTAGATGTACGTAGCTCGGCCGTAGATATTGCGAAGGTATACGCGACCGTTAGCAAGCGTCGTGTAACGGGCCAGGAATCGGTTACGACGCCCGTCGGCACCTTTTTGTGCTACAAGGTGGAGGCCCAGCTAGAGAGTGGCACCGTAGCCCGCGCCGACCTCAAGCTGGCTTCTACAGTGCGCGTGGTAGACTATTACGCGCCCACCGTAGGGCTGGTGAAATCGGAAGTGTATGACAAGAAGGGCCGGCTGGAGCAGGTGCGGATACTGACGGGGCTGGACCAATCGGCAGGTTCCATCACGAAAGAGACGAGTAAGCGCAAAAAGTCCTAAATTCCGACTTTCTACCGCTCTTATATTTCCGGCTTATGCGCCCTCTCCTCCTACTGCCCGCCGCGCTGTTGTTGCTGGGCGCCTGTCAGAATGCAGCTCCCACTTCGGACACGGCTGGTACCGCCACCGCTGAGGCCTCCCCGCCAACCACTACTTCGCCGCAGGGCAGAACCTACGGTGCGGCCATTACGAGCGAGGGCGCCCAGCCCCTGTCGGCCCTATCCACGCTGCTCGGCACCCAGGATTCGGCCCAGGTAAAGCTGGTGGGCACTGCCAATGAGGTGTGCCAGGCCAAGGGCTGCTGGATGACGATGAAGCTGGCCGATGGCCGCGACATGCGGGTGAAATTCAAGGACTACGCCTTCTTCGTGCCCAAGGACATCAGCGGCAAAACCATCGTCATCAACGGCTGGGCCCATCGCGAAACCGTGCCCGTCGCCGACCTGCAGCACTACGCCAAGGACGCCGGCAAATCGGCCACCGAAATTGCCGCCATCACCGAGCCCCAACAGCAGCTCAACTTTGAGGCCGACGGGGTACTGGTGCAGGAGTAGCAACGACCAGGAAAACGCCTGTCATCCTGAGCGGAGCGAAGGATCTGTACAGAAGGTAGTATCAAAATATACCTTTTATACAGATCCTTCGCTCGCTCAGGATGACAGGCGTTTTCTCGTTTACCAGCCCGCTCATCCACCGCTTAACCTCCTCAATTCGTAGCTTGCGGCCCTAACCCGCCTTGCCCTTATGAACCTCGATATCGAAGCGCGCATTATCGCCCTGACCGAGCAGCTGCACCACCTCAACTACCAATATTACCAGCTCGACCAGTCTGAAATACCGGACCAGGAGTTTGACGCGCGGCTGGCCGAGCTGGCCCGGCTGGAGGCCGAATATCCGGCCCTGGCCCGGCCCAACTCACCAACGCAGCGGGTGGGCGGTACCATTACCAAGCAGTTCCCGACGGCCGAGCACCGCTACCCCATGCTGAGTTTGGGCAACACCTACTCAGAAGCCGATTTGCGCGAGTTCGACGAGCGGGTGCGCAAAGGCTTGGAGGGTGCCGAAATGGAGTACGTCTGCGAGCTGAAGTTCGATGGTGTGGCGATGAGCCTGACCTACGAGCACGACCAGCTGGCGCAGGGCGTTACGCGCGGCGACAGCACCCGCGGCGACGTGGTCACCAACAACGTGCGCACCATTCGCAACCTGCCGCTGCACCTGCGGCCCGCCGGCCCGGCACGCCCGCCCGAGTTCGAGGTGCGGGGCGAAATCTTCATGCCCCTGCCCGTATTCGGCGAGCTGAACGAGGAGCGCGAGGCCAACGGCGAGGCCCTGCTGGCCAACCCGCGCAACGCCGCCAGTGGCGCGCTCAAGCTCCAGGATTCGGCCCAGGTGGCGGCCCGCCGACTGCGGTTCTACGCCTACTCCTTCCTGATGCCTGGCCGCTCGCAGTTTGAAACGCACAGCGCCTCTTTGGAAGCATTAAGCGCCTGGGGTCTGCCGGTATCGGACACCTGGCGGCGTTGCGCCACTATTGAGCAGGTGCTGGATTTCGTGCACGAGTGGAACAAGAAGCGGTTCGAGCTGCCGGTAGCCACCGACGGCATCGTTATCAAGGTGGACGATTTCCGGCAGCAGGAGCTGCTGGGCTACACCTCGAAAAGTCCCCGCTGGGCCATTGCCTACAAGTACCCGGCCGAGGCCGGCCGCACCCGTTTGCAGGCCATCCAGTACCAGGTGGGCCGCACCGGGGCCGTTACGCCGGTGGCGTTGCTCGACCCCGTGCCGCTGGCCGGTACCGTGGTGAAGCGGGCCTCGGTGCACAACGCCAACCAGATTGCCGCCCTCGACCTGCGCCTCGGCGACTTGGTGTTCGTAGAGAAAGGTGGCGAAATCATCCCCAAAATCACCGGCGTCGACCTGTCGGCCCGGCCCGAAGGCAGCCAGCCCATTGTATACCCGACGGAATGTCCGGCCTGCGGTACGCCGCTCATCCGGCCCGAGGGCGAGGCCCACTTCCGCTGCCCCAACGACCGGGGCTGCCCGCCCCAGCTCAAGGCCAAGCTCGAACATTTCGTGTCGCGCAAGGCGCTTGATATTGATGGGCTGGGCGCCGAAACCGTGGGCCGCTTCTTCGATTTGGGCTTGGTAACCGACGCGGCTTCGCTCTACGAGCTGCCGGCCAAGGCGGGAGACCTAGCCCAGCTGGAGCGCATGGGTGAGAAGTCGGTGCAGCGGCTGGTGGCAGGACTGGAGGCCAGCAAGCAGGTGCCGTTCGACCGGGTGCTGTTCGGACTGGGCATCCGCTACGTGGGCGAAACCGTGGCCGAGAAGCTGGCCGCTCACTACCGCACCGTTGAGGCGCTGGCGGCGGCTACGGCCCCCGAGCTGGCCGCCGTGCCCGAGGTGGGTGGCGTTATTGCCGAGTCGGCCGCCGCGTGGTTTCAGGAGCCGGCCAACCAGGACTTTGTGGAGCGCCTGCGGACGGCGGGCGTGCAGCTGGCCCTAACCGGCGAGGCGCCCCAGCCCCAGAGCGACCGGCTGGCCGGCCTCACGTTCGTACTTTCGGGCGTGTTTGAGCTACACAGCCGCGACGAGCTGCAACACCTGATTGAGCAGCACGGCGGCAAAATCACGGGCAGCATCAGCAAGAAGCTCAGCTTCCTGGTGGCCGGCGACAAAATGGGCCCGGCCAAGCGCGAAAAAGCCACCACGTTAAAAGTGCCCATCATCGGCGAAACCGACCTGCTGGCCATGCTCCCGAAGGCTGACGAAACGCCAGCTACCCCAACCAACGAAAGCCCGGCCACTCCCGCCGACACGGCTCCGGGCACTCTCACCCAGGGTTCGTTGTTCTAGCTCCCGGTGGACGGGCCACGCAACGTAGCCAGCCCAGCCGCGTTCTTATGTATCTCTCCCTGAAAAACTTACTATGCTTCGTCATCTGCTGCTGATTACCCTGGCCCTCGCGCCGTTGACCCTGCTGGCTCAGAATACGCTGCCGACTGCACCAACTCCTGCCCCCAAGCCACCGGTCACCGGTGCCATTTCGCTTGCAACTGTGCCGGTAGCATCTATCGACGAGGTGAAGAAAACCCTGCGCCAGCCCAATGTGGTGCTGCTCGATGTGCGCACGCCCGAAGAGTACGCCACCGGCCATCTGCCCGGCGCTGGCAACGTGGATTTCCGCGCCCCTGACCTGGCCGCGCAGCTGCAGAAGCTTGACCCCAGCAAAACCTACGTACTCTATTGCGCCTCCGGCAACCGCAGCAACAAAACTGCCGTGCTAATGCAAGAAAAAGGTTTCAAGCATGTCGTCAACGCCGGGGCATACAAGGATTTGAAAGATGAGGTGAAGCTTGAAGTCAAAGCGAAAAAGTAAACAACTTAAGTTGTGGAGGTCGATGTAGGGACGGGGTTTGCCCCCGCCCTACATCAAAACGATGCGTTGACCGACTGTTTTCAGGCCCCGCAAAGCATGTGCTAATGGCGGGCGGGGACAAGCCCCCCCCTACATCGACCTCCGCAAATTGGATTAAACAGTCAAAACATACCATACCCAAAGCCCCTGACGTCAGTAAGACATCAGGGGGCTTTGGTTTTTTACTTCTTCGCTTTTACTTCCGCTTAGAAACTCTGTACCATACTGTTGTGTAGGGTGCGAGGGCTCCAGTAGCCGCTGGCGATGATGCGGCGGATAGTGAAGAGCGGGTCCTGCTGGTCGCGCTTTTCAGCCAGGATGAAGGCCGCGTCCATGCCGCGCTTCTTCAGTTCCGGAATGGCTTCCGGGTTCCAGAGGCCAAAAGGATAGGCGAAGTAGTTGACTTTCTTGCCCGTAATTTCTTCGAGCACTTTGGTGGGCTTTTCAATCTGGGTCACCCAATCCTGGCCCTGGTACTTCTTCACATTGTGGTGGTCCCAAGTGTGCGAGCCGATGACGTTGCCCTCGTCGGAGAGCTGCTTGACCTGCGCCTTGCTCATGTAGCGGGGCCGGCCCAGGCTTACGGTCATGATAAAGTACACGCCTTTGAAGCCGTACTTTTCGAGCGTGGGGCGGGCGACGGTGAACTGGTCGAGGTCGGTATCGTCGAAGGTGAGCATGACCGGCTTGCTGGGCAGCGGGGCGCCGGTAGCCAGGTAGGCATAGAGCTGGTCGGGCAGGATGGAGTGGTAGCCCGAGTCGGCCAGCATCTTCATCTGGGCCTTGAACTGGTCGACCGGAATGATATAATCCTTAGCGCCTTTGGAGTCAGAAGACTTCCAGTTCCGAATCTGGTGGTAGCACAAAATCGGCACCTGGGGGCGGGCAATGATAGTGGCCGCATCGGCGCGCTGGTTGGCCGGAATGGTAGCCGGAGTGCCGTTGTTCAGGCTGGCGGCCGTGGCGTTGCCGGCGGTGGGTGTGGTGGCCGTGGCGGCCGAGTCGGCGGCTATTTCGGCAGTGGCAGCGGCGGTTTCGGTGCCGGCGGCCGATTTGGTTTCGGTGCAGGCGGGCAGCGCGGCCAGGGTTGCCAGCGCGGCGGCCAGCACGGGGTACTTTGTGAACTTCATGGGCAAGCAGAGCGCGGGCCGCTAAGGGGCGGGCCGCAAGGGAAAACGCGGTGGAAGAAAAGCAGATGAACCTTCAGCCCGGCGGCCGTATCTTGCCGCCGGTCTTTCTACTACAAAGCAACCGCTTATTTCCCGCATGGACAAACTCCGTGGCACCGGCGTAGCCCTGGTTACGCCCTTCCTCCCCTCCCCCGACCGCGCCGTGGACTACCCGGCCCTGCGCCGGCTCATCGATTTCCAACTGGAAAACGGCACCGACTACCTCGTCATCAACGGCACCACGGCCGAGTCGCCGACCCTGACGACCGAGGAGCGCACCGAAATCCGGCGCGTGGCCCGCGAGCATACGGCCGGCCGCGCCCCACTGGTGTACGGCCTGGGCGGCAACGACACGGCCGCGCTGGTGCGCAGCCTCGAAACCACCGATTTAAACGGCTACGAGGCGCTGCTGTCGGCTTCGCCCTACTACAACAAGCCCAGCCAGCGCGGTATCATCGCCCACTATCAGCGCCTGGCCGATGCTTCGCCGGTGCCGGTACTGCTCTACAATGTGCCCGGCCGCACCAGCTCCAACCTGCTGGCGGCCACTACCCTGGAGCTGGCCCAGCACCCCAACATCATCGGCATCAAGGAAGCCAGCGGCAACCTGGAGCAGTGCATCGCCATTGCCGCCCAAAAGCCCACCGATTTTCTGCTGATTTCGGGTGATGACATGATGACCACGGCACTCATCAGCTTCGGCGGCGCGGGCATCATCTCGGTCCTGGCCAACGCCTTCCCGAAACGCTTCTCGGCCATGACCCGCGCCGCCCTCAACGGCGACTTCGCCGGGGCTAGCCAGCTGCTGTTCGGCTTCGCCCAGCTCAACCCGCTCATGTATGAGGAAAGCAACCCCGTGGGCGTAAAAGCCGCCCTGGCTGCCCAGGGGCTATGCTCGGATGCCGTCCGGATGCCGCTGCTGGAGGCCAGTGAGGGGCTAACTGCTCGAATTAAGGAGTTGATGTAATCCCCATTGCAAGGCGGAGCAATTCGTTCTTCCCAATAGCGATGCACTAATAAGCGCAAAGCCCCTGACCTCCTTGCGAATGTCAGGGGCTTTGCGCTTCAGAAAGATGTGGTGTGTTGAAAAGGCAATCTTACCCGCTTAAAGAAATCAGCGTCATCACGACTAATCAGCGAAAATCAGTGATTTACCAGCCGCTGGCCAATACGTCGGCGATGTGCAGGGTTTTGATGGGCTTTTTCTCGCGGCGGATGTAGGCGTCGAGGTGCATGAGGCAGCTCGTGTCGGTGCTGATGAGGTAGTCGGCGCCGGTGGCCAGGGCGTGCTCCACCTTCTGCTCGGCCATGGCAACGGATATGGCTTCAAACTTCACGGCGAAGGTGCCGCCGAAGCCGCAACAGGTTTCGGTTTCGGCCATTTCGAGGCGCTCCAAGCCAGCTATGGCATCGAGCAGTTGGCGCGGGGCCTCGCGGATGCCGCACTCGCGCAGGGCCGCGCAGGAGTCGTGGTAGGTGTATTTGCCGCTGAGCTGCGCCCCCGGAATGCTCGTTATGCCCAACACATCGACGAGGAACTCGGTCAGCTCGAAGGCCCGGCGCTGTACACCGTGGTAGCGGCCGGCGTCGGGCGTGCCCTCGAACAGGTCGGCGTAGGTGTTGCGCACCATGCCGATGCAGGAGGCCGAGGGGCTCACGATGTAGCGCTCCTGCTCGGTGGGGAAATCAGCCAGAAACTTACGGGCGACCTCACAACTCTCGGCTTTGTAGCCAGCGTTATAGGCCGGCTGCCCGCAGCAGGTCTGGTTGGCGTTGTAGTGCACCTCGCAGCCCACGGCCTCCAGCACCTTCACCATATTCATGGCCGTGTGCGGGAAAAGCTGGTCAACAAAGCAGGGAATGAAGATATCGACGAGTGTGGGCATAAACTTGATTTTTAAGTTGATTAGTACTCAACAACAAGCTGCCAATCACCGGGATTTTGAAAATCAGTCGAATAAGGCCGCTCGAAAATTTTGTACTCAAAAACGTCTTCTAAATACACTATAATTAAATCGGGCCCAAACTCAATTCGATACTCTGTCTCAACGGACACAATTCGATATTCCATCCCCGCTTGCATTTCTACCCCATGCCCAAAAGGTTCTAGACAAAGCTCAAGCCGCACGGGCTGCCGGTTATAAAGATCTATGCTAATATTGTTGCTCATGCGCTAATGCCCCGCAAAGATGCGCTGATTCAGCCGCATGGCCTCGTTCAGCGCCTCCAGGTTCACGCCCGGCTCCAGGCCGACCTGGGTCGAAAACTCCAGCAGCCGCTCGGTGGGCATATTGCCGGTGAGGTCGTCGGCGGCCATCGGGCAGCCGCCGTAGCCGCCCAGCGCGCCGTCGAAGTGGCGGCAGCCGGCCTCGTAGGCAGCTTGCACTTTCTCCTGCCAGGTGTCGGGCGTGGTGTGCAGGTGGGCCCCGAAACGGATGTGCGGGTAAGCGGCCGTCAGCTCGCGGAAGGCGGGGCCGATAGTGGCCGGCGTGCTGGCCCCGATGGTATCGGACAGCGCCACGATGCCCACGCCCAGCGCATCGAGCTGCTGGGTGAACTCGCCCAGCACGGCCGGGCTCCAGGCGTCGCCGTAGGGGTTGCCGAAGCCCATGCTCAAGTACACCACCTGTTGCTGACCGGTGCGGGCGCACAGCTCCTGGATGCGGGTTACGTCGGTCAGGGCCTCGGCAATACTCTTGTTGGTGTTGCGCTGCTGAAATGTTTCGGACACCGACAGCGGGAAGCCGATGTAGCGGATTTGCGGGTGCGCGGCCGCCGTTTCGGCCCCGCGCAGGTTGGCCACAATGGCCAGCAGCATGGTGCCCGACTGGCTCAGGTCGAGTCCCTCCAGTACTTCGGCCGTATCGGCGAGCTGCGGAATGGCCTTGGGCGAGACGAAGGAGCCGAAATCGAGCGTGCTGAAGCCCACTTTGAGCAGGGCGTTGAGATAGTCGATTTTATCGGTGGTCGGGATGAATGTGGGCCAGCCCTGCATCGCGTCGCGGGGGCATTCGGTGAGGTAGAGCATGGGCGGGAAGTGGGTGGAGCGTAAAGATAAACCCTCCCCCGACAACCCGGCCCTACCCCTCCTCCTCCTAACGGCCCACCACCCCGTAGCGGCCGCCCTTCACGTCCAGAATGAGCGCGCCGCCTACGAAAGGCTCGTTGCCCAGCATGCCTTCCAGCCCTGAAAAGCGCATCAGCGTTTCCTGCATCAGGTTCATGCCCTCTATGTAGGTAACCGTGCCCAGCGGAAGCTCAGCGGCCCCAAAGCGCAGCCGGGCGTTGGTAGCCACCGTGTGCAGCAGCAGTTTTTTGCCCCACGAATTGGCGGTATCGGTACGGGTGCGGCACCGGGGGCCGCCATTCCCTGCCAGTTTTCCTGGCTGGTGAGCAAGGTATACGCGCTGGTACCCGAGTCGAACAGGAGCTGACGCGACTCCCCGTTCAGGGCAGCGGTGAGCAGCAGGCGGCGCTCGGGGAAAGCCAGCGGGGCGAAGATGGCGCGGGCGGCCAAGTCGGCCGGCACTTCGTTGGCCAGCGTGAAGCGGCTGGCGGCGTAATCGAGCACCAGCACGCGGCCTTCCAGCACATCGGCCCCCAGCGAGCCAATGATGAAGGGGGCCAGACTATCGGCGGGCATTTCGCCGGTTCCGTTGACGAGCACCTTCGTGTGGCCAACGGCTACCTGGGCGCCGCCCAGGGCAAAACGGAACTCGGGCACCACCTTTTCACGCAGCTGCAAGCTGGTGCCCAGCGCCGGGTAGCGCTGGCGCAGGGCCGTCAGCTGGTGCGCATACAGCACGGTGTAGGGAGCCCCGGTATCTACCTGCAGATAACAGGTGCGGGGGCAGTTGCGCAGCCGGATGGGCACCAGCAAACCAGCGTGCGGCACGGCGGGTCGGGCAACTGTATCGGCCAGCCAGCGTAGCGGGCCGGTGGCAGGCAGGCCCGCTACTGTGAGTTGGTTGGCGGGGGGCGCAAACTTCCCCTTCATGTAGGAATAGCCGCCAATGCCGCTCAGCACGAGCAGCAACACCAGGGCAAGCAGAACCTTGAAAAGCGTTTTCATGACAGGGAATAAGCGAGGGTTGGAGTACGGAGGCAAACCTAGCCTGATTCACTGCCGACCCTTGCGTCATTTTACCGCCACTTCCCCGCCATTGCCTGCAAGCACCTTTCCATCAAAAACTTAAAATCAGAGCCTGATGGGGTAAACCGCCAAATCACCGCGTCGCAACCGCCCGGCATAGTATACCACGGCAGCTATATTGAGCAGGTACGACAGGATGAAAACTGCCAGAAAGCCGCCCCGCCACAGCTGCAGCTGCAGAGCGTTGGCCGCCTGGTAGCCCAGCAGCAGCAGCCCGTACGCCAGGAAGCAGCCCAGCTGCCACAGAATCTGAAAGCCCACTACCCGGCGGCCCACCTCGGCCGCGTGCCGGATGTGCTGGCCCCGCCGCCGCCAAAGCACCAGCGGCACGATGATGTTGAGCAGCGGCAGCACCAGCAAACTCAGCGCACTCAGGTTGAGCAGCTGCAGAAAATCCGGGTCCGACCGTAGCGCGCTCCGCTCCGCCGGGGCCGCCGCGGGGGCCGCTGCATCGGCTGGAAAAAGCGGCGCGACTACCGGCGCGGGCTCCGCACGAAAATCCTCCAACGATACACTCAGGGCGGTGGCCAGCGCGTTTAGGGTGTGGCCCCGCGGCATTGTTCCGCCCTGCTCTACCCGCTGAATGGTGCGCAGGCTCACGCCCGAGTGTTCGGCCAGCAATTCCTGCGAGAAGCCTTTGCTTTTGCGAATGGCCAGGATGCGGTCGGCGGAAAACATACACGGAAATTAAACGACGAAAACCGGGGTAATAATACGCTTTTCCGCTGCCCGGCTCCTCGCTGGGTAGCGGCTGAAAGAACCGATGCATCCTTTCGGGCCCACCGCTTGCGGGCGAACTACCCGGCGCGTTTCGGGGTTGAAGCAGTCACTTCTAGTATTGCTCTACTCCTCCCCGCTCGCTTCATGCCGCACCGCCTTCGCGCCCTGCCTTTTTTGTTATTGATTACGCTGCTGAGCGCCTGTAGCCAGAACCAAACCCTGCGCGGCCTCTTTCAGCAAACCACGCCCCACGAAACCTACGCCCGCCGCCTGCAACAGTCGGGCCTCGCCGAAACGGCCCTGGGCCGCGACTGGCTCCGGGCCGCCGACCAGGCCTTGCGCGACTCGCTCACCGTGAAGCTGCCCTACCAGGAATCGGGCTTTTTCCCGGCCGACCGGGCCGTGGCGCTGGGCCTGCGCTACGGCGTGCGTGCGGGCGAGGCCATCCAGGTCAGCCTCACGCTGGCTCCCGGCACGGCCGCGCCCCGCGTGTTTCTCGACGCTTTCGAGTTGAGCCCCGACCAGCCCGCGCCCCGGCACCTGATGGCCGCCGATACGGCCAGCCTGTCGTTTCGCTACGTGGTGGAAGCCGACCGCCAGCACCTGCTGCGGGTGCAGCCCGAGCTGCTGCGCGGGGGCCGCTACACGCTCAGCATCCGCCGCGAGCCCACCCTGAGCTTCCCGGTGCAGGGCAAATCCGACCAGGCCATCGGCTCGTTCTGGGGGGCCGGGCGCGATGGTGGGGCCCGCCGCCACGAGGGCGTCGATATTTTTGCGCCCCGCGGCACGCCCGCAGTGGCCGCCGCCGCCGGCGTCGTTACGCGGGTAAATGAAACCCCGCTGGGTGGCCGGGTTGTGTGGCTTTCCACCGCCGATTTCAACGCCCACCTATACTACGCCCACCTCGATAAGCAGCTGGTACAGCCCGGCCAGCGCGTGCGCATAGGCGACACGCTGGGCCTGGTGGGCAGCACCGGTAACGCCCGCACTACGCCGCCCCACCTGCACTTCGGCGTGTACCGCAGTGGCGCCCTCGACCCGCTACCCTTCCTGCGCAAGGCCGATGCGCCAACTGCAATGCCGAAGAAGCTACCGGCCGAGCTGGGCCAGTACGTGCGGGCCCGCGCCCCGCGGCTCTCGTTGCGCCCCACCCCGGCCACTACTGCGGCGGGCCTCGCTGGCCATATCGCCACGCCCACCGTACCGCTGCTGGTGCTGGGCGCCGTGCCCGGCTGGTTGCGGGTACAGCTGCCCGGCGGCGGCAGCGGCTTCGTACCCGCCCCGGCCGTACGGACTGCCGCCCCACTGCGCCGCGAGAAGCTAGCCGCCGAAACCGAGTTACGTTCCTTCCCGCTGCCCGGCGCGCCGGCTGTGGCGGCCCTGCCGGCCCAAACCGCCGTGGCCGTGCTGGGCGAGTTCGGGGGCTACCGCCTCGTGCGCCAGGCCAACGGGCGCACCGGCTGGGTTAAGGCCGGATAAGCGCCCCGCTTGGTCGGTTTCGGCTACCTATTGCTGGCGGCACCACACTATTTCCTGGGGCCGGAAACGAGTTGTACTTCTTCATTCGGCCTTCATGAAGTTGCCTGTAGGTTTGAATTGGTGATTGGAGTAAGAACGCGGAGTGGCTTTTTCGGAAGCTGTTCCGCGTTCTTACTTTACTCCGGAGCAGCAGTTGCTTCGTATGTGGCTACGGCCGCTGTATCTTACTACTTTCTACTACCTACTTATGCGCGTTTTACTTTTCGCAACTGCTTTGCTGGCAGCTGAATTAGGCTGGGCAACACCTGGTTTTGCCCAGACGACTACTGCGGCGGCCGTGCCGGCCGCCACCTGGAGCAGTAGCCTGGAGGCGGCCATGCAGCAGGCCAAAGCCACCAACCGGCCCGTGCTGGCTATTTTTTCGGGCTCCGATTGGTGCAAGCCCTGCATTATGCTGAAGCAGGAGGTGTTTGATAAGCCTGCCTTCGAGCAGTTCGCCCGCGACAAGTTTGTGCTGGCTCATTTCGATTTCCCGCGCAGCAAGAAGAACAAGCTGTCGGCCGATCAAACCAGGCAGAATGAACTGGCAGCGTCCAAACTCAACCAAGAGGGCTCCTTTCCACTGGTGGTCCTGATTTCGCCCGAGGGCAAGATTTTGGCCAAAACCGGCTACCGGCCTGGTGGCGAGGCCGCCTACGAAGCGCACCTCACGTCCCTGCTGACCCGCAAATAGGGCGTTTATTTTACCCGACGCTGCCCAACTTAAGCACCGACCTGTTTCCTTCGGGTCTGACTACACCATTTTCTATGCCTGCCGCCCCGTTGCTGCGCTTTTTCTGGCTGCTGGCGCTGTTGCTGCCGTGGCGGCCCATGAGCGCGGCCGCTCAGCTGCGCAATTTCAGCAAGCAAGCCCAACTTATGGGCTCGCACTTCACCTACACGGTGGTAGCCGACAACGACACGCTGGGCTGGACCGCCCTGAACGCCGCCATCAGCGAAACCCGCCGCATCGACCGGCTCATGTCGTTCTGGGATTCTACCTCTCAAATAACCCAGATCAACCGCGCCGCCGGCCTGTGGCCCGTGGTGGTGGATCAGGAAGTGTATGAGCTGATTGAGCGCACCCTGCGAATTTCGGCTTTGAGCGGCGGCGCCTTCGACATCACGTTCGCCTCGGCCGATAAAATCTACCGCTTCGACCGGCAGGAGCACGCGTTGCCGCCCGAAGCCGTGCGCCGCGCCGCTGTGGCCCGCATCAACTACCGCCACGTGCTGCTCGACCCCACCCGGCGCACCGTTATGCTTCAGGAAAAGGGCATGCGCATCAACCTGGCCGGGGTGCTGCAGGGCTACGGCATCCGACGGGCCCGGCAGGTGCTCGATAAGCTGGGCGTAAAAGGCGGTCTGCTCAACGGCTCGGGCGATATTCTGTGCTGGGGCCGGCAGGCCGACGGCTCGCTCTGGCGCGTGGCCATCGGCAACCCCGACCACCCCGGCAGCATTTCGAGCTGGGTACAGGTAACCGATGTGGCCGTGGTAACGGCCGGCAACTACGAGCAATACTTTACGTCGGGCGGCAAGGTGTACGGCCACATCATCAACCCCGCCACCGGCCTGCCCGCCACCGGCCTGCGCTCGGTCACCATCATCTGTTCCGATGTGGAGCTGGCCGACTGCCTCGATGAGGTGGTGTTCGTGAAGGGACCCGTGGAGGGGCTGGCCTTCATCAACCAGCTCAAAGGCGTAGACTGCACCCTGATTACCGACGACAACCGCACGCTGGTTTCCAAAAAAATGCAGATCAATTACTACCGCAACAGCACCCCGGTGCCGGCAACCAAACAACCGTAGCCGGGTAATTTACCGTACATTTTCCGTCGCTTCGCCCTCACGTTTTCTGCTACTTGCTCATGCCGGATATTCCAGCTTTTATTTGCCTGCGCCGCCCGATAATTGGGCTGGCCGGTTTGCTGATGGCGGCGGGCAGCCTTGGGGGCTGCGTATCGGTGGCAGCCTACCAGAAGGTGTACCTCAACGATGAAGATATGAAGCTATCCAACAAGCGAATAGAGGTGTACGAGACCAACTTCGAGTCGTACCGCGAAGGAGCCGGCGGAGCCAACGGCGGCAAAGTTGGCGGCGGTTGCGGCTGTAATTAAAGCAGTTAGCTCACTACGCTAAGGTTGGTTTTTCGGAGGTACGCTTTTCGCTTTTTGTATGCGTTGGACTTGGACTAGGATGGTTTTTTTTCGGCAGTTGAGTATAGCGGCCTGTGGGGTATTGCTCCCCGCGCTGGTCTGGGCACAGGGGGGCGCTACGCCCAACCGCATCGATGGCTCCGGGGTGCCACTCCGCCTCCAGGCCACTGCGCCTGGCACTACGGTGGGCGAAACCGAAATCAATATTCTGGGGAGCTACTACCAACAGGACGGCACGCATGGGGCCGTGCAGGGCGGGCGCGGCACCGAATACCTCACCGATGTTACCCCCACCATCATCCTCAACATCCCGCTCGATACGGTCAGCCGGCTCACGGCCAACATCGGTGCCGACTTTTACGCCTCCGCCTCTACCGACCGTATTGATGGCGTGGAAGGCCTTTTCCTCTCCACCCCTTCGGCCCGCGACACGCGCCTGCACGCCGATTTCGGCTACTCGCGCGAGAACAAGGCTAAGCGGCGCATTATCGGGCTGGGAGCCGGTGTATCGACTGAATATGATTACTTCTCGGTGAACGTGGCGGGCTCCTGGTCCAAGAGCTCCCGCGACGGTAACCGCGAGTTCAGCGCCGCCGGGCAAGTGTACCTCGATAGAGCCACCCTTATTTACCCCACCGAGCTGCGCACCGGCCAGCAACTCGTGCCCACCGATAAGCGCCAGAGCTACAATTTGTCGCTGGTGTACTCGCAGGTAATCAGCCAGCGGCTGCAGCTAGCGGTCAGCACCGAGCTGGTGTACCAGCGAGGGCTGCTGAGCACATCCTTCCACCGGGTGTATTTCCGCGAGCCGGGCAATGTGGCCCCCAAGGTAGAGCAGCTGCCGCAGCGCCGCTTTAAGTATCCGGTGGCGCTACGCGTGAGCTACTTCGCTTCCGACTTTGTGCAGCTGCGGGGCTTCTACCGCTTCTACAACGATAATTTCGGCATCACGGCCCACACCTTTGAGCTGGAAACGCCACTGAAAGTAACGCCTTTCTTTGTGCTCTACCCCTTCTACCGCTACCACACCCAAACGGCGGCCAGGTACTTCGCCCCTTACGCCCAGCATTCCAGCACCAGCGAGTTCTACACCTCCGACTACGACCTGTCAGATTTCTCGGCCAATAAGCTCGGACTGGGGCTGCGCTATTCGCCGGTATACGGCATCAGCCGCTTCAAAACGCCCTTCGGCAACGGCCAGGGCGGCCGCAAAGTGGCTAAGTTCAAGTCGCTCGATGTACGCTACGCCTACTACCAGCGCAACAACAACTTCAACGCCAACCTCATTAGCTTCGACCTGGCCTTCACGATGCCATAAGGAAGCAGTGAGTGGTAGCCAACGGAATTTCCAGGCTAACGATACTCTCTGCTGAAGCTGTTTAGCAAGTAGTTGCTGCTTCCAGGGCCGTCATCCTTAATACAAGACAAAACGCCGCCGGAATAGCTCCGGCGCGCTTTGCATTATATCTAACAGGGCACTAAATACTCGTGCAGCGGTACAGGTAGCTTGCTTTTTGCGCAGTCATTTACCCGTCCGAACAGAGACTACTGGCTATCTGCCAGAGGCTCCCAGCTTAACCTTACTCAGCAATAACTACCGCTCGTTTCAGGGCCTTGGAGAATGCCAGGCGCCGCTCTCGGCCATCGGCCGAGGGGTAGTCGAAGCCAATGGCCCGGCTGTCGGCTTTCACCGATGACCACGATTGGGCGTCCACGTTTTCGGGTTGAACAGCCGCCTTTGGTACGGCCGGCTGCACAAACCGGTCGTCGCGGAAGAAGCTGTTCATGCCCTGCAGAATGGCAATTTCCTTGTCGCGCACGGTGGCCGTCTGCGGGTCGGTCATGTCCTGGTCGCGGATGAGGGCGGTGGCTGGCATCACCTCCTGCCGCAGCGTGTCGCCGGTACTGCTGAGGATGATAAAGTAGGCCCGCGAAGTAGCAATTTTAGGCCCGCGCAGCTGCAGCACAAAGGAATCCTTATCCTTGGTCGACGAGAAGTTATGACTGGCGTTTACTGTGCGCAGCACGGTACGCTCGCTCACCCGGCCGCGGTTAGCCTCCAGGCCAGGCGTAAACTGACGGTCGGTGTTGCGGGAGGTGGCCACTTCGCGCTCCGTGTTCAAGCAAGACGACAGCTGAAGCAGACAAAAAGCTCCGGCAACAGGGATTAATAGTTTTTTCATGAGAAAACAGACACAGCAACAATTCAGCTAGACAGCCCTTATAACGGTCCCAGCCCCGAAAGTTCGGAATTTCCCCGCATTCGGCCAATTATTATACCTAAATCAATTGACTACCAACGCCCTGCCCCTACGCTTGCGGAGTTATCTGGCTGGCAGTTCACTTGTTTACGAAATCTGCCAGCCGATAGCCTGCTGTGGACGCATTTTTTTGGTTGAAACTCAGAATACTCCTACCTCTACGCCCAGCAGCCAGCGCGGTAGCTCGGGGTAAATGGCGGGCGCCAGATTGCTGAATGTATCGGCGAGCCGGTAGCGGCCCACCAGGGCGTAGCGGCCCGCGCCCAACCGCGTGCCCAGGCCCCAGCTCCAGCGGCGCAGGTAGGCCGGGCGTACTTCGCGCACCAGCGTCCGAGTGCCCTGTCCCTGCCCGGGCCGGTCTTCATAGCTATGGTTGCTGCTCAGCGCCCAGCTACCCCACCCGCTTACGTCGAGGTAGTGCCCTACCACGTTGCCGCGTCGCCCGAAACTCAGCCGGACAAAGGGTTCCAGCTGCAGCTGCGTAAGGTTCAGGGACTCGCGGTAGTGCGGCTGGGCCGTGGGCACCTGCTTGGCGCTGTTTTGCCGAAGCTGATAGCGCAAGTAGGCAAAGCGGGCATCCAGCCCTGCCGCCGTGGTTCCTGTTACGCGCCACTTGTTGCGCAGCCCAGCAAACAGCTCGCCCGATTGGGGGTAGCTCAGCGTGGCTCCGGGCCCGTCGGCCGCGCCCACTACGGCGGTGTAGCCTAGGTAGAGGTGTTGATAAAACGCCCGGTTGGGGCCGTAGCGCCTGGGAATGGTGTCGGTGGCGGGGTCGGCGCGCAGCAGCACCCGCTGGGCCGCTGCCAGGCGGGGACATACGGCCAGCAGCAGCAGGGCAAGCAGCTGTGGCGAAATTGGGTTGCGCCTCATCATAATCCCCCAAAGCTAGCCGTGTACCCCCGAAAGTGCACCCGTAGCGTACCGCCGGTTGGCAACTCTCGCAACGGCACCCGCAGTATGGCCCGCTGGCTTACCTCCAGCACCTCGTAGCGTATAATAAAGCCGCTGGCATCGCGCAGCTGCCAGTACAGCGGGACCGGCGGCCCGGCAGCATCGGGGTCCAAGTTGGCCAGGGACTCGGCAGCTGCCTGCAGCGGCAGCGAATAGGCGGGCACAACGGCCGCTTCGGGCCGGATGATGACACTGACGGCCGAGTCGGCGGCCACAAAATCGAAGGTGGGATCTGGCAACACAGCAGGCTGGCCGGCGGCGCTGAAGGCCGCTGCCTGGGGCAGACCGTAGCCATGGGCATAGTCGAAATATGGGTGGAGCTGCCCGGCCTGCTGCAGCCGGGCAAACAGCGCCATTACAGGCAAATCGCGCTGCTGCTGCCAGGCGCAGGCCGCAAAGCCCGCCACCAGCGGGCTGGCAAAAGAGGTGCCTTCGGCCCGCTCGAAGCCGCCTGGCACGGCCGTTATGGCCACTCCAAAGGCCGCCACATTGGGCTTGAGCCGCCCGCCCGCCGCGGGCCCGTAGCTGCTGAAAGGCAGGTGCAGAAAAGTATCGGGGTCGAGGCCGCCCACGGTCAGCACCGAGTCGGCATCAGCGGGAGTGCCAACGGTCCGCCACGTGGGGTCGTCACCGTCATTACCGGCCGCATTCACCACCAGCATGCCCTTGCGCACGGCCATTGCGGCGGCCCGGGCCACCAGGCTGGTACGCCCGTTCATCTGTTCCGGAAAGTAGCGGCGGTCGGTGTAGCCCAGCGAGGAGTTGATGATATCGGCTCCGTGGCGGTCGGCCCATTCGGCGGCGGCCAGCCAGGCTTCTTCCTCGGCGTACAGCTCGCGGCCCTGCTGTTCGGTGCGGGCCAACAGGAACTCGGCGGCCGGCGCCAGCCCCAGGAAGGTACTGTCGGGCAGTTGGCCGGCTAGGCACGAGAGCACCTCGGTGCCGTGGGTACCGCCCCGATATACATCGGAGGTCCGGCGCAGAAAGTCGTAGGTGGCCGCAATGGCCCGGCGGCGGTGCAGGTGCGCGAAGGCCGGATGCGTGTCGGTGACGCGGAAGCCCACGTCGAACACGGCAATACGCAGACCCTGCCCCTGCTGCCCTGCCTGCCGGAACCCGGCAGCCCCAAGCACGGCCGTTTGCCGGTGAGCCAGTGCCAAATCGGCGGGCGAGAGGGGCGCCGGCGGGCCAGCCGGCAGTGGAGAGGCTTTCAGGCGAGGGGTTCCAGTAGGCAGCAAGGGGCGCTCGGGCCAGGCCTCTACGCTGCGCACGCCGGGCAGTAGCCGCATACGGGCAGCCTGGGCAGCGGTGGCCCGGCAGGCTACGGCATTAAACCAGCGGCTAACAAGCGTAACGGAATCGGTGAGCGCACGGACCCGGGCCAGATAATCGGGGCGCACCGGGAAATCGGTACTGTCGGCGGCCGGCAGGTGCTGGCGGCGGCGGCGGGCCTGGGCAGCCGGGTCGAAATAAGCAGCTGGTTGCAGCGTCTGGCCCGCTTTGTCGCGGAACGTAACCCAATAGCGAGCGGCAGGAGCCACAATGGGCGCCGGGCGCTGCGCAGCAGCCGGCAGCCCGGCCAGCAACCCCAGCCACAAAGTCAGATGTCCACGGAACCGCAATTCTTCTCTTACCTAAATACCTGTTTCAGCTCCGAAGGTACAATAAAGCCCCGTTTGGCGAAGCACCGGCGGCATACTGGCCGACAACCAGCCCTACGGTTGAGCCGTTGTAGCGGTGTAACTGCACAGAATTATTTTTGCGGCAGTTTTATCTACTGCTTCACTGTTTTTTCATTTCTACTACTCGTATGTACTTTTCTTCCGTTTTCCCCAAAGTGCTCTGCGGAGCAGCTCTGCTCATTGGCTCAGCCAGCTGCGTATCGCAGAAACAATTTGACGCTGCTCAACGCTCATTTCAGGAGGCGGCCCAGGCCCGCGACCAGCTGCAGGTTGAGAAATCGGCCCTCGAAAATGAAAAGGCGCGTAACGAAGAATCGTTACGCAGTAATTTGCTTTCTAAAAATCAGCAGGTAAACCAGCTCAACCAAAGTCTGAGCGGGGCACAGCAGGAAAATTCTCAGCTTTCCACCGATTTGCGGACCAAGGAAGAGCGCATTGCCGAAATGCAGCGCGTGCTCGACCAGAAGGAAGCCGCCGTAAAGGCGCTACGCCAGAAAGTAGGCGACGCGCTCCTCGGTTTCAACGCCCAGGATTTGCAGGTAAACGTGAAAAACGGCAAAGTTTACGTGTCGCTTTCCGAGCAGCTGCTCTTCAAATCGGGCTCGACCAAAGTAGACCCCAAAGGCCAGGAAGCCCTCAAAAAACTGGCTGCCGCCCTCAAAGGCAACCAGGACGTGAACGTACTGGTTGAAGGCCACACCGACAATGTACCGCTGCGCGGCGTGGTGAACGGGGCGAAGGACAACTGGGATTTAAGCGTGTTGCGGGCAACTGAAATCACGCGTATTCTCACCGAATCGGGCCTTTCTGATTCGCAGGTAACCCCTTCGGGCCGGGCGCAATTTGTGCCCATTGCGGCCAACGATACCCCGGCCAACAAGGCGCTTAACCGCCGTACCGAAATTATTCTGACGCCCAAGCTCGACGAGCTGTTTCAAATTCTGGAGCAGAATTAACGGTCTTTCAGCCGATGGTTTCGATCATACCGCGGCGTATTAATTAGTCTGTGCCTTGTAGGTGGAAACTGTATCTCCCGGCAGTAAACTATCCAACTTACAGGGCCAGTAATATTCTAAAAGCAGGTAGCCTGTGTATCCGAATTAATAGCCGGACATGCAGGCTACCTGCTTTTATAGCGTCACTTTATTTATTCTCCTGACCAGACAGTTTATTGTTTTTCACGTATCGGGATTATTCCGGACGCAAAAGTACTTGTGAAATAAAAATAAACAGGCAACTTTGCAACCTCATAATTTCTCAACCCATTTATTTCTCCAATGGCAACCAACGACCTCAATAAGCTCCAGGAAATCCTCAACAGCGCCGAAGACAACCACGCGCTTCTGACCCGCATTCGTAAGCAGGCTTCTAAAATCAACAGCATGATGGAGGAAATGAACGCTATGCTGGACCCTGGCTACAAGGTTGAAAAGAAGGAGCGCAAGCCGCGCGCCGCCAGCACCACTGGCAAAGGCCCCGGCCGTCCGCGCAAAAACGCTACTGCCGAATAATATTTCCGGTAAGTGTATACCTGAAAATGCCCGGCTGCCAATGGCAGTCGGGCATTTTTGTTGCGGCGTAATTCCTACCAGCCAGGCGAGGCTGTTACAGGCCGTATTTGCTTAGCAGATATACCAGCGCGGCCATGCTGGCACCGCCGAGCTCCAGCTCGCGGCGGTTTACCTTATCGAAAGTATCGGCGGCGGTGTGGTGGATATCGAAGTAGCGCTGCGAGTCGCAGTCATAGCCAACCAGGGCCTGCACCTGGCCCTTCAGTGGGCCGATGTCGGTGCCGGCGTGGCCCTGGGCAAACTGGCCGCTGCCGTAGGGGGCAAACAGGGGCTGCCAGACTTCAATTTTGCGCACTACGGCCGGCGCGGCATCGATATTGAAGCCCCGGGGCGTAAACCCGCCGCCGTCGGACTCCATAGCGGCGAGGTGGTTTTCGTTGTTGGCCTTGGCTATTTCGGCGTATTTGATGCCGCCGCGGTTGCCGTTTTCCTCATTCATAAACAGCACGGCCCGCACGGTGCGCTCGGGGAGCAGGCCGGTGGCCTTCAGCAGGCGCAGGGCCTCCATGCTTTGCACGCAGCCCGTACCGTCGTCGTGGGCGCCCTGGCCCAGGTCCCAGGAGTCGAGGTGGCCGCCCACGGTAATGATCTGCTCGGGGTACTTCGTGCCTTTTATTTCGCCGATGACGTTGTAGCTTTTCACGTCGGGCAGGGTCTGGCAGCTCATTTCCAGTTCTACGCTCAGGTTGGAGTCGGCCTTGAGCAGCTGGCTCAGCTCATCAGCACCCTTGGTGCTGAGGGCGGCGGCGGGCACCTTTGCCACGCCCTCCTGGTAGCTCATAGTGCCGGTGTGGGGCAGGTCGTCCTGGGCCAGCGTGAGGCTGCGCACGAGCGCGCCTACGGCCCCCCGCTTCGCGGCGGCTACCGCCCCGGAGCGGCGCTGGTCGCCGGCTTCGCCGTAGGCCTGGCCCGTTTCTATATACAGCGGGTTCATGGGGCGGTTGAAGAACACAAACTTGCCCTTTACCTGCGCTTCGGGCAAAGCGGCCAGCTGGGCCAGGCTCTGCACCTCTACCACGCCGGCACGCAGCTTGCCGCCGGTACCCACCGAGCCGCCCAGCGCAACCACGTTCAGGCTCACACCCTTGCCCTTATCGGCCCGGATGGTGGCTTTTTCGGGCTTGCCGCGCACCCAATGCGGTACCATTACCTCCTGCAGATACACGCGGTCGAGGCCCAGTTTTTCCATGGTCAGCTGGCCCCACTGCACGGCCTGGGCTGCCTGAGGCGAGCCGCTGAGCCGGGCGCCAATCTGGCCGGTGAGGTAGCGCAGGTTCTCGTAGCTCTGCCCACGGGCCAGGGCCTCATCATAAATGCGGCGAATGTTAACCGAGTCGGTGGCGGTGGGAGTCTGGGCCTGGGCGGCCAGCGGAACAGCAAGCAACAGCAGCACCAGCGCAAGGGCGCGGCGGCGAAGGGCAGAAAACATCATGGAAGAAAAAAGGAGGGAAAAGAAACCGGTAGAGTGGCTAATAGAAGCATAAGCGAGCCGCCGGGTTGCAGCGTCCCGGCCCTGGCTAGTGGCTCTGCACGCCGTAGTGATGCGCAACGGCCGTGGCTGGCCGGGCGGCATCGGCTGGCAGGCGCACCTCCAGCAGGTAATCGTAGGCTTCGTCGGGGATGAGGGGCACGGGCCGGGGGGCACCCAGGGCATCCACGGTTTCGAGGATGGTGTTGGAGTGGCCCACTACCAGCACATTCTGGTTGGGGTAGTCGCGGCGGAGCCGGACGGCCAGCGCGGGCAGGTCGCGGGCATCATACAGCAGCACCGGCAGGGCGCGGGCGGCGGCCAGGGGCTGGGCCGTGGTGCGGGTGCGGGCGGTGTTGGTGCTGAAAACAGCGCTCAGGCGCGTCTGGCGCGGAATGGCAGCGGCCAGCGACTGCGCCCTCATCTGCCCTTCGGCCGTCAGGGGTGGGTCGGTGAGGCCGGGCGTGAGGTCCTTTTCGGCGTGGCGCACTACGTACACCCGGGTTTCGGGGCCGGTGGCAGTGGCTACCGGGGCGGCCTTGCGCACGCAGGCAGCCAGGGTCAGCAGCAGGCTGAAATAAAGCAGGAGCCGACGGGCAGACAGTTTGATCATGGGGAAAGAGCCGTTGAGTCCGGTCGGGCAACCGGAAGATGTGGGCGGCCGAACTCGGTTTGCATAGGCACGGGCCGCCGGTGGTTGTTTGCTCAAAGCTAAGCCAGATTCGGAACCGGGCAAGTCTGGGGTGATTGAGCAGCGCAGAAAGATTTCCCGGCGGTCTGCTGGCTTCCCTGGCCCGCCGCCCGGCCCACTGCCTTTTCCCGCCTTACCTTTCACCATCCTATTCCAGCTACCATGCTCGCCATTGAAGCCCGCCACCTGACCAAGCACTACGAAAGCCACGCGGCGGTGCAGAATGTATCGTTTCGGGTGGAAGCAGGCCAGACGCTGGTGCTGCTGGGGCCCAGCGGCTGCGGCAAAACCACGCTGCTGCGCATGCTCAACCGCCTCGTGGAACCTGATAGCGGCACGGTGCTCATCAACGGGCAAGATGTGCGAAGCCAGCCCCCGGAGCTGCTCCGCCGGGGCATGGGCTACGTGATTCAGCAGGTGGGGCTGCTGCCGCATTACACGGTGGCCGAAAACGTGGCCGTGGTGCCGCAGTTGCTGGGCCACGCCCCGGCCGCCGTGGCCGCCCGCACCGAGGAGCTGCTGCGCCGCCTGCACCTGCCGCCCGAGCGGTTCGCGAACCAATACCCCAGCCAGCTTTCCGGAGGCCAGCAGCAGCGCGTGGGCCTGGCCCGGGCCCTGGCCGCCGACCCGCCCATCATCCTGCTCGACGAACCTTTCGGCGCCCTCGACCCCATCACGCGGGCCAGCATCCGGCGCGAGTTCCGGGAGCTGCCCGAGCTGCGCCGCAAAACAATGGTGCTCGTCACCCACGATGTAACCGAGGCCTTCGAGCTGGCCGACCAGATTCTGCTGCTCGATGCCGGCCGGGTGCAGCAGCTGGGGCCGCCTCGCGAGCTGCTGCTGCGCCCTGCCAACGACTTCGTACGCCGCTTCTTCGGGGCCGAGCAGCTGGCCCTGCAGTTGCGGGCGCTGCGGCTGGCCGACGTGCTATGCGAGCTACCAGAAACCGACGTATTTGAATTGGCAAGTCTCACTAATTCAAGCAATAAGCCCCTTTCATCTACAGCATCGATACATGATACACTGGAGAAGCTGAGCCACACCCCGGTCCCGGCTTCCGGCGAGCCCACGGTGTGGGTACAGGTGGCGAAAAGCACCGTCCGGCCCCTCACCTACGCCACGCTTATGGCCGCCTTCGGTCGGGCAGTACGACGGCTGGCGGAAGGGGGGTAAAGAACGTGTAGGGGCGGGGGTTGCCCCCGCCCGCCGTTGAACGAACCATGCACCGCCGTTGAACGGCGGGCGGGGGCAAGCCCGCCCCTACACGTTCTTTACCCCTCATATTTCCTACATTTCACCTTGACCATCCTTACCGAACTCTTCGCCTTTTGGCAGGCACAGGCCGATAAACTGGGCCAGCAGATCCTGCAGCACATCGGGCTGACGGCGGCCTCGTTGCTGGCGGGCGTGATGGTGGGCGTGCCGCTGGGGCTGCTGCTCACGCGCCGGCCGCGGCTGGCACCGTGGGTGCTGGGCGGGGCCGGCGTGCTCCAGACCATTCCGAGCATTGCGCTGCTGGGCTTTCTGATTCCGGTGATGGGTATCGGGCCGGGGCCGGCCATTGTGGCGCTGTTTCTGTACTCGCTGCTGCCCATTGTGCGCAACACGCTCGCGGGCGTGCAGGGCGTAGATGCCGCCGTGGTGGATGCCGCCCGCGGCCTGGGCCTGACCGACGGGCAGGTGCTGCGCCGCGTAGAGCTGCCGCTGGCCCTGCCGGTGCTGCTGGCCGGTATCCGCACGGCGGCCGTGATTAATGTGGGCGTGGCCACACTGGCGGCCTACGTGGCGGCGGGCGGGCTGGGCGAATTCATTTTTGGTGGCATTGCCCTGAACAACCCGGCCATGATTCTGGCCGGCGCTGTTCCGGCGGCGGTGCTGGCCTTGCTGTTTGATGGGGCGCTGGCCGGACTGCAGCACTTGCGGGGGCGGCGGCTGGTGTGGGCTGGGCGGGCGCTGCTGCTGGCCCTGCCCCTACTGGCGGGCCTCTACCTGCTGCCCCGTGCCACCAGCAAGCTGCTGGCCGGCTTTAGCCCCGAGTTTGTGGGCCGCGCCGATGGGCTGCCGGGTCTGCGCCAACTTTATGGGCTCAACCCGGCCTCGGTGGTGCTGGCCCCGGCGCTGGTGTATGAGGCGGTCCGGAGCGGCGACGTGGACCTGATTGACGGCTACTCGACCGACGGCCGCATCCGGGCCTACGACCTGCGGGTACTGCACGACGACCGCCACGCCTTTCCGCCCTACCAGGCCGTGCCCGTGGTGCGCCGCCAGACGCTGCAGGCCCACCCCGAGCTGGCCCCGGCCCTGGCCCGCCTCGCCGGCCAGCTCTCCGATTCGGTGATGACGGAGCTGAACTACCGGGTGGACATCCGCCACGAAACGCCCCGGGCCGTGGCCCACGATTTCCTGCGCCGCCGTGGGCTGTGGCGCGAGCCGCAGCCCGCCACCGGGGCTACCATTCGGCTGGGCTCCAAGATTTTTGGGGAGCAGTATATTCTGGCTGAAATGTACGCGGCCCTCATCAAAGGCTACACCAACCTGCAGGTGGAGGCCAAAACGGGCCTGGGCGGCACCAGCATCTGCGCCGACGCGCTGCGTACCGGCGCCATCGACCTCTACCCCGAGTACACCGGCACCGGGCTGCTAGTAGTGCTCCAACCATCGGCTGCCGTGCTCGACTCGCTGGGCCCCGACCCGGCCGCCGTGCTGGCCTATGTGCGCCGCGAGTACCGCCGCCGCTACCAGCTGGAGTGGCTGGCGCCGCTGGGCTTCAACAACACCTATGCGCTGCTCATGCGTCGGCAGCAGGCCGAGCAGCTGGGTATCCGAACGGTATCGGAGCTGAGCAAGTATCTGCGGTAGCTGGGGCGGCTTAAACTGCGCTTGATTTTAGCTGTATAATTCCGCTGTTCCTAGCTATGCTGCCCAGATTCCCCTTAGCCCCGCACCAGCCGCTGATACAGCTGTACCAGCCGGGCTTGCGGCACGCCCAGCCAGAACAACCCGGTGAGCAGCGCAAAAACGGCTTGCAGGCGGTAGATACCATTGCGGCGGTACTTGCGGGCCGAGGTGACAATGTAGCCCGGCAGCACCCGAAACGGGCCGTGTTGCCGCAACCGGCCCACGATTTCCTGGTCTTCGAGCAGCTGCAGCTGCTCGCGGTAGCCACCGGCCCGCTCAAACACCTCCCGCCGCACAAACAGGCTCTGGTCGCCGTAGCGGATGCCGTTGAAGTTGAAGCGCGTAAACCAGGCGTTGGCCGCCAGAAACCAGTGCGGCTCGTCGAAGCGCAGGCGGTAGCAGCCGGCCACGGCCCCGGTTGCCACGGCCGCGCGCAAATCGGGCAGCAGCGTGGCGGGCGGCAGCGAGTCGGCGTGCAGGAAATACAGGATTTGCCCGGTGGCGCGGGCGGCGCCGTGGTTGAGCTGGGCGGCCCGGCCCCGGCGCGGGCACTGCACCACCCGGGCGCCGTGGGCGGCGGCTTCGGCGGCCGTATCATCGAGGCTACCACCGTCGGCCACCACTAGCTCCACGGCCGCATCGGCGCCATTGATGGCCCGCAGGTGAGCCAGCAGCCGGCCGATGTGGCTGCCTTCGTTGAAGGTGGGAATGATGATGCTGACGAAAAGCAGCGGAGCAGCGGGGCCGGAGGGCATGGATACGTAGAGGCGGGCGACGGGCAATACTAGCCCCAACTTACGAAACCAGCCGCCCGGGCAGCTACTATTCAGCGCAGCTCACGGATAAGCCGGTTCCGTATTCATCCCTTCTTCATGGCCAGCTGCGTAAGTTGGGGGTTCATTTACGCCCTGCTTTCTATGCACGTTTTGCTGGTTGAAGACGAAAAAAGCCTGCACCACGAGGTGCGGCAGTTTCTGGTCGGGTCGCAATACTTGGTCGATTCAGCCTTTACCTACGCCGAAGCCTCGGAGAAGATATTTACGAACAGCTACGATTTTGTGCTGCTCGACCTGGGCCTGCCCGGCGGCGACGGCCTCGACCTGCTGCGCGAGGCTCGCCAGAATGAACGCCAAGAAGCCTCGTTCATCATCCTGACGGCGCGCGGAGGCATCGACGACCGAGTGAAAGGCCTCGACCTGGGGGCCGATGACTACCTGCCCAAGCCCTTTTCGCTGTTGGAATTGCAGAGCCGGATGCAGGCCGTTATGCGTCGCAAATTTGGCCTCAAGCGCCAGGAAATCACTTTTGGAGACGGTTTCTCGCTCGATGTCAGCGGCCGCACCATTCGCCACGGGGGCCAGGATGTGCCGCTGACCAAAAAAGAATTCGACCTGCTGCATTACCTGCTGCTGCACCGCAACCGGGTGCTCACCCGCCTGCAGCTTGGCGAGCACCTGTGGGGCAACGTGCTCGAAGACGATTCTGACTCCAACTACATCGACGTGCACATCAAAAACCTGCGTAAAAAACTCAGCCAGTTCGCCCCCGCCGATTTCATCGAAACCGTGCGCGGCATCGGGTATTCGATTAAAAACTGACCGTCTGCCATGCGTCTTGAAGCCAAGCTGGCGCTGTTCAATACCCTCTCGAAGCTGCTGCTGGTACTGCTGGGGGCCCTGCTGATTCCGCCCATCGTGGAGCGGGTGGCAGTGAGCCACACCGACGAGCAGCTGCGCGAGAAGTGCGAGCAAGTACTGACGCTTATCCGCCGCGATGGTATTACCACCTTCGTGCAGGGCGAGCAGTATGCCGATTACAATATCCTCAAGCAGGAATACATCACCCTCACACCGTTGCCAGCGGCCGCGAGTAGCGCCCTCCCGGCGCGCCTTCGCATTTTCGACGAACCCCGCCAGGTTGATAGCAAGGTGGAGGATTTCCGGATTATAAGCCGGCAATTCGTCTCTGCGGGCCGGCGCTACCGCCTCGAAATCGGCTCGTCGCTGGCGACGGTGGAGCTGCTGACCGCTACGCTACGACGAATGGCGCTCTGGGTACTCGTGATTGGGGCTTTTGTTACTGTCTTGTCGGACGCGGCTTTTGCCCACCATCTGCTGCGGCCGCTGCACCAGCTTATTGTGCGGCGGCTCGAAGGCGTGCACCACCCGTCGGCCTTCTCCTACGAGCCGCTGGCTACCACCACCGCCGATTTCCAGCGCCTCGACAGCAGCCTCACCGATATGATGCGGCTGGTGCAGTCGGCTTTCGAGAAGGAGCGTGAGTTTATGAGCAACGTGTCGCACGAGCTGCTTACGCCGGTCAGCATTCTGCAAACGAGGTTTGAGAACATGCTCCAGGATCCTACTCTGGACGAGGCCCATCTGCTGAAAATAGTGGACTCGCAGAAGACGCTTTACCGGCTACGGAATACCGTAAAAACCCTGCTGCTCATTGCCAACATCGAAAACGAGCAGTACCTACGCGACGAATCGGTATCGGTGGCGGCCGTGCTGGCCGATGTGGCCGAGGAACTGGAGGACCGACTAACCCAGCGCGAAATTGTATTGCGCCAGGATTTGCAGCCCGACTACGTGCTGCCCCAGGCCAATCCAACGCTTCTGTTCACGCTGATCTTCAACCTCGTCAGCAACGCCATCAAGTACAACTGCGAGGGTGGCCGCATACTAATCACGGGCCGCCCCGCTTCCGGGGGCGGCTACCAACTAGCCATTACCGATACCGGACCGGGCATTGCGGCCCGCCACCTGCCCTATCTGTTCGACCGGTTCCGGCGGGTTCAGGCCGGGGCGGCGGCTCCCGAGGGCTATGGGTTGGGGCTGCCCATCGCCAAAACCATTACCGAGTTCCATCAGGCCCGGCTGACCGTAGAATCGACGGAGGGCCAGGGCACCACGTTCACTCTGCATTTCAGCTAACTGCCCCGCAACGCTTAGCCAGATGGGTACCGGGCCCGCTAACCGGCCGCTGCTGCCTGAACGGCCGCGGTGCCCGGTAATCAGCTTCATTCTCACCGGGCACCTTTCCACATTCCTCCTGAACTCCACCTTATTGGCGCCTGGGGTGCCTGCAACCTGTCCTCCTAGTTCCAGCCACCGCCCAACGCGCGGTACACGTTTACCTGGGCATTGAGCTGCTTCATCTTCAGCTCGATGAGGTCGTACTTGGCTTCCAGAGCGTCGCGCTGGGTGAAGAGCACCTCGGTGTAGTCGGCGCGGGCCGAGCGGAACAGGCTGTTGGAAATGGCCACCGACTGGTTGAGCGCGGCCACGGCGCGGGCCTTTTCGTCGTAGCTCTGGCCCAGGTTGCGCAGGCAGGCCAGCTGGTTGCTTACCTCCACGTAGGCATTCAGCACCGTGCGCTCGTAGTTGTAGGCGGTCTGAATCTGGGCCGCGTTGGCGCTGCTGTACACCGATTTGATGCCGTTGCGGTTGATGAGCGGGGCCATCAGGTCGCCGGCCGCCGAGAACAGCAGCGACTGGGGCGTGGTGAAAATCAGGCCCGGCTTGAAGGCCTCGAAGCCGGCCGAGCCGGTGATGCGTAGCGCCGGGTAGAAGGCGGCGCGGGCCACCTGCACATCGAGGTTGGAAGCCAGCAGGCGCTGCTCGGCCTGGCGGATATCGGGGCGGTTCTGCAGCAGCTGGGCCGGTACGCCGGCCCGCACCAGCGGCGGCACCAGGGCATTGAACGAGGCGTCGTTGCGGACGACCGGCTGCGGGTAGCGGCCGACCAGGAAGTTGATACGGTTCTCGGTTTCCGTGATTTGCTGCTGGATGGTAAACTGGTTGCTAAGCGTGTTGTGCAGCTGGGCCTCGAAGCGTTGCACGGCCAGCTCGGTGGTGCGGGCCGACTCCTTCTGCAGCTTCACCAGCTGCACCGCGTTGCGCTGAATCTCGATGTTCTGGCGCGTAATGGCCAGCTGGTTATCCAGCGCCAGCAGCTCGTAGTACGAGGTGGCGACTTCGGCAATCAGGTTGGTGACGGTGAAGTTCCGGCCTTCCACGCTGGCCAGGTAGCGCAACGCGGCGGCCTTGCGGGCGTTACGCAGCCGGTGCCAGATATCAACCTCCCAGCTCGCAAACGCGCCCACTTGGTGGTTGGCCAGCGGGTTGGGGTTGCGCTGGTCTTCCCGGATGTTCACCTGCTCCTCGGTAGCGCCGCGCAGCGTGTAGCGGCCCGGCCGGCCCACGTCGGAGCGCACGCCCACGCCCAGAAACGGCAGGTACTCGCCCTTCCGAATCTGGATTTCGTTTTTCGAAATCTGGATTTCCTGCAGCGCGATGTTAAGCTCCTGGCTGTTGCGCAGGGCCGTGTCGATGAGGGCCGTGAGGTTGGGGTCGGTGAAAAACTCCTTCCAGCGCAGCTGGGCGGGGTTGGTGCTGTCGGAGGGGGTGCTGCCCGCGTAGGCGGCCGGCACCGTGTGGCTGGCCGTGCGGGGCACAATGCCCGGCGTAACGCAGCCCGCCAGAGCCACCGCAAAGGCGGCGGCCCCTAAATAGTTGTACAGGCTCTTCTTACGCATGAGTGGGGGCAACTTGGTCTTCTTCGGTTACAATTACGTGGGGCTCGAATTCCGACAGCGGATTCTCATTCTCATCCTGAATAAGCTTGCGGCCGGCGGCCATCGTGCCGAAAATGTAGTACAGCCCGGGCACGATAACCACGCCGAATACGGTGCCGAACAGCATGCCCCCCAGGGCCGCCGTGCCGATGGTGCGGTTGCCGATGGCGCCCGCGCCGGTGGCCAGCACCAGCGGAATCAGGCCAGCAATGAAGGCGAAGGAAGTCATCAGAATCGGGCGAAAACGAACTTTCGCGCCCTCAATGGCCGCCGCCCGAACCGTCATGCCCTCCTCGTGCTTCTGCACCGCAAACTCGACAATCAGTACCGCGTTCTTGCCCAGCAGGCCCACCAGCATCACCAGCCCCACCTGGGCGTAGATGTTGTTGGCCAGGCCCATGACCTTAATCAGCAAAAAGGCCCCGAAGATGCCCGCCGGCAGGCTGAGCACCACCGCCAGCGGCAGCAGGAAGCTTTCGTACTGGGCGGCCAGCACCAGGTACACGAAGCCTAGCACGGTGATGAAGATGATGACGGCCTCGTTGCCGCGGCCCACTTCGTCCTTGCTCAGCCCGCCCCAGTCGATGTCGTAGCCGCGGGGCAGCGTTTTGGCCGCCACTTCCTGCACCGCCTTAATGGCCTCGCCCGAGCTGAAGCCGGCGGCGGCGTCGCCCCGAATCGAGGCCGTGGTGTACATGTTGTAGCGGTTGATTTCGTTGGCGCCCTGGCTCTTCTTAATCTTCATGAAGGCCGAAAACGGCACCATGTCGCCCTTGTCGTTCTTCACCCACATGTCCAGAATGTCCTTGGGCAGGCGGCGGTACTCGGGCGAAGCCTGCACGTACACCTTGAAAAAGCGCTGGTACTTGATGAAGCCCAGCTCGTAGGTCGAGCCAATCATGATGCTGAGCGTGTTCATGGCGTTGCCGATGCTCACGCCCTTCTGCATGGCCAGCTGGTTGTCAATCTGCAGCTCGTACTGCGGGTAGTTGGCCGAGTAGAACGTGAACAAGCCGGCTAACTCCTTGCGCTTGCGCAGGTTGACCATAAACTCATCGTTCACCTGCTCCAGGGCCTTGTAGTCGCCGGTGTTGGTTTTGTCGAGCAGCTGCAGTTGGAAGCCGCCCGCCGCGCCGTAGCCCGGCACTGCCGGCGGCTCAAAGAACTCGATGGTCGCGCCCGGAATTTCCTTGGCCTTCTCTTCCAGCGCCAGCACAATGTCGTGGATGGATTCCTTGCGCTCACTCCAGGGCTTGAGGTCAATCAGGCAGGTGCCGGCGTTGGAGCCGCGGCCCTCGGTGAGCACCTCATAGCCGGCCAGCGTGGAGATGCTGGCAATGCCGGGCACGTCTTTGGCCAGCCGCTGCAAGTCCTGCGAAATGGCGTTGGTGCGCTCCAGCGTCGAGCCGGGCGGCGTCTGGATAATGGCGTAGAGCATGCCCTGGTCTTCGGCCGGAATGAAGCCCGAAGGCAGGGTGGTCGAGATACCGAAGATGCCGAAGCCAAAGGCGGCCAGCACCAGGAACGTCACCACCCGGCGGTCCACCACTTTCTCCAGAAAGCCCACGTAAACGCCCGTCAGCTTCTCAAAACCCCGGTTGAACCAGTCGAGGAAACGGTTGATGGGCGACTTGCTGCGGGGCTTGCCGTGGTTGTCCTTCAGAATCATGGCGCACAGCACCGGCGTCAGCGTGAGGGCCACGATGCCCGAAATAACAATGGCGGAGGCCATGGTAATCGAGAACTGCCGGTAGAAAATGCCCACCGGACCGCTCATGAAGGCTACCGGCACGAACACGGCCGTCATCAGGATGGTAATGGCAATAATGGCCCCGCTGATTTCGCCAATCACCTCGCGCACGGCCCCGTAGGGCGACAAATGCTTCTCCTCCATCTTGGCATGCACCGCTTCCACCACCACAATGGCGTCATCGACCACAATACCGATGGCGAGCACCAGCGCAAACAGGGTAATCATGTTAATGGTGAGCCCGAACGCCTGCATGGCCATAAACGCCCCAATCAGCGACACGGGCACGGCCAGAATCGGAATCAGCGTCGAGCGCCAGTCGCCCAAAAACAGGAACACCACCAGGGCCACCAGAATAAAGGCGTCGCGCAGGGTGTGCACCACGTTTTCGATGGAGGCGTCGAGGAAGTTCGACACGTCGTAGCTGATTTTGTAGTCCATGCCGGGCGGCATGGTTTTCTTCAGCTCATCGAGCTTGGCCTTCACCTCGGCAATTACGTCCTTGGCGTTCGAGCCGTAGGTTTGCTTGAGCACGATGGCCGCCGAAGGGTAGCCGTCGAGGTTGGAGTAGATGTCGTAGAATTCGGAGCCCAAAGCCACATCGGCTACATCTTTGAGGTGCAGACTTTCGCCCTCGGCGTTGGCTCGTAGAATCACGTTTTTGTACTGCTCCACGTCGCTGAAACGGCCCTCATACGTCAGCACGTACTCCAGCGCCTGCGACTGGCCGCCGTCGGAGCGGCCAATGCGGCCGGGCGAGCCAATCACGCTCTGCTCATCCAGGGCCTTCATCACGTCGTCGGCCGAGATGTTGTAGGCCCGCATGCGGTCGGGCTTGAGCCAGATGCGCATGGCGTACTGGCGGCTGCCCAGAATGGAAGCCCGCCCGATGCCGTTGATGCGCTGGATTTCGGGTATCATGTTCACCCCGGCGTAGTTGAACAGGAACTTCATGTCCGTGTTCTTGTCCTTGCTGTAGAGGTTCACATACATGAGCATGTTGGGCACCACGCGGTTCACAATCACGCCCTCGCGCTGCACAAGAATAGGCAATCGGTTGATAACCTGCGCGATGCGCGTGTTCACGTTCACTACCGCCTGCTCGGGGTCGGTACCCAGATTGAACACAATCTGAATGTTGGCCTCGCCCGCACTCACCGCGTCGGAGGTCATGTACTTCATGCCCGGCACGCCGTTCACGGCCTGTTCCAGCGGAATCAGCACCGACTCGGTGAGCACCTTGGCGCTGGCCCCCGGGTAGGCCACGCTCACCATTACCATGGGCGGCGAAATCTCCGGAAACTGCGAAGTCGGCAGCGTATTCATGGCCAGCATCCCCAAAAAGATGATGACAATGGAAATGACGACGGCAAAAACCGGCCGTCGAATGAATTTACTGAACATAGGTTTTTGAGTTGTTAGCGGCTAAAAAACCGAGGCATGCTGAGCGAAGCGGAGCGGAGTTGAAGCATCTCTACCGCTTCGTTGCAATGGTATTGATTAGTCAGAGGTAGAGATGCTTCGACTTCGGCTTGCGCCTCCGCTCAGCATGACACCGTTGTGACGACCCCAAACAAGCTATTCCGAATGGGTACCCAAATGCGCGAGCACCTGCTTGGGCGCTTCGTATTCGAAGTCGATTTTGTCGCCGTCCTTCACCTTGCGGATGCCTTCGAGCAGGAACTTCTCGCCGGGCTTCAGGCCGCTCTGCACGATGTAGAGGTCGGGCATTTCGGCCCCAACGGTAATTTCGCGCTGGTGCACGATGCCCTTGGCGTCGAGCACATACAGGTACTTCTTCTCCAGCACCTCGTAGGTAGCTTTCTGCGGGATGATGAGGGCCTTTTTGAGCGGCACCGTCATCAGCACGCTGCCCGTTTCGCCGCTGCGCAACAGTCCGTCGGGGTTAGGGAAAGTGGCCCGGAAGGCGATGTTGCCGGTTTCGTTGTTGAAGTCGGCCTCAATCGTCTGCACCACGCCGGGGTGCTTGAACTGCTCGTTGTTGGCCATCAGCAGCTTCACGTTGGTCTGGTTGGCGGCCTTGGCGTTGGTCTTGTAGGACAGGTACTCGGCCTCGGGCACGTTGAAGTACACCCACATCTGGCTGTTGTCCGAAAGCGTGGTCAGCAAATCGCCCTCATCCACGAGGCTGCCCAACCGCACCTGGAAATGGTCCATGATGCCGTTGAAAGGCGCCCGGATGGTGGTAAACGCCAGGTGGGTTTTGGCCAGCGACACTTCGGCCTGGGCCTTGCCCACTTTGGCGGCAGCCAGGGCCAGCTCGCTTTTCGACACCACGTTGTTGTCGGCCAGGCGCTTGGTGTTCTGGTACTCGATGCCCACGTAGCTGGCCTCGGCCTCCGACTTCTTCAGCTCGGCCTGGTACATGCGGGGCATAATCTGGAACATCAGCTGGCCCTTGCGCACCTCCTGGCCCTCGTCCACGTAAATCTTTTCGAGGTAGCCCTTCTCCAGCGCCCGCAGCTCGATGTGCTGGATGGCATGAATCTGGGCCACGTACTCCTTGGTGATGGTCGTATCCTGCAGCAGCGGGCTGGTAACCAGGTATTTTACGGCTTCTTCCTTTGCCTCTTCGTGCTTGGTGCAACTGGTAGCCAGGCATAGGGCACTCAGGCCAAGCAGCAGAAGGGACTTCGTGTTGTGAGCTATCATGCGGAACGACGGGTACTTCATTTACAATCGTGTAAACCAACTGAATCAGGCCCGGTAGCAGCCGTAACTGCTGCAACAAGTGCTGGCGTAGCATCTGGCTACCGGCTACCCCTAAAACCTGGCGCGAGCCAGGCGAAGTGGCGGCTGCTAGCCGGCTTCGGGCACAAAGCAAGCGCCCGCTTCATGAAGCGGGTATGAAGCCGATGCCTCCCGGCCCACAAAGTTTTTGTCAGCGGCCATCCAGCGTTTAAGTCCTTTGCGCAACGCAGAAATGCCCGTCGCGCCACCTCCCCCAAGCGGGGCAGCAGCGCAACGGGCAGTATGCCTACAACAGTAAACGGCTGATAGTGCGAGGTCAAATCTCGCACTGTCAGCGTTTATCAAACCATTTTGCGGGTCAGGGCCGGGAGCCAACCCACCCTTGGCGGTTACTCCTACCCCAGCCCAGATGCCGACTCACCGGGAGCAGGAGCGGCGCTGCCGGGGACGGCTACGGGCAGCGCCTGGCCCGAGGAAGCCGGCATGGGGCTCATGTCCCAGGTATCATTCATCTGCCGCAGACCCGGCTGCGAGGTCAGGTCGTACTGGCAGGGCACAATGGATATGTAGTTGTTGGCCAGTGCGTATTCGTCGGTATCCTGGCCGGGGTCCCCGTTCACGAACGAGCCGATCAGCCAGTAGTAGGGCCGCTTGTAAGGGTCGTAGCGCAGGTCGAACTCTTCCTGCCACTTGGCCTTGGCCTGGCGGCAGAGCCGTGCTCCGGCAATGGGCTGGTCCGACTTTTTGGGGATGTTCACGTTCAGGGCCGTGCCGGCCGGGATGCCGTGCTCCAGGGCCTGCCGGGCCAGGCGCTCCACCCACTCCTCGGCGTGCGAGAAGTCGGCGTCGTGGCCATAGTCGCAGAGCGAGAAGCCAATGGCCGGCAACCCTTCAATAGCCGCCTCAATGGCTGCCGACATGGTGCCCGAGTAGAGCACGTTCACGGCCGAGTTGGAGCCGTGGTTGATGCCCGACACCACCAGGTCGGGGCGGCGGTCCTTGAGCACGTGGTGCTTGGCCAGCTTCACGCAGTCGGCGGGCGTACCGCTGCACTCATAGGCCTCAATGCCCTCAAAAATGCGGTTGGGGTCGAGGCGCAACGGCTTACCGATAGTAATAGCGTGGCCCATGCCCGACTGGGGCGAGTTGGGCGCTACCACCACCACTTCGCCCAGCCGGCGCATCACACGCACGAGCATGGCAATACCGGGGGCCGTAATGCCGTCGTCGTTGGAAATAAGGATAAGCGGCTTGGCAGGGGCTGGAGTTGACACAGGAAACAGGCTTACGAGGATAAGAAGGAATTGCCGGACGAAGGTACGCCCCCGGCAGGGGTGCTTCTTAACGCCCCTCCGCGCTCGGATGTTTTACGGCCCGGCCACTGCCGCCCGGCCACCGGGCCGCCACCGCCTGAACCGTAGCATCCGGCCCCAGACCAGCCCCGCACTTTGGACAATGCTACAAATAATGTATTTTGCCACCCCTATATACGTCCCAACCCTTGTGGCGGACCGTTTTTGTCCTACTCTCTGCCTTGGTCCGTTTGGCCACCTGCTTATGGCTTTGTTTGAAAACCGTTACCGCACGCATGATTTGGGCCTGCTGGTATTACGCGTGACCATTGGCTTTATGTTCACCGTACACGGCTACCCCAAACTCACGGGCGGCCCGGCGGCGTGGGCCGAAATCGGGGGCGTGATGAAGCTGGTGGGGCTCAATTTTGCACCTGCCTTCTGGGGCTTTCTGGCCGCCTTTGCCGAGGCCATCGGCGGGCAGCTGCTGGCGGTGGGCCTGTTCTTCCGCTGGACCTGCGCGTTGCTGCTCGGCACCATGGTGATGGCTACCATTATGCACCTAAGCAAGGGCGACGAGTTCAACGCCTACTCCCACTCGCTCGAATCGGCCTTCCTGTTTCTGGGTCTGGCCTTCATCGGCCCCGGCCGCTTCAGCCTCGACCAATTGCTGTTCCCGGCCCCGCGGCGGCTGTATTAAGCCGCGCCCGCTGTTTTCGTAACGCGGCAACGTCACCTGCCCCATATCATTATGCCCCCCCGGATGTAGTGGTATCCGGCAGGTGACGTTGTGCATTATCGGGGCTGGCAAGTTGGTCAGATTGGCCATCTTTACCGCCCCAACTGCCTTTATATGCTACTGCCCTCGCTGCTTTCACTGCTCCTTACTTTCCCCTCTCCTGCTGCCGCCGCCGCGCCGGCTCCGGCCGACTGGCGCACGCCCTTCGAGCGGGGCAACGGCAACACCACGGCCACCTACGACGAGTGCATCGGCTACTACCAGCGGCTGGATGCAGCTTATCCTGAAATCGAGCTCCGCGAGGCGGGCACCACCGACAGCGGCCGGCCGCTGCACGTGGTGGTGGTTTCGGCCGATGGCGACATGGAGCCGGCCTCGCTGCGGGCCAAGGGCCGGCGCATCGTCTTTATTCAGAATGGCATTCACCCCGGCGAGCCCGAGGGCATTGATGCCAGCCTGATGCTGGCCCGCGACTACGTGCAGAAAAAGGCCCTGCGCCGCCAGCTTGCCGATGTGGTGCTGGTCATTATCCCGATTTACAACGTGGGCGGCGCGCTCAACCGCAACTCCAGCACCCGCACCAACCAGAACGGCCCCGAGAGCTACGGCTTCCGCGGCAACGCCCGCAACCTCGACCTCAACCGCGACTACATCAAGCAGGATTCGCGCAATGCCCGCTCGTTTGCGGCCCTGTTTCAGCGCTGGCAGCCCGATGTGTACGTGGACACCCACACCTCCAACGGCGCCGACTACCAGTACACGCTCACGCTCATCGCCACCCAGAAAGACAAGCTGCACCCCGCCCTTAGCCAGTACATGCAGCAGCAACTGCTACCGGCCCTCTACGGCGGCATGGACCAGAAAAAGTGGCATATGGCCCCTTACGTGGACTTTGCGGGCCGCACGCCCGACGCCCGGGGCCTGCAGGGTTTCCTGGAGAGCCCGCGCTATTCTACCGGTTACACCACGCTGTTCAATACCATCGGTTTCGTGACGGAAACCCACATGCTGAAGGCCTACACGCCGCGGGTGCGCGCCACGTATGACTTCCTGAGTCTGCTGATTGGCACCGTGCAGCAGCAGAAAGCGGCGCTGGCGGCGGCCCGCACCGAGGCTACCCGCCTCAGCCAGCAGCAGCAGGAGTTTGCCCTGGGCTGGCGGCTCGACACCACCCAGGCCGAGCGGTTCACGTTCCGCGGCTACGAGGGCAAAACCAAGCCCAGCGACGTCAGCGGCCAGCCGCGGCTGTACTACGACCGGAAGGCGCCCTTTACCCGCTCCATTCCCTACTACAACACCTTCCGGCCCACGGCCACCGTGCAGCGGCCCCGCGCCTACGTGCTGCCTCAGGCCTGGGGCGAGGTAGCCGAGCGCCTGCGCCTGTCGGGCGTGCAGCTGCGGCAGCTGTCAATGGATACCGTTATCAACGGCGAAACCTACTACATCCAGGACTACAAAACCAGCCCCCGGCCCTACGAGGGCCATTATACACACTCGCAGGTGCAGCTGCGGCCGGTGCGCCAGCCCCGCCAGTTTCTGCGCGGCGACTACTACATCTCCCTCAACCAGCCCGCCGCCCGCTACCTCATTGAAACCCTCGAACCCCAGGCCACCGACTCGTTTTTCGCCTGGGGCTTCTTCGATAGCGCGCTCCAGCAGAAGGAGTATTTCTCCGATTACGTGTTCGAGGATCTGGCCGCCAGCCTGCTCCGCCAGAAGCCCGAACTACAGGCCCAGCTCAACCAGAAAAAGCAGGCCGACCCCGCCTTTGCCGCCAGCGGCCCCGCCCAGCTCGACTGGCTCTACCGCCAGTCCGACCACTACGAACCCAGCCACCTGCGCTACCCTGTGCTGCGGGTGCTGTAGCCGTAAAATTTTGATTTCGAGGGGTGTAGAGACGCAAGAGTTGGAGTCGAAACTATTTAAAAAGGCTGAACAGCTTACTACTTCACTGCCGCCCCCAGCGAGTTGGCGTAGTTCACCAGATAAGCCAGGTCGCGAGCGTCGGTATAGTTGAGGTTGTTGGTTTTGGCGTACTGGGCCAGCTGACGGGCTTGAGCGCGGAAGTGGCTCGGCAGGTCTTTTTTGGGCGTGCGCAGCGGCAGCACCGTGCCGTCGGGCAGGCCCAGGAAGAAGTTGTCCTTGACCTCGGTATAGTAGCCCATGGTGCGGCTGGGCATACCGTTGTAGCCGCCGTAGCCATAGGGGCTATTGGCCGTAATGGGCCGCTCTACCAGGCCCTCGCGCCGCAGCAGAACAACGGGCCCGTCACTTAGCTGCTCAAAAAAACCGGGCGCCTTGAAGTCGCTGTAGTCGTTGTCGCGGTTCCAGCGGTACACCCGGAACACACGCAGCAGGTTGGTATCGGCCCGCTCGCGGCGGCGGGGCGGCGGGGTAGCCCCAAAGTAGGGGTTGCCCGAGTAGTAGCCCTGGCGCATAGCATAAAAATCGTCGTAGTAGAACCGCTCGCGGCTCCGGTCGTACTGCTCGCCGCGCACCGCGAAGCTCTGCACGTTCACGGCGGGCAGCGTGCGTACCGTGTTGTCAGGCAAGGTCATCGTCAGCGTTTCCTCGCCCCGGTGCAGCGCCAGCGGCCCGCTGATACTGTCGCCCGAGCTAAGTAGCACGCTGCCCTGGTTGAATTGCTGAGTGAACCCCTGCCCGCCCCCACGCTGGGCCTGCGCCGTGAAGGGCACGACCAATGTTAGTAAGCCACTAAAAACAAAGTTTCTCATGGGAAGAGGATTAGTCTTTGGTAACGGTATTCGAGCTATTCGTGTTCAACGTGGCGCTTCCGGCACCCGATTACCAGATTCGCATGTGTGGCGAGCAGAAACCAGTCGCAAAATCCATTAAGTCAAGAACGGTATCTTCCAGTTCTTCATCGGGCATTTCAACGCGCAATTCTTCTAAAACATGCACTGCATCCTCTTGCCCACCTCCTGAAGCCTTGTACTGCCAGAGCATTTGCATCAGTTTTTCAAACGAATTATCAGCCAACAGTTCTTGTCGCAGAGCTGCAGCCAGCATCTTCACAGGCAATAGAGTGGTCATTACTACCGCTTTTTATACTTAGCAAAGGACTTATTCTACCCGGTAAATAGCATCGAGACACTCGCCGGCGCCCTACTGGCCGATAAGGTCGTTCCCGGCTTGCCGCAAATTCAGCCTAACCACCAACGGCCCAACCAGCAGTGCTGACCGGGCCGTTTGGACACTGAATGGCGCAGACCGCCGCGGGCTTACTGACCCGTGACGCCAGACGCCTCAACCGTTGTGCCGGCCGCAGCGGCACCGGTCTGGTGCAGAATGGTGTGGCCCAGCTTATCGCGCTTAGTGGTGAGGTAGCGCTGGTTATGCTCGTTGGGCTCCACCTCAATGGCCACCGACTCCACCACTTCCAGGCCGTAGCCGATGAGGCCGGTGCGCTTGCGGGGGTTGTTGGAGAGCAGCCGCATCTTGCTGATGCCCAGGTCGCGCAGAATCTGGGCGCCCACGCCGTAGTCGCGCTCATCCATGCCGAAACCCAGCTCCAGGTTGGCCTCCACGGTGTCGCGGCCCTGCTCCTGCAGCTTGTAGGCCCGCAGCTTGTTGAGCAGGCCGATACCGCGGCCCTCCTGGTTCATGTACACGATAACGCCGCGGCCTTCGCGCTCGATCTGCTGCATGGCGCGGTGCAGCTGCGGGCCACAGTCGCAGCGGCACGAGCCGAAGATGTCGCCCGTTACGCAGGAGCTGTGCACGCGCACCAGCACCGGCTCGGGGCCCGAAATATCCCCTTTAACCAGCGCCAGATGATGGGCGTTGTTGCTCTGCTGGGTGTAGGCAATCAGGTCGAAGTCGCCGAAATCGGTGGGCAGGCGCACCGAGATTTCGCGGGCAATCAGGCTTTCCTTTTCGAGGCGGTACTTGATGAGGTCCTGCACCGAAATCAGCTTCAGGTTCCACTTGTTGGCAATTTCGCGCAGCTCGGGCAGGCGGGCCATTTCGCCGTCCTCTTTCAAAATTTCCACCAGCACTCCGGCCGGCTCGAAACCGGCCAGACGGGCCAGATCCACGGCCGCCTCGGTGTGACCGGCGCGGCGCAGCACGCCCTCTTTACGGGCCTTGAGCGGGAAAATGTGGCCTGGCTTGCCCAGCTCCTCGGGCTTGGTTTCGGGGTCGATGAGGGCCAGAATGGTCTTGGAGCGGTCGGAAGCCGAAATGCCAGTCGTCACGCCGTTTTTCAGCAGATCAACGCTCACCGTAAAGGCCGTAGCGTGCAGAGCCGTGTTGTGGCCCACCATCAAATCGAGGCCTAGCTCTTCGCAACGGGTTTCGGGCAGCGAGGCGCACACGAGGCCGCGGCCGTGGGTGGCCATAAAGTTGATGACTTCGGGCGTGGCGCAGCGGGCAGCGCAGATAAAGTCACCCTCGTTCTCGCGGTCCTCATCATCAACCACCACTACCACCTTACCGGCGCGGATATCAGCAATGGCGTCTTCAATCAAGTCAAGCATGGATCACGGATTAGCGCGGATTTTTTTCGGATTTCACGGATTCGGTGGCGCCCAGCGGGCTACTCAGGGGCTGCCGTACAACCAGCGGCGGCCGGGCAAAGTTACGAAGCAGGAACTGGCAGCCGGCAGCAATGGGGGCTTTACTCGCTGGCCAGCTCGATGGCGCGGTGCTGGGCGGCCTTCATGCCGGCAATCAGGGTTTCGGCCAGGCCACCAGCCCTGAACTCGCGCAGGGCGGCTTCGGTGGTGCCGCCCTTCGAGGCCACGGCAGCAATCAGCTCGTCGGGGCTCTGGGCGGAGCTGTTGAGCAGATGGTAAGCGCCTAGGGTTTGCTTGACGAGCAGGCCGGCCACCGACTCAGAGAAGCCCATTTCCTGCCCCGCCTGCACCATGGCCTTCACCATAAAGTAGAAGTACGCCGGGCCGCTGCCGCTCACGGCCGTCACGGCATCGAGTAGGCTTTCGTCTTCCAGAAAAATGGAGCGGCCGGTAGCGTTCAGCAGGTTTTCAACCTCGTGCAGCCGGCTGCGCTCCATCTCGGGCGCGGCCGAAAAGCCGGTGATGCCCATGCCCAACAGGGCCGGCGTGTTGGGTATGGCCCGCATTACCTGCCGGTGATTCAACTCGTGCTGCAGCCGCGCTATCGGAATGCCCGCCATAATGGACAATACCACCTGCCCCGGCTGCAGCACTGCCCGCAGGCCCGCGGCCACCTGGCTGAAATCCTGGGGTTTCACGGCCACCAGCACCACGCCATAATCGGCCACAGCGGCGTTCAGGGCCGCCACGGGCAGGTCGGGGTGCTGCAGGGCGAGGCGCTGGCAGTGCTCGTCGTGACGGGCCACCAGAAGCAAATCGGGGCGGGCCACCAGGTTGTAGTGCAGAAAGGCCTTGGCAAAGGCCAAGCCCATATTCCCGCAGCCGAGAATAGCGATGCGCAGGGCTTTCATATGGCTTACGGTGAGGTAGCGAGCAGTGAAAGGTGAGAGGATAGTAAAGGAACGTCATTCAGAGCGAAGCGAAGAATCTCGCTCGGCACCGTTGCACGACAACCGTTGCAGCGTCAGCAAGCGAGATTCTTCGCTTCGCTCTGAATGACGTTCCTTTACCCACTGCTCATCTCTTCTCACTACCTCACCGTTTTCCCTTGAAACCGGGCGGTAGGCTCCCAGACGGCGGTTTTAACGCCGCGCAGGTAGCGCCAGAGGCCCAGCAGCAGGGCCGCGTTCATGGAGTAGAAGTGGCTGATGAAACGCAGCAGCCGCAGATGAATTCCCAGGCGGTGCAGGCCGGCGTCGAGCAGCGGCAGCAGCAGCGCGCCCAGCTGCCCGGCCAGCAGCAGCCGGTACAACCCGCCACCGCCCCGCGCCACCAGCAGGGCACAACTCAACAGCATAAGCAGCAGCAGCAGCGGTGTCAGCCAGCGCAGCACCTTGTGCGACCAGTAGGCAAAACCCACGCCCCGCCAGGGCGGCCACAGCAGGCGCCGGAACGCCACCAGATTCTGGAAGTTGCCGGCCGAAATGCGGGCCTTGCGCCGAAACTCCTCGGGCAGCTGGTCCGACACGTCTTCGTGGCACACGGCGGCCAGTTCGTTGATGACCTGGTAGCCATCCTGGAGCACGGCCATGGAAATAAAGAAGTCGTCGACGATGAAGCCGCGCGGGGCCGGGTGGTAGCAGGCGCGGCGCACCGCAAAGCAGCCCCCGAAAGCGCCTATCATGCTGCCCCACACCACGCCCTCCTGGTACTTAATCAGGTTTTCGCGCTCCAGATAGGCCTTTTCCTGGCCCGAAATACCTTCCTGGCGGTGGTCGGGGTTGAGAATGTGGCCGCCTACCAAACCAATGGCCGGGTTGCGGAAATGCCGCACCAGCTGATAGAGCGTGTCGGGCGTGAAAAACACGTTGGCGTCGGTGAGCACCAGCACCGGCGCGGTGGCCTTCGCCGACAGTACTTCCATCACGCCGGGCTTGCCGGTACGCTGCCCCAGCGGCCGGAACCGCAGGCCCGGATACTGGGCCGCCAGCCGTGTGATGAGGGCGTTGGTGCGGTCGGAAGAATTATCGGAGCCGATATAGAACGTGAGCTTATCCGGCGGGTAGGTAGTGGCGAAGGTCGAGCGGATTTTCTCCTCGATTACCTGCTCCTCGTTGTACACGGCCAGCAGCACATCGATGGCCGGCAGCTCGGGACTATCGGGGGCGTACACGTTGGCATTCTGGTGGCGGCCGCGGGCCAGGCGGGTCAGCAGCAGCGGATACAGCACGTAGGTGTGGGCCACCAGCAGCAGGCTGCCCCAGAAAGTAGCCGCCGCCAGCACGTCAGGTAGTGGCGGCACGGGCGGGCAGCAGAATGGTGTATAAATCGAGGAAGCTTTCTACTACCCGTTCGTTGTCGTAGCGGCGGGCGATGGTGCGGGTAGCCTCCTGCCCAATGGCCGCCGCGGGCAGCTCGCCGCGGTAGTAGCGGCCCAGCTGCGCCAGCCACTCAGCCGCCGAATCGGCCACTACAATATCAAAACCGGGCTTTACGTGGATGCCCTCAGCCCCGAGCGTGGTGCTGAGAATGCACTTGCCCAAGGCCATTCCCTCGATGATTTTGATGCGCATGCCGCCCCCGCTCAGCAGCGGCACCAGCATCAGCTCGTACTGCTGCATAAACTCGGCCGCCGACTCGACGAAGCCGTGCACCGTGACGCCGGGCAGCCGCAGCTGCCGGAACCGCTCGGGCATGTTCTTGCCGCCCAGGTGCAGCTGCAGCTCCGGAAACTGCCGCCGCGCTTCGGGCCATACCTCGCGCAGCAGCCAGTCGAGCCCCTCCTGGTTGGGCAGCCAATCAAAGGAGCCCAGCATGCACAACGTGCGCGGGCGGGGCCGGATGGCCGGGTCGGGCCGGAAGCGGCTCAGCTCGACGCCGGCCGGCACGAACACCACCGGCTCGGAGCAGCCCAGCCGGCGCAGGCGCTGCTGGTCGGGCTCGGTAATGGCGGCCACGGCATCAAAGCGCGGCAGCACCAGCTGCTCGAAGCGCCGCAGCCGGCCGGCCAGCTGGCGCAGGTACCACTTCTTGAGCGGGTTGCGGGTTTTGTCGGCCAGCATCTGCCAGATGGTATGCTCCACGTTGTGGGCCCGCAACACCACCGGCACCGTGGGGGCCAGCCGCTTCAGCGCCTCTACGTACCAGGCCACAAACGTGCCCTCCACCTGCACCACATCAAACTGCTCCTGCTGTAGCAATTCGGCCAGTTGCGCCTCCACGGCCGGGCTCACAAACCGCTCTACATTGTAGGGCAGCGCGCTGGAAAGCAGGTTTAGCAGGGCCTTATGCGGCGAAAGGCGGGTGTCCACGTCCACCGTCAGCAGGCGCACGTTGGGGCCCAGGTGGTCGAGCACGGTGGCGGGCTGCCGGTGCTTGGGCGTGTTGAGGGCCAACACCGTGACGCGGTGGCCGGCGCGGGCCAGGCCAGCGGCCACGTCGTACATGGCAATGGCCCCGCCATCGGTGGGCGGAAACGGAACGCGCGGGCAGATTTGGAGGATGTGCACGAGGAAAGCGGCGGGCTGATAGGGCCCCGCGAAGATACGGCATCAGTTGTGAGTTGCCGGAGGAAACATCATTTAGCGCATCCCGCGAATCAAGCGGCGGCGAAGAATCACGTTGCGTTCTGGCAGCTGAAGAGCTACGCCTGCTGGAACGTATCCAGCAGCTTCACAATCTGCTCCTCGGTGCCCAGAAACAGCAGCACGTCGCCGGTACCGGGCACGAGGTCGGCGGCGGGGCTGATGGTAAACTCGCCCGACTGGTGGCGCAGGCCGATAACGGTGGTGCCGGTGCGGGAGCGCACGTCGAGCTGGCGGATGCTCTGCCCCCGCAGCTCGGGCCGCAGCTCCTCGGCGCGCATTTCTTCCAGCCGCAACCGGTGCGGCCCCAAGCCCGAAATCATGTCCAGGAACCGGATGACCTCGGGGCGCATGATGAGATTGGCCATGTGGGAGCCCCCGATTTCGTCGGGCATCACCACCGAGTTGGCCCCGGCCCGTAGCAGCTTGGTTTCGGAGCTTTTGAGGCTGGCGCGGGCCACGATGGTGATGTTGGGGGCCAGCTCGCGGGCTGTGAGGGCCACAAACACATTGTCGGCGTCTTTGGGCAGGGCTGTAATGAGGGCGCGGGCCCGCTCGACCCCGGCCGCCCGCAGCGTGTCGTCGAGCGTGGCGTCGCCGCGCACCACCGACACGCTCTCGTTCTGGTCAGCCTCGTCGGCCACGTACTCGTTGATGACGGCCTCATCCAGCTCCACCACCACCACATCGGCCCCGCTGGCCCGTAGTTCCAGATAGGCTTTGCGGCCGTTGCGGCCGAAGCCGCAGACAATCACGTGGTCGGAATAGCGGCGGATTTGCTGGTCGTTTTTAAGCATGGTAAACATCGTACGCAGCCCGCCTTCGAAGATGTACGTGCTCAGCACCGACAGCAGGTAGGCCAGAATCAGCAGGTTGAAGAAAATATAAATCGACACGAACAGCCTGCCCGCCACCGACAGCGGGTGTACCTCCTGGTAGCCCACCGTCGAGACGGTAATCATGGTCATGTACAGGGCATCGAGAAACGAGAATTTCTCAATCCACATAAACCCGATGATGCCCGTAGCCAGCCCCGAGCCCGTGAGGGCCAGTGCCCCCACGAAGCGGCTCAGGTTAAAGCGCTGCCAGATATCCCGCAGGTAATGTACTAGGCCGGGCCGGGGAGGCTTGATAATGGGAGGCATTCTTTTTAAGCTTTTAGCTGACAGCTATTAGCTGTTAGCTTTCGAGTTGGATTGCTCGGTGTGCCAGCGGATGGAGCAGCCGATTTTTGCGGGAGTTGGTGGCGGGGCCGCAAGAACGACAGGCTCGGGCGCAATGGCAAGGATGGAACGGCCGTAGCGCAAACGTAGGGCGACGCCCCAGCTTCGCCCGAGAGCATGTGAACACTTAACCAAAAAGGCGGTCATGCTTGATCTGGCGTCCGCTTGCCCTACCCGTTCAGGCGCGGAATGACGGTGCCCAGCATATTGGCCAGCTGATTGTCCATCTGCTTCAGCAGATGAATGGTTTGCAGGTTTTCCATCATTTCGGCGTCATCGGTGGGGTTGCGCAGGGCTTCGAGGCGCACGGCCAGTTCGCGCTCCACGTTCACTTTATTGAGGCGCAGAATGGCGTTGTCGCAGGCCGGCTGCAGCACGTCGAGCTCGCGGGGCACATGAATCTGGTGGGTGGTCCAGTTGGGGCTTAGCTCATATTTCTCGGTGGCCAGCTCGGCCACCGCGCTCCGGATATCGGAGCGGCCGTGCTGGATGAGCGTGCGCACCTCGGGCCAGCGGCCCTGGTTGAGCTCCTCGCGGCACAGGTGCAGCATATCGGCGTAAATACTGGTTTTGAAAGTCGTGTCGTCGAGCTGCTCCAGCAGGTACTGGGCCACGCTCACCTCGGGGGCCAGCGGTTGGGCCGAGTACAGCAGCAGCAGCCGCACCACTTCCCGCTCGCAACGCTCCAGCACATCGGGCACGGGCTCCATGTCGTCGGTGGCCCCGCCCGCGCCACCGCCGGCCAAATCCTCGGGCGAAGCGCCGTACATGAGGGCTTCGGCCTCCTCTTCGGGGCTGAGTTGGCGGCTGGGGCGGGGCGGCTGGTTGCGGGTTTCGGGCTGGAAGCCGGCCCCGCTCCCACCGCCGCTGCTGGTGTTGCCGCCGCTGGTGCCGGGTTTGGGAGCACTCTGGCGGGCCAGCTTGTTGTATTCGCTGATGATGACCTGCTCATCAATGCCGAACGTTTGCGAAGTCTGCTGCAGAAACACCTGCCGCTTAATAGGGTCGGGCACTTTGGTGATGCTCTGGAGTACTTCGCGGATGGCCTCGGCCTTCTTCACCGGGTCGTGGGCGGCCTCGCGGCTCACCAGGTCGGTCTTGAACTGGATGAAGTCCTGGCTGGCCGTTTCGAGGTAGTCCTTAAAGCGCTGGTCGCCGACTTTGCGGATGTAGGAATCCGGGTCTTCGCCGTCCGGAAACAGCACCACGCGCACGTTCAGGCCACCTTCAAGCAGCATATCAATGCCGCGCAGCGAGGCCCGGATACCGGCCGCGTCGCCGTCGTAGAGCACCGTCACGTTGTCGGTGTAGCGCTTCACGAGCCGGATTTGGCCGTCGGTGAGCGAGGTACCGGAAGTCGACACCACGTTCTTCACGCCGCCCTGGTGCAGGCTCAGCACGTCGAGGTAGCCTTCCACCAGATAGCACTGCTCCTCGCTCCGCACGGCCTGTCGGGCCTGATAGAGCCCGTACAACACATCGGATTTGTGGTAAATCTCCGATTCGGGCGAGTTGAGGTACTTGGCCGTTTTGTCGTGGGGCTTGAGCGTGCGCGCCCCAAAGCCAATCACGCGACCCGATACATTATGGATCGGGAACATCACCCGGCCCCGGAACCGGTCGTAGCGCCGGCCGGTATCCTGGCCGTTGTCGTCCTCCTTGACTACTACAAGGCCGGTTTTCTCCAGGTATTTCTGCTCGTAGCCCGCGGTCGTGGCCGATTTAAGCAGGTTATCCCATTGGTCGAGCGAGTAGCCCAGTTCGAAGGTGGCAATGGTGGTCTGGTTGAGGCCGCGCTGGCGCAGGTAGCTCCAGCCCACGCTCTGGCCCTCGTCGTCGTGCTCCAGCAGCCGGTGGTAGTGGTCCTTGGCCCAGTTGGAGACGATAAACTGGGAGTCCTTTTCGTTCTGGGCCAGCTGCTGCTCGGGGGTCTTTTCCTCCTCCTGAACGTCGATGCCGTACTTTTTGGCCAGGTATTTCAGGGCTTCCACGTAGCTGGTACCCTCAATATCCATGATAAACTGCACCACCCCGCCGGCCTTGCCGCAGCCGAAGCACTTGTACAGCCCCTTGGCCGGCGCCACCGAAAAGCTCGGCGACTTCTCGTGGTGAAACGGGCAGCAGGCCCACATATTCTGGCCCTTCTTCTTGAGGCTCACGAAGTCGCCCACTACCTCCACAATATCGGCGTGGTGGATAATTTGGTCGACGGTTTCTTTGGGGATGCGGGCCATAGGTGGGCAAAGGTAACCTTTGAGCGGCTGGCAACTACTGTCATCATGAGCAGCGCGAAGGACCTATAGAGAAGCCAATCATTGGATATAGCCTCCGGATAGGTCCTTCGCGCTGCTCAGGATGACAAGCGTATTTCCGGGTTATCTTTGCACTTCGTTACCTACCCGCAGCAACCCTATGGCCACTATCACCAAAGAAGCCGTCCTGAAAGCCCTCAGCTACGTTGAGGAGCCCGATCTGGGCCAGGACCTCGTGACGCTCAACATGATTGAGGACGTGGCCATCGATGGCCGCACCGTCTCGTTCACCGTCGTGCTCACTACGCCCGCCTGCCCGCTCAAGCAGCTCATCCACGACGCCTGCGAGCGGGCCATTCATACCATGGTCGACAAGGACGCGGAGGTGGTCATCGTGATGACTTCGCGGGTGACGACCATGCGCCAGAACCGCGATATTCTGCCCGGCGTGAAGAACATTATTGCCGTGGCTTCGGGCAAGGGCGGTGTGGGCAAAAGCACGGTTACGGCTAACCTGGCCATTGCCCTGGCCCAAACCGGCGCCCGCGTGGGCCTCATCGACGCCGATATTTCCGGCCCCAGCATGCCGCTCATGTTCGGGGTAGAAAGCGCCCGGCCACACATTTTTCAGGGTGAAGACGGCAAGAACCGCATCCAGCCCATCGAGGCCCACGGCGTGAAACTGATGAGCATCGGCTTCCTGGCTCCGGCCGAGTCGGCCATTGTGTGGCGCGGCCCGATGGCTTCCTCGGCCCTCAAGCAATTCATCACGGAGGTTGATTGGGGCGAGCTGGACTACCTGCTGCTCGATATGCCCCCCGGAACCTCCGACATTCACCTGACCATGGTGCAGACCGTGCCCGTGACCGGCGCCGTTATCGTGACCACGCCCCAGAAAGTGGCGCTGGCCGATGCCGAGAAGGGCCTGCAGATGTTCCGGCTGCCGCAAATCAATGTACCGATACTGGGCGTAATTGAGAACATGGCCTGGTTCACGCCCGCCGAGCTACCCGACAACAAGTATTTTCTCTTCGGTGAAGGCGGCGGCCAAAGCCTAGCCGACAAGCACGAAATACCGCTGCTGGGCCACATTCCGCTGGTGCAGAGCATCCGCGAAAACGGCGACCAGGGCACGCCCGTCATTCTGCAGAAAGACACGCCGGCCGCCGTTGTATTCGGGCAGCTGGCCGAGGAGGTGGCCCGCCAGGTAAGCATCCGCAACGCCGTGGCCCCCAAAACCAATATTGTAGAGATGAACCGGTAGGTTTTCTTAGCCGCTTTCCTGCAGAGGCAGAAGCGAAACCGCGGAGGTCCGCAGAGCTGTTTAAGAACGACTCTGCGGACCTTCGCGGTTTATGTATGCGCTCCTCCGCAGGAAACGATACCAGAACGTTATTCTTCGCCCCATGTCAGCCCGCGCCCGCCTCCGCCAAAAAGCCGCACTCCGCAAGATTTTACGTTTTGGCTTCCAGCTACTGCAGGTTATCTTGGTCCCGGTTATGATGGGCTTGTTTTTCTATAGTTTTTTTGGCCTCGACTTGGTGACGGTAGACCGCGAAATGGCGCTTGAGGGGCAGGTAACCAAGTGCGACGTGAACCGCCAGCATTTCAACTGGTACCTGAACAACGACGAATCGGTCCGTTACGACCTCTGGTCGTTCGAGCCAGCCGACTCGGCCACCAGGCACCTGATAACGGCCGATAGTCTGGACTTTATTCTCGCAACGGGTGATTCGTCCGGCTATACCTACTACAACACGCTGGCCTATTATCTGCAAAAGGGGGCCCGAGTACGCAAGGAGGCCAATTCGCCCTACATGGTCGTGGAGCAGGACCACCGGATAACGCGGTGGCAATACCGGCCGTAAGCGCACAGTTCGCCGCTAAGTGCGGCAACCTGCCATCTTTGCCCCATGATTAAGCACCTCCTGCCCTGCCTCCTGCTCGTCTGCTCCACCGCTGGTTCAGCCCTTGCCCAAACGCCCACCCCCGCCGACCCCGCCATTCCGCGCCTCATTGCCGAGCGCCAGCAGCTGGTAAGCCAGTACGAGGCCGCCAATGGCCAGCGCAACGCCTTTCTGGCCAACAAGCCCAGCAAAAAGGACCTGCAGGAAGTGGTCGACGCGCTCAAGGGCATCATCCGCAAAGACACCGAGCTAATCCAGGCCGTGCAGGCAGCTACGCTGCGCAGCAAGGCCGCCGTAGCGGCCGAAAACCAGCAGGCAAAGCAGCAGATAACCGTGGCCCAAACCGACCGCAGCAGCACTCAGCAGCGCTTCTACGACCTCGAAAATCAGGTGCAGAACCTGCAGGAGCGCGAGCGGCAGCAGGCCAAAAAAATGCGCGACCTGCAGGCCACCGCCGACGCCGCCACCGGCGCCCGCACCAGCCGCGAAGTGCTGGCCGCCACCTTGGCCCTCCTCGCCGCCGCCCTGCTGGCCTACGTGCTGAAGCTACGTGGCCAACTAAGCGCCCAGCCAGCCCAGCGGCGCAACTAGCTGCGGTTGGTGAGTTGCCAGTTGCCAGTAAAAAGAACGTCATGCTGAGCGGAGCCGAAGCATCTCTACCGCAGTAGTAATCCAATCGTTGCAACGAAGCGGTAGAGATGCTTCAGCTCCGCTCAGCATGACGTACTTTTTGTTCTAATTACCAATTCACTCCTTCACCAACTTCTCAGCCCGGAACACATCATCGGCAGCCTGCAAAAGCTTGGCGCGGAGCTGGGGATTATAGCTGGGGTGGGCCGTGAGGAAGTCGCGGACGGTGCGGGCGGCGGTAGGCGTCTGGTAGTTGCTGAGCGTGGCTTGGAGCCAGTAATAGGGAAAGAAAATGTCGCCGGTCTGCTGGATTTCTTCCAGCAGCGCCAGGCTCTGGGGCAGATATTTTTCGGAGGTGGCGGCCCGCAGCGGGTGGTGCAGGTAGGCCAGCGCCGCCGTCACCCAGGCTTCCTTTTCGCGGTTCTTTTCATCAGCCAGGGAGGCGAAGAAGGCGTCGCGAGTGGCCAGGTCGGGCGAGAGGGCGGGCAGCATGAACTCCATGCGCTTGCGGCGGTCGGGGTTGGTGATGCGGGTGAGCTGACGGGCCAGAATAGGCGTGGGGGCCGGGTAGTCGCGCACGGCCAGCGCTAGGGCCAAGCTGGTGTAGTCGTCCTCGGTCAGTTTCACGCCCGCGGGGGCCTGCTGCTGGTCCCAGATGCGGTAGAGGCGCGCCTGGGCCGCCCGGCTCAGGGCCACCAACTGGTAGGCTTTGAACAGCAGCTTCTTGGAGTTGGGCGCGGGGTTTTTCGCCAGGGCCTGCCATAATTCGGCTTCCAGCGCGGGGGCCAGAGCGGCGCGGCGGGCGGGCGCGAGCAGCTTCCAGTACACGTCGGTCAGCTGGTTGGTGAGCAGCTTGAGGTTGAGCTCCTCGGTTTCGCGGGGCAGCTGGCGGCGCACCACGGCCAGCAGCTCGGCGGGCGCGAGAGCCCGGCCGTTGAGCATATTTTCGTAGAGGTTCACGTAGGCCGCCGCCCGGGCCACCGGCGTGGGCAGAGCGGCCAGTCCGGCCGGCAGCGGCTTATCAACCGGGAACACGCCGTAGCCCAGGCCCGTGGAGTTGAACAGGATAAACACCGGGGCCAGCTCGCCCACGGCGGCGGGCACCGCCACTTCGCGGGCGTTCTGGTTCACGGTCAGCTCGCGGGTGCGGCCGTTGGGGTACACCAGCAGCAACTCAAAAAACTGGGGCCAGATACGGTCGGAGCCGTCTTCGGCCTGCTGGCGCAGGCGCAGGCTGCTGATGCGGCCGTTGGCGGTTTGCAGGTCGTAGTCGAATACCGGGCGGCCGGGCTGGTTCACCCACACCTGGTTCCAGGCCTGCAAATCAGCGGGCGTCCGTTCGTCAAGCAGCCGGATGAGGTCGGGCCAGGTGGCGTTGCCGTGGGCGTACTGCTTCAGGTACGCGCGCAGCCCGTCGCGGAAGGGTTCCTCCCCCATCAGCCGCTCCAGCTGGCGCATCATAATGGGCGCTTTGTGGTAGATGATGCCCCCGTAGAGCGAGCCCGCGTCGCTGAGGTTATCCAGGTTCTGGCGGATGGGGTTGGCCCCGCTGGTGCGGTCGACGCCGTAGGCGGCCGGGTAATGGTCGATAACGAACTTGAGGTCGTAGTTCGACTCCGGCAGCGCCACCTGGGTGATTTTATCGGCCATGAAGTTGGCAAACACCTCCTTCATCCACACGTCGTTGAACCACTGCATGGTCACCAGGTCGCCGAACCACATGTGGGCCGTTTCGTGGGCAATGAGGTTGGAACGGGCAATTTTCTGGTCCTGGGTCGCGCCTTCATCCAGAAACAGCGAGCTGGCCTTGTAATCGATGGCCCCGACGTGCTCCATGCCGCCGTACTGGAAATCGGGCAGAGCCACGAAATCGAACTTCTGAAACGGATATGGGATGCCGGTGTAGGCTTCCATAAACTGAAGCGCGTCGGCATGAATCTGGAAGATGGGGTCTAGGCTCAGGGCCAGCTTGCTCTTATCGGTTTCGCGGTGCAGCAACTGCATAGTGCGGCCCGCCGGACTGCGCACGAGGTGCGAGAACCGGCCCGCCGCGAACGAGAATAGGTAGGTGCTGATGGTATCGGAGGGCGCGAAGCGGTAGGTTTTGCGGCCGTTTGCGCGGGTCGAATCCTGCAAAGGGCCATTGGCCAGCGCCTGCCAAGCGTCGGGCAGGGTGAGCGTGAGCGTGAAGGCAGCCTTGAGGTTGGGCTGGTCGAACACCGGGAACACGGTGCGGGCACGGTCGGGCACGAGCAGCGTGTAGAGGTAGTCGTCGTTGCGGTTGAGGCTCTGGTTGCCGGCCACGAACTCAATCTGCACCGCATTGGCCCCCGGGCGCAGACTGGCGGCGGGCAGCACCAGATGCTCAGCGCGGTGGTCGATAGGCACCGGCTGGCCGTTCACGCGCAGGGCGTGCAGGTTGGCGGTCCGCTCCTTGAAATCAAGCTGCAGCGGCTGGCCAGCATCGGTGAGGTGGAAACGTACCGTTTCGGTTGCTCCGATGGGGGCGGCCCGGTCGGCGGGCACATCCAGGTGTAGTTCGTAGCCCAGGCGCGACACCCGGCGGGCCCGGTCATCGGCCAGCTCCCGACTCACGCCCGGCACCACGGCCGGGGCAGCGGTGCCGGCGGCAGCCACTGTAACAGGCGTAGCCACCGGCGTCAGCGGCGCGCGGGCGCAGGCGGCCAGCAGCAGGCCCAGGGGCAGTAGCGAATAACAGGAACGCGGGCAGGCAGGAATGGTCATGTAGAAAAGACTAGGAGCGCGAAGATGCCCAAGATACAGCCGTTTGGCAGCTGTGGCCCGGATTGTAGAGGCGCGTATTCGCGTCTCGGCGTAGAACTGCGGGCATCTTGTTGTCTGGTTTTGGCGGTAAACAACGAAGCGGTAGTTCACATGAGCACCACAGCATCAGCAACGACGAGACGCGAATACGCGACTTTACACCATACTTAACCGGCCGCCGGGCCCTATCTTGCTCACCGATGTCTGGTTCTTCCCTCCTACCCGCTGCCCTGCTCCCGCGCCTTTACCCACTTGGCGAAATGGCCGTGGTCCTGGAGTTCGGCACCGTCATCAGCGAAGCCACCAACGCCATCATTCAGGCCGTGGCCGACTACCTGCTGGCCCACCCGTTTCCGGGCCTGCAGGAGCTGGTGCCCGCCTTTACCACGCTCACCGTTTTCTACGACCCCTGGCAGGTGCGCGCGGCCGGAGCCGGGTCGCCGTTTGAAGTCGTGGCGGCCATTCTGCGGGAACGGCTGGCGCAACTGCCCCCTACAACCGCCGATGCGGAAACCGGGCCGGCAGTAGAAATTCCGGTGTGCTACGGGGGCGAATTCGGGCCCGATTTGGAGGCGGTGGCCCGGCACTGTGGGCTGAGTCCGGCGGAAGTGGTGGCCCGCCACGCCGGAGCAGATTATCGGGTGCATTTTATCGGTTTCGCGCCGGGTTTCCCTTACCTGGGTGGGCTACCCGCCGAGCTGGCCATGCCCCGGCGCGCCAGTCCACGGGCCCGGGTGCCGGCCGGCGCGGTGGGCATTGCCGGCGCCCAGACCGGCATTTATTGCCTGCCCACGCCGGGCGGCTGGCAGCTGATTGGCCGCACCCCCGAACGGCTGTTCCGGCCCGAAGCAGCCGACCCCAGCCTGCTACGGGCAGGCCAGCGGCTGCGATTCGTATCCATCACGGCGGAGCAGTTCCGTCATTGGCCCGCCGCATGAGCCTGCATATCCTGCGCCCCGGCCTGCTCACCACCATTCAGGACGCCGGCCGGCCCGGTTACCGCCGGGCGGGCGTGAGCGTAGGCGGCCCCCTCGACGCCCGGGCGTTGCGCGTGGCCAACCTGCTAGTGGGCAACGCGCCCGGCGCGGCTACTCTGGAAATCACCTTGCTTGGCCCCACCATCCGCTTCACCACCAACCACCTGCTGGCCCTGTGCGGCGCCGAACTCAGCGCCACTCTCAACGGCCAGCCCCTGCCCCCGAACCGGGCCGTAGCCGTGCGGGCCGGCACCGAACTCACCTTCGGCCGGCCCGAGGCAGGCTGCCGGGCCTATCTGGCCGTGGCTGGCGGGCTGGCCGTGCCGACGGTGCTGGGCAGCCGCGCTACCTACCTGGCGGCCGGTATCGGCGGGCTGGCGGGCCGGGCACTACAGGCCGAGGACGTGCTGCCCGTGGCCGAACCCGCTCCCACCGCCGTCCGCCTGCGCCAACTGCTGCTGGCCCGCTCGCCCGAGCTGCCCTGCGTAGCCGCGCCCTGGTTCGCCGACCGACCCTAACGCCCCGACCCGAAGCCGCGCCCGTGCTGCGGTCGGTACGCGGGCCGGAGTACGGGCAGTTCACGGCAGCCAGCCAGCAGGCTTTCTGGACCGAGGAATTCCAGGTTACACCGGCCTCCAACCGCATGGGCAGCCGGCTGGCGGGTCCGGCCCTGTTCCGCTCCGCCTATGGACCCGAGCTGCTCTCGGCAGCCGTCACGTTCGGCACGGTGCAGGTGCCGCCGGAGGGCCAGCCCATCGTGCTGCTGGCCGACCACCAGACTACCGGCGGCTACCCCCGCCTGGCCCTGGTAGCCGCGCCGACCTTTCGGCCCTGGCCCAGGTGCCCCCAGGCGGCACGTTGCGGTTCCAGGAAATCAGCCTGCCCAAAGCCCAGCAGTTGTATTTAGCCCAGGAAGACCGGCTGCGGCAACTGGAACGGGCCGTGGCGTTGCGGAGGGCGATGTAGGGGCGGGGCTTGCCCCCGCCCGCCGTTGAACGAAACCAAGCGCTACCGTTCGACGAAACCAGACGTCGCTATTCAATCAAGTCAGCCGCCCGTCATCAATGGCACCATGCGCCGCTGTTCATCGACAACCGTTTAACGGCGGGCGGGGACAAGCCCCGCCCCTACATCGGCCGCTTCCGCCTATCTTGCCCGCCTATGGACCCAACCCTTACCATCGACCTCAACTGCGACCTGGGGGAAAGCTTCGGCGCGTACTCCCTGGGGCAGGATGAAGCCATTTTGCCCTTTGTGACGTCGGCCAACATTGCCTGCGGCTACCACGCCGGCGACCCGACCGTGATGAAGCATACCGTGCGCCGGGCCATGCATCACGGCGTAGCCCTCGGGGCCCACCCCGGCCTACCCGACCTGGTGGGTTTCGGCCGCCGCGAAATGGCAATTTCCCCCGAAGAAGCTTACGATATGACGGTGTACCAGATTGGGGCGCTAGCCGCTTTCGTGCGGGCCGAGGGCGGCATGCTGCACCACGTAAAACCCCACGGAGCTCTTTATAACATGGCCGCCGTGAACCCCGACCTGGCCGAGGCCCTGGCCGAAGCCGTGTACCGGGTGGCCCCCGAGGCCTGCCTTTACGGGCTGGCCGGCAGCGCCCTGCCCCGGGCCGCTGAGAAGCTGGGTTTGCGCACCGCCCACGAGGTATTTGCCGACCGTAGCTACCAGCCCGACGGCACGCTCACGCCCCGCCGCCAGCCCGGCGCGCTGCTCAACGACCCCGCCGAAGCCGAAGCCCAGGTGCTACGCATGGTCCGCGAGGGCCGGGTGCGGGCCCAGTCGGGCGAGGACGTGGTTATCCGGGCCGACACAATATGCCTGCACGGCGACGGCCCCCATGCGCTGACCTTTGCTCGCCGGCTCCGGGCCGCGCTGGCAGCGGCCGATGTGACGGTGCAAACGCCTTCCGGGCTCCGCATATGAAGCCGGCCCGTAATTGGGGCGTGCTGCTGGGAGCCGCTTTTCTAATGGCCACTTCGGCCGTGGGCCCGGGCTTCCTGACCCAGACTACCGTGTTTACGCAGCGCCTCGGGGCCAGCTTTGGCTTCGTTATTCTGGCTTCTATTCTGCTCGATATTGGGGTTCAGCTGAACGTGTGGCGGGTGATTGCCGTGGCCGAGCTGCGGGCCCCCGACATTGCCAATCGCGTGCTTCCGGGCTTGGGCAGCCTGATTTCAGTGCTGATTGTGCTCGGCGGCCTGGCCTTCAACGTGGGCAACGTGGGCGGGGCCGGCCTGGGCCTCTCGGCTCTTACGGGCCTGCCCGTAACGATCTGCGCCGTGCTGGGGGCCGGGGTGGCGCTGGGGGTTTTCCTGGTCCGCGAGGCCGGGCGGCTCATGGACCGTTTCGCCCAGGTGATGGGCCTGGTGCTGGTGCTCACCATCGTCTACGTGGCCTTTTCTACCCACCCGCCCCTGGCCGAAGCGGCCCGCCGCACCCTGGCTCCCACCCAACTCGACCTCTCCTCCATCATCACGCTGGTGGGCGGCACGGTGGGCGGCTACATCACCTTTTCCGGCGGCCACCGCCTGCTCGACGCCGGCATTCGGGGCGAAGCGGCCCTGCCCGAAGTCACGCGCAGCGCCGTGCTGGGCATTTCGGTGGCCTCGCTGGTGCGGGTGTTCCTGTTTCTGGCCACGCTGGGCGTGGTGAGTCAGGGCCTAGCTATTGACCCGGCCAATCCGCCCGCTTCGGTGTTCCGGCTGGCGGCCGGGGAGGTGGGCTACCGGCTGTTTGGGGTGGTGATGTTCGCGGCGGCCGTTACGTCCATCATCGGCTCGGCCTACACGTCCATTTCCTTCCTTAAAGCCCTACTGCCCCGGGTGGCGGCCCACGAAAATCGCTGGATTATCGGCTTTATCGGGCTTTCCACGCTGCTGTTCCTGACTATCGGCCAGCCGGTGCAGGTGCTGCTCTGGGCCGGGGCGCTCAACGGCTTCATCCTGCCCCTCACCCTGGGTACCCTGCTGGTAGCGGCCTACCGCCCGGCCATCGTGGGCAGCTACCGCCACCCGCTGGTGCTGGCCGTGTTCGGGGTGCTGGTGGTGCTGGTGATGACCTGGCTCAGCGTCTCGGTGCTGCTGAAGGCGCTGGGGGTCTAAGGGCTCCTATTAGTATCCTTACGTTACGCCTCACCCCCCGGCCCCCTCTCCGAAAAAGGAGAGGGGGTGCCAGACGACAGTACGTTCGAGAACTGATTGCACAAGTCGTTGAACGCACCCCCTCTCCTTTTTCGGAGAGGGGGCCGGGGGGGGTGAGGCGCACGCAGAGGGCGATACGAAGCACGTAACGACCATATAAGCTGAGCCCCCAAACAACCCCGTCCCTACTTACCTTACGCCCCATGCCCCACCCCGCCCGCCTTCTGTTCGCCACCACCCTGCTGCTGGCTGCCGGCTGTACCGCCCGCCGCCCGGCCGAGGCAGCCTATGACCTGGTTATCACCCACGCCAACGTAGTGGACGTGGAAACCGGCACCATTCGGCCCGACCAGACGGTGGCAGTAGCCGGGGGCATCATCCGCCAACTCGGCCCCACCTCGGCCAGCGCCCCGCGGGCGGCCCGTACGCTCGATGCCCAGGGGCGCTACCTCATGCCCGGGCTCTGGGACATGCACGTGCATTTTCGGGGTGGCGACTCACTGGTAAACGCCAACCGAAACCTGCTGCCCCTGTACCTGGCCCACGGCATCACAACGGTGCGCGACGCGGGCGGCGACCTGACCCCGGCCGTGATGGAGTGGCGGCGGCAGATTACGGCCGGCCGGCTGGCAGGGCCGACCATCTTCACCTCAGGACCCAAAATTGATGGCCCCGGCGCGTTCTGGGCTGGTTCGCTGGAAGTGGAAACGCCCGCCCAGATTACGCGGGCCCTCGATTCGTTGCAGGCGCTGCGGGTCGATTACGTGAAGATTTACGAGAGCACCATTTCACGTGAGGCCTTTCTGAACACCATCGCGCAGGCCGAAAAGCGGGGCATGCGCACCACCGGCCACATGCCCTACACCGTAACGCTGGCCGAGGCCGCCGCGGCGGGCCTCGATGCCTCCGAGCACCTCTACTACGTGTTCAAAGCCTGCTCCAACCGCGAAGACAGCATCACGGCCGCCATCCGCCAGAGCCAGGGCACCGCTAGGCCCATCGGGCTGTTCGCGGCCCTGCCGGCCGTGTACCGCACCTACGACCCGGCCACCGCCGCCCGCACGTTCCGGATGCTGGCCGAGCAGCGCACGGCCGTGGTGCCCACGCTTTATATTCAGCAGCTGCTGGCCGATTTGCCCACCACCGACCACTCCCGCGACTCGCTGCTGGCCTACATCGACCCGAAAATTGAAGCTACTTACGCCCGCCGCCTGGCCGGGGTCCGGCAGCAGTCGGCCGCCACCCGGGCGTTCAACCAGCAGCTCGGGGCGCGGTTTCGGAGCCTGATTCCAGGGATGCAAAAAGCCGGCGTGCTGCTGCTGGCCGGCTCCGACAGCGGGGCCTCCAACTCCTACGTGTACCCCGGCGCGGCCCTGCTCAGTGAGCTCGACCAGCTGGTGCGCGCCGGCCTCACGCCCGCCGAGGCCCTGCGCACCGCCACTCTCAACGGGGCCCGCTTCTTCGGCCTCGAAGCCACGGCCGGCTCCATCGCCCCCAATAAAGCGGCCGATTTGCTGCTGCTCGAACGCAACCCGCTGACCAGTCTGGCGGCCCTGCGTGGGATTCACACCGTCGTGGCCCGGGGCCGGATATACTCGGCCGCCGAGCTACGGCAGCAGCTACAAGCCGTGCGGCGGCGCTAACGGCAGCGGTCCGAAACCTATGGGCTACGGTTAAGTTGAGACTTTCCACCTGTTATTCTTTCCGACACCCCAGCTTATGCGCTTCCTCTACCTCCTATTGCTGTGGCTGCTGCCGCTGCTGAGCTGGGCCCAAACGGGCGTGCTGAGCGGCACGGTGCGCGACCGGGCCACCCAGCAGCCGGTGCCGGGCGCGACCGTTACCCTGGAGGGTAGCAGCCTGGGTACGGCCGCCGATGAGCAGGGCCGCTTCCGGCTCGCCGACATCCCAACGGGCAGTTACAACGTGCGGGCCTCATTTATCGGCTACGAGCCGCTGCTACGGGCCAACATCGTCATCACCAGCGGCAACGCCAATATTGTAGGGCTGGAGCTGGTGGCGGCTCAGCAGCAGCTGGGCGAGGTGACCGTGACGGCCAGCCGGGCCATTCGGGTGGCTACGGCCGAAACACCGCTGAGCGTGCAGCGCCTGAGCGCCCAGGAAATCAAGAGCAACCCGGGCGGCAACTTCGATATTTCGAAGGTGGTGCAGGTGCTGCCCGGCGTGGGCGGCGGCGGCACGGGCGGTACCGCCGGCTTCCGCAACGACATCATCATCCGGGGCGGCGCGCCCAACGAAAACGTGTACTACCTCGACGGTATTGAGGTGCCGGTCATCAACCACTTCCAGACCCAGGGCAGCGCCGGCGGGCCGGCCGGCATGCTCAACGTGAGCTTCATTGAGGACGTGACGCTGAGCACCTCGGCCTTCGAGGCCCGCTACGACAACGTGCTGAGCAGCGTGCTGCAATTCCGCCAGCGCGAAGGCAACCCCGACCGCGTGCAGGGCAATATCCGCCTGAGCGGCACCGAGGTGGCCGGCACGCTCGAAGGTCCGCTGGCGCCCAACACCACATTTCTGGCCTCCGTGCGCCGCTCCTACCTGCAGGTGCTCTTCAAGCTGATTGACCTGCCCATCCGGCCCGATTACTGGGATTCCCAATTCAAAATCACCTCCAAGCTGGGCCCCAAAACCACGCTCACGGCCCTGGGCCTGGGGGCCCTCGACCATTTCGAGGTGGCCGTGCCGCGCTCCACTACGCCCGAAAAGGCCTACATCATCCGCAACACGCCTACCATCGACCAGTGGAACTACACCGTGGGCCTGAGTTTGCGCCAGCTGCTGCCGCAAGGCTACCTCAACCTGGCTTTGAGCCGCACCCAACTGCATAATCAAATCGATTTTTTTGAGGGCGGTTCGGCTTTCCGGGGCGATGAAAGCAAGCGGGTGCTGCTCACGCGCTCGGGCGAAACCGAGAACAAGCTCCGCCTCGACGTGAACCGCAGCGCCGGCCGCTGGCGCTACGCCTACGGGGCCGTGGGCCAGCTCATTCACTACGACAACCGCTTTTTCAACCGCCTGCGCCAGGCCGTAATAGCCCCCGACGGCACGGTGCAGCAGCCGGCCGTCACCGTCGATTTCAACTCGGCTATTGACTTCGCCCGCTTCGGTGCGTTCGGCCAGCTCACCCGCTCCTTCCTCGATGCCGACCGGCTTACGCTCTCGGCCGGTATCCGCACCGATGGCAACAGCTTCACCGATGGCGGGGCTAATTTACTGCGCACGATTTCGCCCCGGCTCTCGGCCACTTATGCCCTCACGCCGCGCTGGAACGCCAGCGCCAGCGTGGGCCGCTACTACAAAATTCCGCCCTCTACCCTGCTCGGCTTCCGCGACAACGCCGGCCAGCTCGTGAACAAATCCAACCGCTACATCGGCAGCACCCACTACGTGGCGGGCCTGGAGTTCCTGCCCAGTACCAGCCGCCGAATCACGCTCGAAGGCTTCTGGAAGCAGTACGACCACTACCCGGTGAACGTGCGCGACGGTATTTCGCTGGCCAACCTGGGCGGCGACTTCATTGCGTTAGGCAACGAGGCCGTGACCAGTACCGGCCGAGGCCGGTCGTTTGGCGGCGAGCTGTTCTTTCAGCAGCAGCTCACCCGCAACCTCTACGCGGTGGCTTCCTACACGCTGTTCAACAGCGAGTTTACGGGGGCCGATGGCCGCTACAAGCCCTCAGCCTGGGACACCCGCCACCTGGCCTCGGCGCTGCTGGGCCGCAAGTTCGGGCGGGGCTGGGAGCTGGGCCTGAAGTACCGCCTGGCGGGCGGCGCGCCCTACACGCCCTTCGATGCCGCCGCCTCGCGGGCCAACTACCTCACCGTGGGCCAGGGTGTGCTCGACTACAACCGCCTGAACACCCAGCGCCTGGGCACCTTCCAGCAACTCGATTTCCGGCTCGACAAGAAAATAAACCTGCGCCGCTTCACCTTCGATTTCTACGTCGACATCCAGAACGCACTGGCCCTGAAGTCGCCGGCCGTGCCCAGCTACGCCTTCCAGCGCACCCCCGACAACACCGAATTCGTGTCCACCGACGGCCAGCCCCTGCGCCCCGACGGCACCAACGGCATCCCCGTACTGCTCGACAACAACGCCGCCACCGTGCTGCCCACCATCGGGTTTATCGTGGAGTTTTGATGGTTTCGGAGTCAGGCCTGAGGCACTAGCTCACCTCCCCGGCCGACGCTTAACCGGGGGCCAGAAACGCCTTGATTTCGTCGGCTGTGGCCCTAGCCGAGCGGCCCACGCCGATGAGCGTAGCCGACGCAAAACCCGTCCAGGTGCCGTAGCCTACCAGCCACAGACCCGGCAAGGCGGTGGCCCGCGTGCCGACAGTGGCCACCCGGCCATCTGGCTGCATAACTCCTAGGTCTGCCAGAAATGAGAGGGCGGGTCGGAAGCCGGTGCACCAGATAACTGCATCTGCAGCCTGCTCGCGCCCATCGGCCCAGACGACGCCCGTGGGCGTGAACCGCGCAAACGGCCGCACGCTACCCAGCTCGCCCCGGCCGCGGGCCTCCTTCACCGGGTCTACCATTACGATGTGGCCCAGCGTGGGCGGGGTCGCTGCCGCCTGGCCGTCCTGGGCGTGGTAGCGCTGAGTGGCCTGGGTGAAGAGCACCCGGCCGTCCACGTCGTCGGGCAGGAAGCGGGGGGCTTTTTCCGTGACCCAGGTGGTGTGCGCCACCCGGGAAACTTCGGCCAGCACCTGCGCCCCGGAGTTGCCGCCGCCCACTACCAGCACCCGCTGCCCGGCGAAGGGCGCCGCCTGCTGGTAATGAGCCGAGTGCAGCTGCACCCCGCCAAAACCGGCCTGCCCAAGGTAAGCCGGTACGAAGGGGTTGCGCCAGCTGCCCGTGGCGCATACTACCGCCCGGGCCCGCCATGTTCCGGCATCGGTTTGCACTACGAAACCGCCCTGCGAAGATTGATGAATAGCGGCTACGCGCACGGGCCGCCGCACCGGCAATTCGTACCGCTGCTCGTAGCGCGTGAGGTAGTCGATAACCGCGTCGCGGGTAGGAAAGCTGTTGTCCGCTGGCCGCGGCATGAGCCAGCCCGGCAGGGAGCTGGCGTCGGCCGGCGAGAACAGCCGCAGCGAGTTCCAGCCGTGGGGCCAGGCCCCGCCGGGGGCCGGCTGGTCGTCGAGCAGCTCGAAGGCCAGACCCGCCCGCCGCAGGTAGTAGCCCACGGCCAGCCCACTCTGGCCGGCCCCGATAACGAGCACGTCGGCAGTGAAGTCAGCAGTAACGGGAAGGGTGGCGAAATTCATGTACAATGGCTGCATTGAAACGAAGGAAGCTACGCGGTCGGGGCCACCGGTTTGCCGCCGTACCAGCGGCGGCGGGACCAGAAGGCCACGTTGACCAGCGCAATCAGGGCCGGCACCTCAATCAGCGGACCGATGACGCCGGCAAATGCCTGGCCCGAGTTCAGCCCGAACACCCCGATAGCCACGGCAATGGCCAGCTCGAAGTTGTTGCCGGTGGCCGTGAAGGCGATGCTGGCATTCTCGGCGTAATCGGCCCCCAGCCACTTGCCAGCCGCAAAGCTGACCACGAACATGATACCGAAATACAAGGCCAGCGGCAGGGCAATGCGCAGCACATCGAGCGGCACCTGCACAATGGTTTCGCCCTTGAGGCTGAACATCACCACGATAGTCAGCAGCAAAGCCCCCAGCGTAATCGGGCTGATGGCCGGGATATAGACCTGCTCGTACCAGGCGTCGCCCTTGAGGCGGCGCAGCACCAAGCGCGAGCCAAAACCGGCCGCGAACGGGACGCCCAGGTAGAGGAGCACACTCTGGGCAATGTCCCAGATACCAATGTTCACGGCGTAGCCCTTCAGCCCAAAATACGGCGGCAGCACCGTGATGAACAGCCAGGCCAGCACCGCATAGAACAGCACCTGGAAGATGGAGTTGAGCGCCACCAACCCGGCGGCGTACTCGCGGCTGCCGTCGGCCAAATCGTTCCAGACCAGCACCATGGCAATGCAGCGGGCAATACCAATGAGAATCAGGCCCATCATGTACTCGGGCTTGTCGGGCAGCAGCCAGATGGCCAGAAAGAACATGAGCAGCGGCCCCACTATCCAGTTCAGAACCAGCGAAAGCCCAATAATGCGGGTGTTGCGGAAAACCGTGGGCAGCTGCTCGTACTTGACTTTGGCCAGCGGCGGGTACATCATCAGAATCAGGCCGATGGCCAGCGGCACGTTCACGGTGCCCACCGAGAAGTAGTTGACGGCGGCGTTGAGGCCGGGCACGAAGTAGCCCAGGCCCACGCCCAGCCCCATCGCCAGAAATATCCAGAGCGTGAGGCCGCGGTCAAGGCCCGAAAGCTTTTTTTCGGCCAGCGCGGCGGGGGCCGGGGCGGTAAGGGGAGTTGCTTGCATGGGGCTAATAGGCTTTGCGGAGCATGTCGGCGTACTCGTTGGGCAGCGGCGAGGCCTCCACGGCGGCGGCGGCCTGCTCCACGTTGTAGGCCACGCGCACGAACCCGCTGCGCAGGCTGCTAGGCTCGGTCAGGCGGGTGTGCTCGTCGAGGTGGAGCAGCAGGTAGGCGGCGCGGGGGTCGCCATCCTTGGGCTTGCCCACTGAGCCGATGTTGAGCGCGTGGCGGTAGCGGGTTTCGCCCGCATGCTCGTAAGCAATGGCCCGATGGTAGGGCTTGTGGGTGTGGCCGAAGAGCAGAATGTCGGCCCCGGCCCCCTCCAGTAGGCGGCGGAAACTATCTTCGGGAAAGTCCTCGAACAGGTATTGGTTGATGCGGTGCGGTGAGCCGTGCACCATAAATAGGCTGAGCGTGCAGGGTTCGTCCTCGAAATCGAGGCGCATATGTTTGGGCAGCAGGCGCAGGTAGCGCCGCTCATCGTCGCCCACCACGGCGTTGGTGTAGGCAATACTTTGGGCGCCCAGGTTCTTATCCACGTCGGTTTTGTAGGCGCAGCCGCACTCCGTGCGGGCCAAACCGATGCCCTGGTCGTAGTTGCCGGCCAGCGTGGGGATGCCCCGCCGGCGCACCTCGTTCACCACTTCGTTGGGCCAGGGCGCGTAGCCCACCAAGTCGCCCAGGCAGAAAATCATATCGGGCCGGCGCAGGTCAATATCGGCCAGCACGGCTTGCAGCGCCGGCAGGTTGCCATGCACGTCGGAGAAAAAGGCAATGGTCATCAGCGGGAGAAAAAGGGCGTACAGCAGAACGGCGCAATCTGCCGGTTGAGCCCTTGAGGAACATCTAGCAGCACCCGCCGCCCGGGGTGCAGGCGGCCATTTGCAGCTGCGGCAGGGAGAATTGCTGGGCATCGGGAATGCCGCAGGCATCCTGGGCCAGGCAGGCGGTCTGCTTGGGCGTGAGCACGAAATCGGTACCGTCGAAGGTGAGGCCGAACTTGCCGATGGTGACCTGCTGGTACTCTACTTCGATGGGCAGATTTTCGCTGCCCAGAATCTTATCGGAGAGGTTGAGGATGTGCAGGAATCTCTGCGGGGCCAGCCGGTGGTCGTAGTCGCCAGCCTCCCAGAGCTGGAAGTTGGCCACGGTTTCGCGACGCTCCACCCCGCCGCAGTCGATGAAGTGCTTGCTGACCAGGCCCACTTCCGTAACATGGAAATGCGCGGGCAGGTACTCGCCGGTAGGCAAGCGGAAATTCACGGCTTCCAGCCCCGTCAGGGCCTGCTTCATTTCAGAAATGTTCATGGTTGAGGAGGTTAAAAAGAGCAAGGGTATCGAATGTCGGTGCTGGTGTTCTTGAAGCGACTGCTTGGTATTCAACAAAATGCTAACGGCTACCAGTTTAAAGCTAACAGCCTGGTAATTAGAAGGCGCAGGCATCGGCTGGCCCGCAGGCCGCGCCGCTCGTAGCCTCCGTGAAGAAGGCCGTGAACTGCTGCTGCACCTGGCGCAGCAACTCGGTATTGAGGCAGTAGCAAACCGTGAGCCCGTCAATTTCGCCGCGAATCAGGTCCAGGGCCTTCAGCTCCTGCAGATGCTGGAAAACGGTGGTGCGCGAGAGCGGCAGCTCGGCCGCGATGTCGCCCGAAATGCAGGTATGCTTGCTGGCCAGCAGCTGAATGATGGCCACCCGCGCCGGGTGGGCCAGGGCCTTAGCCACGCGGGCTAGCTGCTGCTGGTCGGCGGTGAAAGCGGCGGTTTTGGCGTAGGTCATGGCTGAAGCCGGGAGCTATGTCGCAAATATACGACATAGCTATGACGTATGTTTGCGACATAGTCTTTTTCCTCCGTGCCCCAGCTCATATCCGCAGCAAGGGCTCGGCTGCCTCCCTCCTCCCTGGGGCTCGGGCCGCCGCCAGGAATATATTTCCCTCCCGACCGCAGGGTTTCGCCGCAGGTGGCATCTGAGCCAGTGAAGCTGTTTAGGAAACAGGCACCGGGCTCAGCCAAGCCAGTATCCAGAATTTAATCGGTGACACTGGGATTATGGCAAGCCCGCTCCTTTACTGGCTGAGTAAGGCAACGCGAATTCTAAGGGGCCACTCTCACGCAAGGGAAATTGATAACTGCCCGGCGTACCTTGCGGCCCATGCCCGACCCCACCGACACCCACCCGTTTATCCTCACCGAAGTTTCGCCGGAACTGGCCACGCCCGAGCGGCAGCAGCGCCTGCTGGTGGACCTCTCGGACATGGATGATTATTACGTGGTGTTCGAGCGGTACGGGTTTGGGGGCGGCGGGGCCAGCTGGGCCGAGCACATCGAAACGATTCTGGAGGAGCACGACCCCGAGCTGCTTGACCATGTGGAGCTGGCCGGGGCGGGCGAGATTTTCCGCGCCTATACCGACGGACCGGCCGCCACGGCGCGGTTACTGGTGCTGGTGCAGCCCATCTTTGCCGATTTGGGGGCCTTGAGCAAGTACCTGGCCCAGGCCGACCCCACCGATTTTTTCGAGTAGCGCCCCCAAGCAAGCCCGGCAGTGGCTTTTCGAGCGACTCCTTCGCATCGGAGGTTCTTAATCCGTTCTTAAATCCGGCCGCACTTTCGGCTCCCGGCCCACCGCCGGCTGGGTAGCTATGCCTGCTGACTACCTGTACTCTGCCATGCCGCGCGAGTGGATGCAGGGACCTTAGCAGCGAGGAACGAGGAGCGAGGAGCGAATGAACTATACCTATACTGTCTATCAACATCTTACAGCCTAGCTTCTGTAGCTGGCGTGATGGGTGGGGGCGGCTCTCATTATTGGGCTGGAGGCCGGGGTGGGAATGTGCTGGGGAGCCGCCAGAGGGCGCAGGGGGCATTAAGGCTTTTTAATGTAGGCTTAACCTGACCCTAATACCAGGGGCGGACTTTTGTGCCGTCGGGCTGCCATCCGACGCACTTCTTTCCTCCCCAACTCCTCTTCAATGCCCCTGCCCCTGCTCTCCCGTTTCCGTTGGCTGCTGCTACCGCTTTGCGCCGCTTCGCTCGCCGGCTGCGGGGCCGAAACCCAAGCCGACACGCCTAAGAAAGAAACACTGCCCGAAATCCTGGTGACGGCCCTGAGCGCCCGTGACACGGTGCTCACCCACAGCTACGTGGCCGATATTCAGGCCGTGCGCAACGTGGAGGTACGAGCCCGGGTTGAAGGCTTTCTGGAGGAAATTTACGTGGACGAGGGCCAGACCGTGCGCAAGGGCCAGACGCTGTTCCGCCTCAACGACACCGAGTACCGTAGCCGCGTCAGCCAGGCCAAAGCCGCCCTTGGCAGCGCCCGCGCCGATGCCCGCGTAGCCGAGCTGGAGCTGGAGCGTGTTCAACTGTTAGTGAGCAAAAACATCATCTCTAAAACGGAGCTCGATGTGGCCCGCGCCAAGCTACACGCCGCCCAGGCCGCCGTGCAGCAGCAGCTCTCGGCCCAGGCCCAGGCCAACCTCGATCTGTCGTACACGCTCATTAAGGCCCCTTTTGATGGCGTTATCAACCGTATTCCACTCAAAAAGGGCAGCGTGATTGAGGACGGCACCCTGCTCACGTCCATCTCCGATGCCGCCGACGTTTTCGCCTACTTCAACGTGTCGGAAACCGACTATCTGGAGTACGTGAGGACCCGCCGCCAGGACTCGGCCCGCGCCACCAACGTGGCCGCGCTCATTCTGGCCGACGGCAGCACTTACCCGGTGCAGGGCAAGGTAGAAACAGTGGAGGCCCAGTTTGCGCCCAACACCGGCTCCATTGCCTTCCGCGCCCGCTTCGAGAACCCCAAATACCTGCTGCGCCACGGCGCCTCGGGCAAGGTGCTGCTCACCAACACGGTGAAAGATGCCGTGCTGGTGCCCCAGAAATCGGTGTTTGAGGTGCAGGACAAGAACTACGTGTACCTGCTGGGCAAAGGGGGCAAGGTGAGCCAGCAGGCATTCGAGCCCGAAGTCCGCCTCGCCGACTACTACGTGGTGAAGGCCGGCCTCAAGCCCGGCGACCGGGTGGTGTACGAAGGCATCCAGGAGCTGCGCGACGGCGCCATCATCAAGCCCCGGCTGGTTACGATGAAAGAGATGCTGAACAGGTAGGGTGCGGGGCTTATCCCCGCCCGCCGTTGAACGATTGTCGTTGAAACGGTGCGAACGGCGGGCGGGGACAAGCCCCGCCCCTACCAGCCTATACACTACCAACTAAGCTCAAAGCACTAACAAGAAAGAATGCTCGCACTCTTCATTCGCCGGCCGGTTTTGTCGCTGGTTATTTCGCTCTTTATTACGCTGCTGGGGGGGCTGGCGCTGTTTACGCTGCCCATTACCCAGTTCCCCGACATCGTACCGCCCTCGGTGACGGTGACGGCCAAATAAACCGGGGCCAACTCGGAAGTGCTGGCCAAGGCCGTGGCCACGCCGCTGGAGCGGGCCATCAACGGCGTGCCGGGCATGACCTACATTCAGTCGGTGAACTCGAACAGCGGCACCACGCTGATTACCGTGTTTTTTGAGGTAGGCACCGACCCCGACCTGGCCGCCGTGAACGTGCAGAACCGGGTGCAGACCGTTATCGACGAGTTGCCCGAGGAGGTAATTAAGGCCGGCGTAGCTACCGAGAAGGAGGTGAACAGCATGCTGCTCTACCTCAACATCATGAGCGACGACCCCAAGGTGGGCGAGAAGTTCATCTACAACTTCGCCGATATCAACGTGTTGCAGGAGCTTAAGCGCATTGATGGCGTGGGCTTCGCCGAAATTATGGGCTCGCGCGAGTACTCGATGCGGGTGTGGCTGCAGCCCGACCGCATGGTGGCCTACAACGTGTCGGCCGACGAGGTGGTGGAAGCTATCCGGGCCCAGAACGTGGAGGCGGCCCCGGGCCGGTCGGGCGAAAGCTCGGGCTCCCAGGCCCAGGTGTTGCAGTACGTGCTGCGCTACACCGGCAAGATGTTCGAGCCCCGGCAGTACGAAAACGTGGTGCTGCGGGCCAACCCCGACGGCTCGGTGCTGCGCCTCAAAGACGTTGCCGAAGTCAAGTTCGACGTGCTCAACTACGGCATGACCTCGAAGATTGACGGCCGCCCCTCGGCCGCCATCATGCTCAAGCAGCGCCCCGGCTCCAACGCTTCGGAGGTAATTGCCAACGTGAAGGAGCGCATGGCCGAGCTGAAAGGCACCAGCTTCCCGCCCGGCATGACTTACAACGTGTCGTACGACGTGTCGCGCTTCCTCGACGCCAGCATCAACGCCGTGCTCATCACGCTGCTTGAGGCCTTTATCCTAGTATTTATCGTGGTGTACCTGTTTTTGCAGGACTGGCGCTCGACGCTGATTCCGGCCCTGGCCGTGCCGGTGGCTCTGATTGGCACGCTGTTTTTCATGCAGCTGCTGGGCTTCAGCATCAACCTGCTCACGCTGTTTGCGCTGGTACTGGCCATCGGTATCGTGGTCGATAACGCCATTGTGGTGGTGGAAGCCGTGCATGCCAAAATGCACGAGAAGCACCTGTCGGCGATGGATGCCACGCTGGAGGCGATGGGCGAGATTGGCGGGGCCATCGTGGCTATTACCCTGGTGATGTCGGCCGTGTTTATTCCGGTCTCGTTCATGGACGGGCCGGTGGGCGTGTTCTACCGGCAGTTTTCGCTCACGCTGGCCATTGCCATTGTGATTTCGGGCGTGAACGCGCTGACCCTGACGCCGGCCTTATGCGCCCTGATGCTCAAGCCAATGGCGGAGGGTGAAGAAGCCCAAAAGGGCTTTATCAACCGCTTTTTCTCCGGCTTCAACCGCCGCTACGAAAACCTGGCCCAGGGCTACCAGCGGCTGGTGCGCTACGTGGCCAACCGCCGCGTCATCACCATTGGCCTGCTGATTGGTTTCACCCTGGCTACCTGGGGCGTGCAGTCGGTGCTGCCTTCGGGCTTCATCCCGACCGAGGACCAGGGTATGATTTACGTGAACGTGACCACCCCGCCCGGCGCCACCGTGGAGCGTACCGAGCGCGTGCTCGACGAAGTGGAGAAGGTAGCCGCCAGCCTCAAGCCGGTCGAATCGGTATCGACGCTGGCCGGCTACAGCCTCATGAACGAGGTGGCGGGCTCCAGCTACGGCATGGCCATGATCAACCTCAAAACCTGGAAAGACCGCGACCAGTCGGTGAACGAGCTGATTGCCGAGCTGAACGAGAAAACCAAGGATATCAACGACGCCGACATCCAGTTCTTCCCGCCGCCCACCGTGCCCGGTTTCGGCAACTCGGCCGGCTTCGAGCTGCGCCTGCTCGACCGCACCGGCCGCGGCGACCTGCAGCAAACGGCCAAAGTCAGCCAGGATTTCGTGGCGGCCCTGCGCCAGTCACCCGCCATCGGCTCGGCCTTCACCGGCTTCGACGCCAGCTTCCCCCAGTATCTGATTCACGTCGACCAGGACCAGGCCGCCAAGAAGGGTGTGACGGTGGACAAGGCCATGAGCACGCTCCAGACGCTGATGGGTTCGTTCTACGCCTCCAACTTCATCCGCTTCGGCCAGATGTATAAGGTAATGGTGCAGGCCGACCCCAGCTTCCGCACCAAGCCCGAGGACGTGCTCAAGCTCTACGTGAAAAACGACCGCAACGAGATGGTACCCTACTCGGCCTTCGTGCGGCTGGAGCGGGTGTACGGCCCCGAGCAGCTCACGCGCTACAACATGTACACCTCGGCCATGATTAACGGCGACTCGGCCCCCGGCTTCTCGTCGGGCGACGTGATTTCGACCATGGAAAAAGTGGCCGCCACCGAGCTGCCCCGGGGCTACAGCTACCAGTGGAGCGGCATGACGCGCGAGCAAATTCTGAGCGGCAACCAGGCGCTGTACGTGTTCGGCATCGTGCTGATTTTCGTGTACCTGTTGCTGGCCGCCCAGTATGAAAGCTTCCTGCTGCCGCTGCCGGTGCTGCTGAGCTTGCCCACCGGCATCTTCGGCGCCTTCCTGGCCCTCAAGCTGCTAGGCCTCGAAAACAACATCTACGCCCAGGTTTCGCTGTTATGCTGATTGGTCTGTTAGGCAAGAACGCCATTCTCATTATCGAATTCGCGGTGCTCAAGCGCAAGGAAGGCCTCTCGGCCCTCGATGCGGCCGTGGAAGGCGCTTACGCCCGCCTGCGCCCCATCCTGATGACCAGCTTCGCCTTTGTGGCCGGCCTGATTCCGCTCACCATCGCCACCGGCGCGGGCGCCCTCGGCAACCGCTCCATCGGCACGGCCGCGGCCGGCGGCATGCTCATCGGCACCCTGTTCGGCGTCATCCTGATTCCGGGTTTGTACGTGCTGTTTTCGGGCGGTGGCAAGAAGAAAAACTCGAAACCGGTGGAAACGCCCGTGGAAGAGGCCGTTTTGGTCTGACCTTACTCCCCGCTCCCCACCGGGGAGGGGGCCGGGGGGTGGGGTGTTCGTTGACACACAGCTCCCAGCTCCTGACTCCTAGCTTCCCCAACTACATGCCCCGCTTTTCCCGTTCCGTTCTTTCCTATCTTACCGTTGCCTCGCTGGCCGCGACGAGCTGCCGGGTAGCCGCACCCGATGCGCTGCCCCGGGTAGCCGCCGTGCCGCTGGCCTTCCCGCTGGCTACTATTGCCGATTCGATTACTACTTCCGCCGCTACCGATTCCGCTACGTTTGCCCGGCAGCCCTGGCGCGAACTGTTCAGCGACCCGAACTTGGTTTCGTTGATTGACACGGCGTTGCAGGCTAATCCCGATTTGCGCATCACCTTGCAGCGAATCGAAATAGCCCGGGCCGATTTGCTGCTGCGCCGCGGGGCTCTGCTGCCCCAGGTAGATGGGGTGGTGAGTGCCGGCGTGGAACGTTTCGGCGACTACACGCTTAATGGCGTGGGCAACTACGACACCAACCTGTCGCCCAACGTGGAGGGCAAAAAGCGTATTCCGACGCCCACGCCAGACTTTTTCGTGGGCCTGCGCTCGTCGTGGGAAATTGATTTGTGGGGCAAGCTGCGCCAGCGCCGGCAGGCCGCCTACCTGCGGCTGCTGGCCACCGAGCGGGGCCGCCACCTGGTGCAAACCCAGCTGGTAGCCGAAGTAGCCCGGCAGTATTTCACCCTGCTCAGCTACGACAACGAGCTGCTGGTGCTACGCAAAAACCAGCAGCTGCAGGAGCGCGCCCTCGACATTGTGGGCACGCTTAAACGCGCCGGCCGGGCCAACGAACTGGCCGTGCAGCAGTTCCGGGCCCAGCTGCTGCGCACCCGCGCCCTGGAGGCCGAAACCCAGCAGCGCGTAGCGGCCACCGAAAATGTGCTCAACCGCCTGCTCGGCCGCTACCCCCGCCCCATTGCCCGCACCGTGCCCATTCTGGAGCAGCCGCTGCCCAACCGGATAGCGGCCGGCCTGCCCGCCGCCACCCTGCTGCGCCGCCCCGATGTACGCCAGGCCGAGCTGGAGCTGGTAGCCACCCGCGCCGATGTGTCGGCCGCCCGCGCTGCCTTCCTGCCCTCGTTGCGCCTCACGCCCTACGTGGGCATGAACGCCTACCGGGCCTCGGTGCTGTTCACCACGCCCGGCTCGCTGGCCTACGGGCTGCTGGCCGGCCTCTCGGCCCCGCTCTTCAACCGAGCCGAGCTGCAGGCCGACTACCGCCGCTCGGTAGCCGGCCAGCAGATTGCCTACAGCACCTATCAGAAGGCCATCCAGACGGGCTTCGAGGAAGTAACCACCAACCTGCGCGGCATCGAAAACTACCAGCGCGTGTTCGACTTGCAGCAGGAAGAGGTAGAGGCCCTGCAACAAGCCGTCAGCATCTCCGACGACCTGTTCAAAGCCAATTACGCCACCTACCTCGAAGTCATCAGCGCCCAACGTAACGTACTCGAAGCCGAACTGGAGCTCACCGACACCCGCCGCCAGCAGTTCCTGCTACTCATCGACCTTTACCGCGCCCTCGGCGGCGGCTGGACCCCGGAGGGTTCTTAGTGAGGATGTTACGCCTCCCGTTGCGCCTCACCCCCTAGCCCCCTCTCCGAAAAAGGAGAGGGGGAACTAGAAGTAATTTTTAGTCACTATGACTGCTCTAGATTTAGAATCTAAAAGCTAGTCCCCCTCTCCTTTTTCGGAGAGGGAGCTAGGGGGTGAGGCGCACGTGAGGACGACCTATAACACTTGCTCCACTACCAAACCCCGCAGTCGTCGGTGCCGATGGGGGCACCGTCGGGCATTGTTAGGGCGGGCGCGGGCTCGAACTTAGTGGGGGTTTCTTCGAACTGCCCGATGGTGCGCAGGGCCAGCAGGGCGCTGGCCCGCTGGCTCTCGTTTTTGGCTGACTTCTGGCTTTTTTCCAGCTGGTTTTTCAGCTCTTCCACTTTCAAAGCGGTCATGGCCCGCACGCCCATCGGGGCCGTGGGGGTGGCGGCCAGCGTGAGCAGCTGCCGCAGCGTGAGTTGCTGCACGAGGCGCTGCAGCTCGCCCGCGGAGCCGGTTTCGGGGCGGGCGCGCCAGGTGGCGGCCAGCAGCTTGTCGAGCACGGCGCTCAACCCGGGCTGTTCGGGGTGGCGGGCGTGGTAGTCTTCCAGGCGGGCCGCCCGCTGGGGGTTCAGCAGAAACTCCAGGGTAGTAGACGCCGCCGATTCGGCCGCGCCCAACGCATCGAAGGTGAGGCCGGTGCGGGTCGGGAAGGTTTCGCGGGAGCGGCCGTAATTCACGGGCCGGGGTGGAATCTTGGCCAGCAACTCTTCCGACAGGGCCAACTCGCGGGGTGAAATCGTGCGCAGCAGCGCCTCCACGGCCTTCCACTGCTCGGCGGGCGGCACCAGCTTCGTAATGGTCTGGCCGTCGCCTTTGAGGGCGTAGGTATAGTAGAGGCCGCCAACCTGCTTGGCGGCCGCCTCTACCTGGTAGCGCTGGAGCAGGTAGATAGGTACCAGCACTTCTTCCAGCAACGCCATGGGCTGGCCCGGAGCCAGGGCTTTTTCGGAGAACCGGGCCAGCAGCTGCCGGCGCACGTCGAGCACGCGGTTCAGCTCGTCGGCGGCATTGGCCCCATCGTCCCAGAGGTGGGCCGTGGGGTGGGCGCCACCGGCCGCGCGGGCGTCGGCATCGGCCATAAAGGCGAAACCCTCGGCCAGGGTATGGCGCATAATGCCGGGCAGGGCCGCTTTTTCAGCGGCCGCCGACCCAAAATCCTGGTAGCCGTAGAGAATGGCGCGCTTGTCCCAGCTGCCAATGCCGGCGGCGTAAGCCTGGCTCAGGTCGATGCTGCCGTCGGGGCGCATGAGGATGCGGGGCATGGGATAATCCATCACCGAAGCCCGCTCCTGGGGGCTGGCGGCGTAGTTGTGGTAGAGGCCCAGCGTATGGCCCACCTCGTGGGCGGCCAGTTGGCGCAGGCGGGCCACCGCCATTTGCAGCATGGCCGGATTGGTGGGCTGCCCGTCCTCGTAGGGTTGCAGCAGCCCTTCGGCAATCAGGTAATCCTGGCGCACCCGCAACGAGCCCAGCGACACCTGCCCCTTGATAATTTCGCCGGTGCGCGGGTCCACGATACTCGCCCCGTACGACCAGCCCCGGGTGGAGCGGTGCACCCACTGAATCACGTTGTAGCGGATGTCCATCGGGTCGGCGTCTTCTGGCAGCAGCTTCACCTGGAAAGCGTTGCGGTAGCCGGCCGCCTCGAAGGCTTGGTTCCACCACGCCGCCCCTTCCAGCAGGGCCGAGCGCACGGGTTCGGGCGCGCCCCGGTCGAGGTAGTACACCAGCGGCTGCACCGCCTCACTCACGGCCGCCGCGGGGTTTTGTTTGCGCAGGCGGTGGCGCACCAGCTGGCGCTGCATAAGGGGCTGGTCGATGGGAGTGGCGTAGTCGGCGAATTCGTTGGCGTAGAAGCCGGCGCGCGGGTCGAAGGCGCGGGGCTGGTAGCCACCATCAGGCAGTTGAATGAAGGAGTGGTGCAGGTGCACCGTCAGGGCGCTGGGGTCGGGCGTGACGGAGCTGATTTCGCGGCCTTTGGCTTTGCCTATCAGCGTGACCATAGCCTCAAACTCGACGTTCTGCGGGAAGCCCTTGGTGTTGGGCAGAAACACGGCCGAGCGGCTTTCCTCGGCCTTGTAGCTGCCCTGCTTGAGCTCCTCCAGCTTGTCGTCGAGCTGATGGGAGTCGCGCAGCAGAAAGGGCGTCAGGTCGACCAGCACCCGGTTGCCCTCCCGGGCTTCGGCCTTGAAGCCCCAGATAACGGAGCGGGCAAAGGCCTGTTCCACCGATTTGCGCTCATCAGGGTTGGGGCTCACGGCGCGGAAGTCGTAGTTGGGCTGGAGCAGCAGGATTTTGGGTCCGCTGCGCACGAATTTCACGATGCGCGTCTGCCCAATCTGGCCCCGGTCGAGGCCCAGGTCGTTGGAGCCTACACCGTGGGGCAGGCTGCTGACGTAGAGAATTTCCTGGTCGAGCTTGTCGATTTCGAGCAGAATCCGGCCGGTCTTCTCGTCCCAGTAGAAAGGAAAGAAGCCTTCGAATTTTTTCAGCCCTTTGGTTTTTTCGGCCAGCGTCTGGGCCTTCAGGCCGTGGGCCGCGAGCAGCAGCAGGCTCAGCAGCAATGCGTAAAATTTAGTCACGGGCAGGAAGTGTTTGGGAGATGGCGAGCCGCGGTAAGGTAACTCCAGTTGCAGAGAACGACGTAGGGGCGGGGCTTGTCCCCGCCCGCCGCTGAAACGATATACATCCAACGAATCGGGTTGCTCTCGTTCAACGGCGGGCGGGGACAAGCCCCGCCCCTACGTCGTGCTGCGCTAGCCGGGCTAAACTGTAGCTGGCCCCAACACTCCGCGAACCTCTGCGAGAAAACCCTACCGCACTATTTCCTCAATCCGCGCCAGCTCTTCCGCGCTGAACGCCAGCTGCTTCAGACAGCGCAGCGAGTCGTCGAGTTGCGCGGGGCGGCTGGCCCCGATGAGTACCGATGTTACCCGCTCGTCGCGCAGCACCCAGGCCAGGGCCATCTGGGCCAGGCTCTGGCCGCGCGGTTGGGCCAGTTCATTCAGGGCTTTAATCTGGCGCAGGCGCTCTTCGGTGAGGTGGTTTTCGGTGAGGAAGCCCACACCCTTGGCCACCCGCGAATCGGCGGGGATGCCCTGCAGGTACTTGCCCGTGAGCAGGCCTTGGGCCAGCGGCGAGTACGGAATGCAGCCCACGCCCTCGCGGCCCAGCAAATCAAGCAGGCCATTTTCGGGGCCGCGCTCAAACAGCGAGTATCTGGGCTGATGAATCAGGCAGGGCGTGCCCAGCTCGCGCAGCAGCCGGATGGCCTCGGCGGCTTCGGCGGGCTCGTAGTTGCTGATGCCCACGTACAGCGCCTTGCCCTGGCGCACGGCCTGGGCCAGCGCGCCCATCGTTTCTTCGAGCGGCGTATCGGGGTCAAAACGGTGCGAGTAGAAGATATCGACGTACTCCAGGCGCATCCGTTTCAGGCTTTGGTCGAGGCTGGAAAGCAGGTACTTGCGCGAGCCCCACTCGCCGTAGGGGCCGGCCCACATGTCGTAGCCGGCCTTCGTGGAAATCACCAGCTCGTCGCGGTAGCCCCGGAAATCGTCCTTAAGAATGCGGCCGAAGTTGGTTTCGGCCGAGCCGGGCGGCGGGCCGTAGTTGTTGGCCAAATCGAAGTGCGTAATACCCGAATCGAAGGCCCGGTGCAGGATGGCGCGGAAGTTACTGAGCACGTCCACGTCGCCGAAGTTGTGCCAGAGGCCAAGCGACACAGCCGGCAGTTTCAGCCCGCTACGGCCGCAGCGGCGGTAGGGCATATTGGCGTAGCGGGCGGGGTTGGGGAGGTAGGGCATGGAGCGTCCAAAGGAAAGTATGGCGCAAATATCTGAACAAACCGCCACCTACCCCGCCCATTCCCCCTACCCTTCTACCTTTGCCTAATCCACTACCCTATCCACTCACCCAAACCAGCCCGCTACTATGGCCAACGCCAACGACCCCACCCTGCGCTCCTGGATTGACATTGCCCCCGGCAGCGACTTTCCGATTCAGAACCTGCCCTTCGGCGTGTTTGAAACCCCGGAGCGGGGCCCCCGGCTGGGCGTGGCCATCGGCGAGTACGTGCTCGACCTGTACGCGGTGGCCCAGTTTGGCTATTTCGAGGACCTGGAGCTGGGCAAGAAAATGCCCAAGGTGTTCCGCCGCCGCAGCCTCAACCAGTTTATTGCCCTGGGCCGGCCAGCGTGGCGGGCCGTGCGCCAGCGCCTGAGCGAGCTGCTGCGCCACGACAACCCCGCCCTGCGCGACCAGCAGGAAGCCATGCGCGAGTGCCTGCTGCGCCAGGATGCCGTGCAATTGCTGCGCCCCGTGAAGCCCCAGAATTACACTGACTTCTACTCCAGCATCGAGCACGCAACCAACGTAGGCACCATGTTCCGCGACCCCAACAACGCGCTGCTGCCCAACTGGCGCCACATTCCCATCGGCTACCACGGCCGGGCCAGCTCCATTGTGGTCAGCGGCACCGATATCCGCCGGCCCAATGGCCAGCGCAAGGCTCCCGATGCCGCCGCGCCCACTTTCGGCCCCTGCCAGCAGCTGGACTTTGAGCTGGAAATGGCCTTCGTGGTGGGGCGCTCCACCAAGCTCGGCGACACGCTGCCGGTGCAGAGCGCCGAGGACTACATTTTTGGGCTGATGCTGTTCAACGACTGGAGCGCCCGCGACATTCAGAGCTGGGAATACGTGCCGCTGGGGCCCTTTCTGGGCAAGAGCTTCGGCAGCAGCGTGGCACCCTGGGTAGTGACGCTCGACGCGCTGGAGCCCTTCCGCATGGCCGGGCCGGTGCAGGAGCCTGAGCCGCTGCTGTACCTGCGCCAGACCGGCGAGCACAACTTCGACATCAACCTGGAAGTCACCATTCAGCCCGAAGGCGGCCCCGAAACGGCCGTTTCGTACGCCAATTTCGGCCTTATGTACTGGAGCATGGCCCAGCAGCTGGCCCACCACGCCTCCAACGGCTGCAACCAGCAAGTCGGCGACCTGTATGCCTCGGGTACTATTTCAGGCACCACGCCCGACTCGCTGGGCTCGATGCTGGAGCTAAGCTGGAAGGGCACCCGCCCCGTACCGCTGGCCGACGGCTCGGAGCGCAAGTTTCTGCTCGACGGCGACCGGGTAACCATGCGCGGCTTCGCCGAGAAAGACGGCGTCCGGATTGGTTTCGGTGAGGTAACGGGCAAGGTGCTCCCGGCCGCTGCCGCCACTTTGTAAAGCCCGCCTCCTCCTCTAGCAACAAACAACTCAACGAATCCGGAGGACCACTTAAGCCAGGCACAACGGAGCCGAATCGCCTACCACCCGGTAGAGACGATTCGGCTCCGCTTCGTTTATAGACTCGCCGTTTTTCAGCCGTGCACATTTTCAAGCGCTACCGTAACAACCTTCTGGCAGGGCCTGGGGTAAGTAAATGGGCAAATGCTAGGGCCAGGAGCGGCAGCTGTTTCGCCATTCGTGCTCCCGGCGTTGCCCAGTTTCTCTCTTTCATATCCTTTCCAGAATCCCTATGTTAGCAATGGACTACCGGGGCCCCAAGCGGGTCCGTGCCGTGCAGAAACCTATGCCGGAAATCAGGCATCCCCAGGATGCCATTGTGCGCGTACTGCGCGCCTGCATCTGCGGCTCCGACCTGCACCTCTACAATGGCAACGTGCCCGACACCCGCGTGGGCTCCACGTTTGGCCACGAGTTTGTGGGCGAAATCGTGGATATCGGGGCCGACGTTACCAAGGTGAAGGTGGGCGACCGGGTGATAGTGCCGTTCAATATTGCCTGCGGCGAGTGCCACTTCTGCCGGCAGGAAATGTATGGTAACTGCCAGGAATCCAACACCGAATCGGGGGCAATAGGCGGCATTTACGGCTATTCGCATACCGCTGGCGGCTTCAACGGCGGCCAGGCCGAGTACGCCCGCGTGCCCTACGCCAACGTGGGCCCGGTCATCATCCCGGCCGATATGGACCTGGACGATGCCGTGATGCTCACCGACGTCATCCCCACCGGTTACCAGGGCGCCGAAATGGCCGGCATCCAAACCGGCGACACGGTAGTGGTGTTTGGGGCCGGCCCCATTGGCATTGTGGCCGCCCGCTGCGCCTGGCTGTTTGGCGCGGGCCGGGTTATCATTATCGACAAGGAGGATTACCGCCTCGACTTCGCCCGCAACTACTCGTATTGCGAAGCCTACAATTTTCAGGAAATAGGCGACCCGGTGGTGTTTATCAAGAAAATTACCGACTGGATGGGAGCCGACTGCGTGATTGACGCCGTGGGCGCCGAAGCCGAAGGCAACACGCTGCAAACCATTACCGGCCGCAAGCTGCTGCAGCAGGCCGGTTCGGCCACGGCCCTGCACTGGGCCATCAACGCGGTAAAAAAAGGCGGCGTGGTGTCGATTGTGGGCGTGTACGGCCCGACCGATAACCTGATTCCCATCGGCAACGCCATGAACAAGGGCCTGACGCTGCGAGGCAACCAGACGTCGGTGAAGCGCCTGCTGCCGCGCCTGATTGAGCACGTGCAGAACGGTGTGCTGGACCCCAAGGCGCTGATTACGCACCGCCTGCCGCTGGAGGAAGTGGCTGACGGCTACCGCATGTTCTCCAACAAACTGGACAACTGCATCAAAACCGTGCTCATGCCCCCAACCGCCAACCAATAACCCCGCCTCCCCATGAAAGACAACGCCATAAATACCCCCATCGACCCGAAGACCATTAAGGGCTGGGGCATTGACGCCGACCCCAAAAACGACCCCACCTACCCCATGCGCAAGCGCATGAACGCGGGCGAAGATCCTACTCCCAAGCGCCGCCCCGACAACCTGCAGCCCGTCAACGTCGAGGTGCTCAAGTCGATTGAGCGGCCCAAGGTGTCGGCCGTGTTTGGCACGCCGGCCCCGCCCAGCGGCCTGAGCGGGATGATCCGCCGCCAGGCGTTCAAGTACAGCGAGAACCAGTACAAGCACTGGCTACCGCTGATTGTGGCCGACCGCGTAAACGTGGTGGAAGGCGTGGTAACGGACCTGTTTCAGGGCAAGCTGCCCAACATCTGGGCCGAGAAGGGCTACGGTATGGAGTGGAAGCACAACCGCACGGCCTTCGTTACCAAAATGGCCACTATCGGCGCCGTCACGGCCGGGCTGGTCGTGTGGCTTTCTTCAGGAAAGAAGAAAAAGAAGAGCGAGTTCAAAGCAAAAGACTACCTGAGCCGATTCTAGGCAGGAGCGCACCGGGGGTGTACACCAACCACGCACAGCCCTGAAGCTGGCCCCTTCGCTTCGTATTACGTGGGTTTTCGAAAGAGTGCCGGCCGATTGGTCGGCACTCTTTCTGGTTTGGGAGGTAGCCGGCGGGCAGGGGCCAACAACCAGCCCTGGCGCCCCCAAACGCTATTGCCGGGGCGCTCTGGGTGCCTGGCATCAATGCGTTGGCACCCAGCACTACGCCCCTGCTTTGGCACGAGCTCTTACACTTCTACCAGCTGGCGCGCATGCCCCTGATCAGCAGGAAAACCCAGCGCCCCGACGAACTGCGTAACCCGTTGGCAAAAGCCGCATACGGGCCGAGCATCCGACCATTGTTCGGTTTATATCGTATCTTAAGTATATCAGGTCAGCATGGACGTCTACCGGGTCATCACCCCGGCCCCGGAAGTCTAGTCCCCGCCTCAAAGCGGTTGCCGGTCAGTTACCTAGCCGCCGTTACAGCCCTGCTTTCCTGGTTGCTCTTCTCCCAATTCGTTCTGCGCCCCTGCGCACTCCTTTCTATCGGAAGCCCGTTGCCGGCCGCTTGCTGAGCCCTTTCTGCCTAATTACCTGGCAACCTTTTCTGCACTCTTCCCCCACTTTTTGTTCTCCAGCATTATGGCTTCGCCTTTAATAGTACTGACCGATTTTTATGCCGTTACCAACAGTGCGCTGTCGTATGCTGCCGGGCTGGCATTGCCCCTGCAGGCAGAGCTCGTGCTGCTGCACGCCCGCTACGATGCTTTACTAGCCCCACTCGACGACCCGTCCTACGTGCCCGTCGACGCCCTCGCCACCGAGCAGGCGCTGCAACAGCTGGCCGTCACGCAGCCGGTATCTACTCAGGTCGAAGTATCGGAGCGGGAGTTGCCCGAGGCCGTGCGTACCGCCGTGCGCTCCCACAACCCCCTGCTGTTGGTGCTGGGCCACCCCGGTGGGGCCAATACACCCGTAGAAGTGATGATCAGCACGGCCAAAACATTACTCAGCACCGTACCTTACCCGCTGCTGCTGGTGCCGGCCCTCGCCCAGGAGGCCGTGCCGCCCCGCCGCCTGCTGCTGGCCGTTGACGGGCAACCTTTCGTATTGCACCAGTACCAGGACATAATCCGGCAGCTGCTAAGCGTATCGGGCGGCGGCACGCTAAACATAGTGCGGGTAGCCGACAGCAGCCACCCGCGCCTGGGAGCCGACACCATTCTGGGAACCATAGCCGCCAACGACCTGGCCGATGAGGCGGCCTTTGGCCAGGTTGCCGAAGTGGCTGACCTTTCGGCAGTAGATGGTGTGCTGGCCGAAGCGGACCGACAGCAGGCCGACCTGCTGGTGGTAATAGCCCGCCGCCACAGCCTGCTGGGCAGCCTGTTCCACCACAGCGTCACGGGCCAGTTCATCGAGCGCAGCACCATTCCGGTACTGGTGCTGCCCGCCAAAGACTAGCTTTTATAATCGGCTTCGTAAACTCTTCCTCTGATTTCGTTATGCAGCCCTCCTTTGTTGTCTTCGTCGATCTGTCTGCCGGAGCCGCGCGTGCCGCTCACTACGCGGCCTTGCTGGGCGCGCCGCGGCAGGTGCGGCTGGAGCTGGTCAACGTCTGCCAGGCACCGGTGCTGTCGTCGGAGCTGGCGTTTGTTCCGATGCCCTACGTGGCCCAGTTGCAGGCCGATGACGACGCGGCTCTGCACGAGTTGGCCGAAGGCCTGCCCGCGGCAGCCGGCGCATCGGTGCTGATGGCGCCCCTGGCCGAGGCCGTGCAGCAGGCTATTGCCCGTTTCCGGCCGCTGCTGCTGGCCATGGGCCTGAGCGCCGAGCCGGGCCTGCTGGATCAGTTTCTGCGCAACCAGGCCCTGCCGGTGCTGCGGGCCACCCACCGGCCGTTGCTGCTGGTGCCCGAAGCCGCTTCGCCGCCCGCTATGCCGCGCCACGTGCTGGTAGCCGTCGATGGCGAGCACTTCGCATTGGGGGAAACCGCCCTGGCCCTGGCTCCACTGCTGGCAAGCTGGCAAGCCACTTTTTCGGTGGTGCATATCCGGCCGGCTGTGGGCGGGGCAGCAGAGCAGGCGAGCCAGTATGCGCGGGTTGGCGAACCGCTGCGCGGGCTGCTGCCGACGGCCGCAGCACCGCAGCTCTACGACAACGACGACCCGGCCGCCACCATTCTGCGGGCCCAGGCCGAGCTGCAGGCCGATTTGCTAGTTCTTATTGCGCGGCCCCGCAGCTTTCTGGGCCGGCTGTTCCATCGCAGCATAACGGCGCAGGTTCTGCGCGACTGCCCTGTGCCGGTGTTACTGCTGCCCGCCCATGCCCCGGGCGTGCCCGACTGGATGCCCTCCATGAGCTGATACGCCGCCCGCAGCTGCCCGGCTGCCGACCGCTCACCAATTCCGGTATCTGCGGTTATTGCTGCTTCCTTATGCCTGAATCTGTCCAGCACATCCCGTATGCCCGACGCCACGCGCCCGCGCTAACTGAGCTGCTGGCTGAGCTGACCACGCTGCGCGCCGACATGCTGCGCCTGGCCGATCAGGCCACCGACCAGTTGCAGGCCGTGCACCCGGGCTTCCGGGCCAGCGCCCGCAACCTGCTGCACTACCTGGCCCTGCGCCAGCACGACCGACGCGGCCTGCAGCAACGGCTTGCCGCGCTGGGCCTCTCGTCGCTGGGCCGTGCCGAGGCCCACGCGCTGGCCACCGTCGAATCGGTGCTGGCCATCGTGCAGGCATTGCTGGCACCGACCGCCGCCGGCCCTTCTCCCGAAACCGCCCCCGATTTCGAGGGAGGACCTCGCCTGCTGGCCAAGCATAGCAACGCCTGCCTAGGTCCGGCGCCGGCGGCCCACGACGTTCGAATTATGGTAACCATGCCTGGCGAGGCGGCAGGCAACTACGAGTTGGTGCGCAACCTGCTGCGCGAAGGCATGGACTGTATGCGCATCAACTGCGCCCACGACAACGCCACGGCCTGGGGCCAGATGATTGCCCACCTGCGGCGCGCCGAGCAGGAACTGGGCAAAACCTGCCGGGTGAGCATGGACCTGGCCGGCCCTAAGCTGCGCACCCAGGGCCTGCCGCCCGCGCCGGCCGTGCTGAAGGTGGAGCCCAGGCGCGACGCCATGGGCCGGGTAATAGCCCCCGCCCGCCTTTGGCTGGCAGCCCAGCAGCAGCCGGCCACGGCGGCCACCCTTGTTTTTCCGGCGGCTTGGTTGCAGGGCCTGCGCCCGGGCAACCGCGTATTGTTTGAGGATGCGCGCGGGGCCCGGCGGAAGCTGCACATAGTGCGTACGGAGGCGAACGGGTACTGGGCGGAGTTGCGCAAAACGGCCTACATCACCCCTTCCACCCTTTTTGTTGGGGCTACCGGGGCGCAGGCCAGCCCCCACGTGCTACCCGCCAAGACCTCGTTTCTGCTGCTGCGCCCCAACGACCAACTGCAACTCACCCGCCAGCCCCTCGATGGCCAGCGCAACGAGCCAGCCCCACCCCACTCCGCGCCCGGGCCGGCAGTTATCGGCTGCACGCTGCCCGAAGTGTTCGACTCGGTGAAGCCCGGCGAGCGTATCTGGTTCGACGATGGCAAAATTGGGGGCGTAGTGGAGCGCGTAGATGAGCAGGCGGTGCAGGTACGCATAGTTCAGGCCCGCGCCGAGGGCGACAAGCTGCGCAACGACAAAGGCATCAACCTGCCCGACAGCCAGCTTTCCATTCCGGCCCTGACGGAAACGGATTTGCAGCACCTCGTCTTCATCGCCCAACATGCCGATGCCGTGCAGCTCTCCTTCGTCAATAGCCCCGCGGATATAACGCTGCTGCGTCAGCACCTGCACCGGCTCACCGACCGGGTGCTGCCCATCGTGCTTAAAATTGAAACCCGACGGGCATTCGAGCAGCTGCCCGCCCTGTTGCTGCGCGCTATGCAGGCCGAAAGCTGCGGCGTGATGATTGCCCGCGGCGACTTGGCAGTGGAGTGCGGCTTCGAGCGGCTGGCCGAAGTACAGGAAGAGATACTGTGGCTCTGCGAGGCGGCGCACGTGCCCGTAATCTGGGCCACGCAGGTGCTGGAAAGCCTGGCCAGCGGCGGTATGCCGGCGCGGGCCGAAATTACCGATGCCGCCATGGGCAGCCGGGCCGAGTGCGTTATGCTCAACAAAGGCCCCCGCATTGTAACCGCCGTGCAGACGCTGACCGGCATCCTGGGGCGCATGGAGGCCCACCAAAGCAAGAAGAACACCCTGCTCCGAAGCCTGCACGTAGCCCGCCTGTGGAGCCCGGAGTAACCCAAGGATCAGAATACCGGGTCAGGACGTTTCTCTGCCGCCAGCCCCACCAAACTCACTGGTGAGCTGCAGGGCACCAACTGAGGCCGGGCTCGTGATGAAGCGAATGACCGGGGGCTGCGCTGTTTCAGGCTAGCGTAGGAAGCACCAGCACGGGCACGGTGCTGTGCAGCAGCACTTCCGCCGTCACGCTGTCATGAAACAGCTTCCCCCAGAAACTGCGGGGCCGCGCCAGCACCACTACCAGGTCGGTGTCGCGGGCCAGGGCAGCTTGCAGAATGCCGTCGGCTGGGCGGTCCGCCACTATGCGGCGCAGACCCATAGGGACCGGCAAATCAGTACCCAGGCCCGTGCGCCGCACCGAATCCAGCACCTGCTCCTCCGGAATATGGGTGGCGGCGTCGGGTGCTACATGGAGCACTGTCAGCTCCGCACCCAACAGCTGCAGCAGTTGGCGGATAGCCCCAACATGGGCCCCCAGAGTGAAATCTTCCCCATCGACAGCTAGCAGCACACGCCGGGGCAGCTTGCTGCCAGCCACCGTATGCGGCACAATAAGCATGGGGTATGGTGCCGTGCGCAGCATATCGAGCGCGGTGGTTTGCACCAGTTGGTCGGGCGTGCCCGAGTAGTCGGGCCGGCCCAGCACCACTAGCAGCGGGTGGTGCCGGCTCACGGCATCGGCCACTGCATCGGCCACGCGGCCGTGCCCTATTTCGGCTACCACCGGGATGGCCAGGTTGTCGGCCACCTGGCTCAGGGCCAGGGCCGTGGCTTCCTTGCTCAGGTCCGACAGCTCGCCGGTAAACATTTCCGGGTCGAGCAGCGAGTCGCGGCGCACGTGTAGCAGCACCAGCCGGGCCTGCAACGGACCAGCCAGGCTAGTGGCATAGGCTAGAGCCTGGTCGGCGGCCCGGAAGAAATCGGTGATAATCAGCAGGGAAGGTGTCATAGGACAGGGCTTGAAGCAGGGAAATCGGCGCTGGTAAAGAAACGGGGAACGGCCTGTAAATGATATGAGCCATGTCAGACTGCCGCCTAACTTTCGTCATAGCGCCGACGGGGTTACAGGCACAGGCCACGTCGCGAGGGCAGTGCCGGCCTTATTTTACCCTGACGACGACGAACCCGGCCTGTATAGCTAACCCAAGTTGCGAGGTATAAATAAGGCCAAAAAAAGTCTGTTCGGCGTGAACAGACTAGGTTTGAAGTATTCGACCCCTTCAAGCCCTGCCGACCATGCGCGAACAGACCGTTGCAATGTACTGTGTTCTCGATGATTTGATTCGTTTTACCCGC
>NZ_QVLT01000015.1 GCF_003417065.2 Hymenobacter lapidiphilus | reverse complement strand
TCCTGACTACGTTGGATAGCGGCCCGTATTGCCGAAGTTGTGCGGGCGCTGCCGTGGAGTATTTGTCCCATAAGTGCGTGCGAAATTCCAGCCCGGAAAATACACCATCTCTCCCTGGGACTATACAGCTAGCCAACGATTTGTTTCTGCCGTTGCTGTGCCCTCTGCAGCACTAAGGTGGCCGCCAGCGATGGTCTTTTTGAATTTCACTTACACCCTCGCTGATTTCCCGATTTTTATGCTTCTGATTGTTCTGCCTGCCGTAGTCCCATAGTAGACCACGGCCTTGAATTTTGCCCTGTTGCCCGCCGGCATGATGGTGGCGGGGGCCTTGCTGGCGGCCTGGCGTACTCCGGGGCCGAAGCTGCGTAGCACCCTGCTGCATTTTGCTGCCGGGGTCGTTTTTGCGGTCGTGGCCGTGGACTTGCTGCCCGACATCATGAAGCGCCACGCGCCCATCGAAGTCGGCGTGGGCTCTTCCCTGGGCGTAGCCGTCATGTTTGGGCTGCGTTATTTCGGCGAATGGATGGAAAAAAAGCCCCTGGTGACGAATCTGCTGGCCCCATGCCCGCCGCAGTGCTGCCCTGGGGCCTGCTGGGTGCGGTAGCCATTGGTGTGATAATTGACGGGCTGCTAGTGGGTGTTGGCTTTACGGTCGGGGCCCGGGCCGGAGCCTTGCTGACGTTAGCCATTGCAATGGAAATGCTAACCCTGAGCCTGACCACAGCCGTTGAGCTGCGCCGTGGTGGCCAGAGCCGGACCAAAACGGTTGCCATTATGGGAGGCCTCGCGCTGATGCTGGTAGTGGCAGCTGTCGTCGGTCTTTTCGTGTTGCGTGGGGCGTCCGATAATCTCGTTGAAATCATGCTCTCATTTGGCATGATGGCCTAGCGGCCGTGAGCAATCGAATTTCCAGCGAGTCTAACTGCCTAACTCCATGAGCCTGAACACCGTTTTTGCGCCCTTTACCAGCCTGCGCAACCCTGTCTTTGCCCGCCTCTACGCGGCCCAGACCACCTCCCTGCTGGGCGATGCCCTCACTTAGGTGGGCCTGGCCCTGCTGGCCTTCGAGCTGGGCGGCAACGACTTGGCCCAAATCCTGGCCTTCGCCCTGACGCTGCGCGTGACGGCCTTCGTGCTGCTTTCGCCCCTGGCCGGGGTGCTGGCCGACCGCCTCAACCGCAAAACCATCCTCGTGGTGGCTAATGTGGTGCGCATGGGTGTCATTGCCCTGCTGCCCTTCGTGACGGAAGTGTGGCAGGTGTACACGCTCATGTTCGTGGTGAATGCCTTCACGGCTTTTTTCACCCCCACGTTCCAAGCCATCATTCCGGCCGTTACCACCGACGAGGAATTCCCGCAGGCCATCAGCCTCTCGGGGGCCACCTACGAGCTGCTGGGCGTGCTTGGGCCGGGGCTGGCGGGCGCGGTGGCCGTGGTGCTGGGCACGCGCAACATCTTTTTTCTCGACGCGGCTACTTTTCTGGTGTCGGGGATATTGATTCTGACCCTGCCCGCCCGGCTACGCGGCGAAGCGGAAGCGGGGGCCGACACGCGCATCACGGTACCCAACCTGCTGGTGGGCACCCGCCGGCTCTGGGGCCGTGGCCCCATGCGCTACGCCCTGCTGCCGAAGTTGGTGGCGGCCGTGAGCGGGGCGCTGATTCTGGTCAATACCGTGGGTCGGGTGAAGGGGCAACTGGGGCTGGGCAACGCCGAGTACGGCTGGGTGATGTCGGCCTTCGGCATTGGGGCCACGGCCGCGGCCCTGCTAGCCGGGGGGGTGGCCAAACGAATCGCCCAGACCACCTTTGTGCTTGTGGGGGCGCTGGTCACAACCGTGGCCGTACTGCCGGCCAACCAAGCGGGCCTGGGGGACCTGCTATTCCTGTGACTATTGGCCGGGGCAGGACAGAACTGGGTAAATCTGATCACCCAAACCATTATTGCCGGGCAGACTCCGCTGGAATTCCAGGTCCGGGTCTACGGGGCGCACTTTGCCTGGAGCCACCTGTGGTGGGCCTTTGCCTACCCACTGGCCGGTTTCCTGGGCACCCACTACCTGACCAGTTCGTTCCTGTGGGGCGGACTGGTGGCGCTGGCGCTGCTGGCCGGCACTTGGCTGCTGAGTTCGAAAAAAGCGGCGGGCGTCGCCGAGCAGATGCCGACTTGACGGAGACGGTAAACGTCCGTGCTTGTAGGAGTGCCGCTGGGGTGGCATTTACCATTTTGGTGGAGCGCGGCATATAAGCCGGGGCCAGTATATCGCTCACGTATTCTCCACATGACCTCATTTTACTGCCCACTTTAACGCCCCGACTTCATCGCCGAGCTATTTTTCATTGTATGCTTTCGTGAGTGTGGCAACAACCCGCCAGTTCGCTTATTTCAGGGAGATGGCCACCGTGGTAGTTGCCCCCTCCAACCGTTAACTTGCATTCCTCGAAGGCGGGAACTTTGAATCGCGGGTGGCCTACAACGGACAAGGCGAAGGGCTCGGTAAGGATGCCAGCAGGTTGCGGTCAACCAAGTCGTTCTCGTTTAGTGTAGTTGTGCAAAAGTGCCCGAGTAAAAAACCGGCATGCAGAGCGCGGCGAAGCATCTCGCTTGGGGCAGTAAATCAATTGTGCAATAACGCGAGCGAGATACTTCGCTGCGCTCTGCATGACGGTTATTTCTGCGCGACTGCTTGGGTCCTGGGTGGCGGCAATGGGTTCGACGGTGGGAGCGGGCGGCGGAACGGGCGCAGCAGATGCGGGCCGTGCGTGAGGTGGTGGAAGGCAGCGCGGGCGGGGTACTAATGGCCGGGCGTGGCAGGCTGCTTCGCGGGCAAGGTGCGGGGCGGGCAGGTGCAGCCGCTGCTGAAGTCGTTGGAGGAGCTGGTGCAGTTGCGCCACGTACCGGAAATGGATGCGTATGCTATTTAGAGCGGTTTCTGAATAGGTATGCTGCTCCTTTTTAGCCTGTTTGGATAGGCACAGAGTGGCCATAGCCGCCGAAACCATGAAAAAAGAATGGCTAGGTAAGAACCGGGGACCTGGGCAACGCGTGTGTACGGTTCCCCATTAAACCGTACCGGCTGTGAATATGAATCGCCTCTTTTGTTTGCCCTTTTTGTCCCTGCTCGTGCTCGTTTCCCTGTTGTCGGCCTGTAAGATGGACCACGACATGGACGGCATGAAGCACGACAGCCCATACATGAAAATCATGAACGACATGATGACCCAGATGGACGCGCAGGCCAAGACCCAGGACCCGGACCACGACTACGCCACCCAAATGGTGCTGCACCACGAGGCCGCCATCAAGATGGCCGAGGAGGAGCTGCGCACCGGCAGCAACCAGGAAATGAAAACCACGGCGCAGGACATCATCACCAAGCAGCGGGCCGAAATCGGGCAATTCAACGGCTTCACCAGCGGCCACCAGCCCATGCAGCCCCTGGTGCTGCAGTTCAATACCGTGCAAAAAACCAACATGGATAAGATGATGGCTGCCAGCGACGCAAGCGCCCTGACCGCCCGGGCCGACTATGACTTTGCCCAGCTCATGGTCGACCACCACCAAGCGACCACCACCAAGCGACCACCACCAAGCGGCCATCGACAACTCGGAAGCCCTGCTGCAGTGCGGCCGTAACGCCACCACCCGCGCCCTGGCCCAAAGCATCATCACCGACCAGCGCCAGAAAATTGCCGCGCTGCAGAACTGGCTCACGCGCAACCGCTAAGCGGAAGCGCCGATGCGTAAGAAGAAGGCAGCTCTTGTGGAGCTGCCTTTTTGCTTTACTGGGCGAACCACTGGGTGGGCCGCCCGGGCTAAGCGCAATTTTGCGGCCCGTTGTCATGAGCCCCTATGCTTCCTTTGCCTGTTTTCCGCCTCATCAGCTGTATCGCTGCCAGCCTCGTGCTGCTACTGGCCGGTTGCCGTTCCTCCGCTATAGTCCCCCGGTTTGCAGCTGCTACCTATTCCTGCCCTGCGCGGCCGGTACAGCACTTCGACACGGCGACGGCCCGCACTGCCCACGAATTGCCCACCACCTCGCGGAGGCGGGCAAAGGCGCAGGTGCGGCTCCGGACCGTAGACACGCTGAATTACAAGCCCTTGGTGAAAAAGGAGCAGGCGACTCAATTGGATAGAAGGTAGCCTAAAGCAGCGACTACCGATACCGCGAACAGCTCGGCCCAGCTGATGCCTCCGCGTGAGGTACACCAGCCTTCCGCTCCCAAATTATTAAGCGCCCAAAAGCTGGTGCATTATAGCCTGCACTTTGCGTTTCCGGCCGTATTGGCGCTGGTGTTTTTCCCCTTGATGTGGCAAACCGCCTACCTGATTATGTTGGTCACGATGCTCATTAATTTAGACCACCTGCTGGTGAGGTGGTCTAGCTAAGCCGCACAGAGTTGGGACGTGGCTTGGAATTGGGTTTCGAAGTGGTTGGGGGCGAGGTAGCCGAGGGCAGAATGTCGCCGCTCGGCGTTGTAATAGGCGATGTAATGACTGATTTCCAGGCGTGCTTCACTCAAATTGTGAAAGCTGCCGCCATTGAGCAACTCGGTTTTTAATCGGCTCCAAAACGATTCAGCATGGGCGTTATCGTAGCAGTTACCGCGCCGACTCATGTTCTGCAGGGCCTGGTGACGCGTCAGTAAGAGCTTAAAATTGGTCGCGGAGTACTGGCTGCCTTGGTCGGAATGTACTACGAGCCCAGCTACTGGCTGGCGCACGGCCAGGGCGCGGCGCAACGCTTCGCTGACCAAGTCTTCGGGCATGGACTCGCGCACGTCCCAGCCCACGATTTTGCGTGAGTAGCGGTCCAGCCACGTGGCTAGGTAGAGCCAGCCGCCGCCCTGTTTGGGCAGGTACGTGATATCGCCTACCCACACTTGGTTGGGCGCCGTGGGCGCGGGTTGGGCCAGCAAGCGATTCGGCGCGGCGCGCACGTTCGGGTCGGAGTCGGTGGTGCGCGGCACGAAGGAGCGCGGCTGTTGGGCCCGCAGGCCGGCAGCGGCCAACGCCCGGCGGATGCGCCAGCAGCCCACCAGGTAGCCTTGCGCGTGCAACTCGGCCCGCAGGCGACGGGTGCCGTAGCGCGCCGAATGCCACCTAAACTCCTTGCGCACCGCTACTTGCCAGGCGGGCTCAGGGGCCGGCACCTGGGCTCGCTGCCACGCGTAGTACGCGCTAGCCGACACGCGTAGCACCTGACAAAGTTGGCGCACGGGTACATGCGACCGGCGCTGGGCAATGTGGCGATAGGTACTCACCGGGTCGGCTGGCCAAAGATGACCAAGGCTTTTTTTTAAATCTCGAGCTCATGCTCGGCCCGCTTGAGCTGGGCGCGCAGCTGGCGCACTTCCGGGTCGCGGGCGACCTCGACGCTGCCTACCTCGGCCACAAGGCGGGCTTGTGGCCAGCGGTAGAGCAGCTTGGGACTGATGCCCAACTGCTGGGCGGCCGCCTGCGTGCTGCGGCTCTCGGAGGCTAGACGCAGGGCCTCCGCCTTGAAGGACTCATCGTATTTGCGCCGTTTATCCGGCGTGGACTTGCTGCTTTTTACGCTCATGACTCAGGAAATATACGTCCTGTTTCTGTGCGCCGAGACTAGACCACCTCAGAATGAATGACGAGCCCGACTGGGGACTGGCGCACGACCAAGGCCTGGCGCAGGGCCTCGCTGACCAAATCCTCGGGCATTGCCTCGCGCACGTCCCAGCCGACGATTTTGCGCGAGCAGCGGTTCAGCCACACCGCCAAGTAGAGCCAGCCGCCCCCTTGACGAGGCAGGTAGGTAATGTCGCCCACCCACACCCGGTGAGGGGCAGTGGGGGCCGGCTGACCGAGCAGGCGGTTGGGGGCGGCGCGCACAGCCAAGTCGTAATCGATAGTGCGGGGTACGAAGGAGCGCTGCTGCTGGGTCCGCAGGCCGCGGGCCACGGGTTGCTGCGCCAGCAGAGTTGCGGCAGCATCAAACGCGTGCAAGGCGGACTCGTCGGCGAGCGGGCTGCGCAGGCGGTGGTACAGGCACTGCTGGCCCACCCGGCTCACCGTGGCATCGAGCAGTTCAAAGAGCAGGTCGCCGTTCAGATCCTCCCAGGTTTGGTCAGGCAGGCGGTAGTACGCGGGCTCGTGCTGCACATGGTCGTAGTAGCGGGCCACCCAGGGAAAGTGGGAAGAGCGCGAAGCCGGCTGTTGCCAACTCGCCTCCAGGCGGCGTAAGCGCGTGCGGGAAGAAGTCCACATGAGAAGCAAGGGTAGCTACCAGGGCGTGGGCGGTGAGCTGGTGCCACTGATACTTATAAATAGCGCGAAAGGTAGCTAAGGGACACTTATCAAGGAAAGTACCACGCTGGGTACAACGTCTGGCCGGACCGAAAAATACCCCGATTCCAGGATGGGTCTGAGAAATTGTATTACGTTAAGCGATAATTCCCAGAAGAGGGCGGGTATATTGGTATTTCCCCATTGTCCCCAAAATTCTGTTTGCCCAGGCCCGGAAAGCACTTGGTTGCGAGTTTACGAAACTCATCCCCTTGGCGCGTTTCGTAAACGTTGATTCTTAGACGGGTTTCGTAAACTCGACCGGCTCTGCAATGGGCTATCAGCTCTTGGTGACGGGCAGTTGCGAGGAGTTTACCCAAAGGAGCGAATAATTGGTCCAAAGGGCACTAGGGCCGCAGATAAGCATAGAGGCGTAAGTTATCCGCTGATTCCTCCACCCTAAACTGACCAAGCTGCGCGAGTTGCTGCTGCAATTGCCCAAGGTCCTGCGGCTCCCCGCCCGCTGGAAAACGAGGAAAATCCACCCATTCGATTTCTTTGTACGCCACCCAGCCCCCCAACCGGGGCCGGCCGCTAACCATGCTTTCCATGGCGTTGGCGTAGTAGTCGAACGCGTAACTCGTATCCTCGTCGAACAGCAACGTTCTGTCAACGTTGGCCGCTTCCCAGATGAGCTTGACACGGCAGGCGTGGACAGACGGCCAAATCTGCACCAAGAGGCCCAAGAGCTTCACCCACTTCGCGTTGCTGAGCAGCGGTTGCAGCTGGTCCGAGTGAATAAGCTTGTCCAACGCTTCGTCATCGCGCCGAATGGTAAAGGGGCCGCTCATGGCAAGGGGTGAGTGTAACGGGTGCTCACAAAATTAGAAGGTCCGTTTAGGAAAACGGTCGTTTTTAAACTGATTACACTAGCGTAGCCAGGCTACACCGATTCGCCCGCGCTTTTGCGCATGCACACGCTGTTGGCTACCCCCGCGTACGGCCCGAAATTGGGGGTGCGCCGGTAGCCGCTGCTTTCGTAGAGCCGGATGGCCTCGGGCTGGTTTTGGCCGGTTTCGAGCACGTAGCCCGCGTACGCCAGCTCGCCCGCCCACTGCTCCAGCTCCATCAGTACCGCCCGCGCCGCGCCCAAGCCGCGAAACGCCGGCTGCACAAACACGCGCTTGATTTCCACTAAATCGGGCGCAAATTCCTTGAATGCCCCGCACGCCACCGGCTCGTTTTGCTGGTAGGCCACCACGGCGTGGCGCAGGTGGGCCATGGCGGCGTGGTTGAGCTGGGCGTAGAAAGCGTGTTCGGCACCGTCGCGTACGGCTAGGTCCGCATCGAGCAGCCCGACCAGCCGCAGGAAATCAGGGTTGTCGGAATCAGTACGGAGCAGGCGAAGCATCAGAAAAGCGCGTTACAGGGATTGTATCGAGGATAGAAAGGCTGGTCAGCGGCATGCCAGCGAGTTGGGAGGATGCTAGGCCCCCACAACGGCCCGTACCGCCTCCGCGCACCGTTCGCCGTCCATGGCGGCCGATACGATGCCGCCGGCGTAGCCCGCGCCTTCGCCGCACGGAAACAGGCCGCGCACCACCGGGTGCTCCAGCGTATCCCGGTCGCGGGGGATGCGGACGGGCGAGGAGGTGCGGCTTTCCACGCCTACAATCTGGGCCATGTTGGTGGCGTAGCCCGGGATTTTGCGCCCGAAGTTGGCGAAGCCCTGTCGCAACCGGTCAGCCAGGTTCGCGCCCAGCACCTCATCCATCGGCACCGACACGAGGCCGGGCTGATAGCTGGTTTCCAGCAGCTGGGCCGAGACTTTCTTCTTCAGAAAGTCACCCAGCAGCTGGGCCGGGGCGCGCTGGGAGTTGCCGGCCAGCTGGCAGGCGCGCTGCTCTAACTGCTGCTGCAGGTGCAGGCCGGCCAATGGGCCGTACTGGCGCACATCCATATCGCGCAGCTCGACGGCGGCCACGATGCCGGAGTTGGCGAAGCGCGAGTCGCGGCGGCTGGGGCTCATGCCGTTCACCACCACCTCGCCGGGGGCCGTGGCGGCGGGCACAATAAAGCCGCCCGGACACATGCAGAACGAAAACACGCCCCGCTGCTCGTTATCAACCTGGGTCTGGTGCACCAGCGCGTACGAAGCGGCCGGCAGCGGGCCACGGTCGGGGCGGCGGTATTGGGCCTGGTCGATGAGCTGCTGAGGGTGCTCGACGCGCACGCCCAGCGCGAAGGGCTTGGCCTCAATGAGCACGCCCCGGCGGTGCAGTAGCTCGTAAATGTCGCGGGCCGAGTGGCCGGTGGCCAGAATAACAGCGTCAGCCGTGAGTTCTTCGCCAGTGGCCGTTACCACGCCGCGCAGGCGGTTATCGGTGATGATGAGGTCATCGACCCGCGTTTCAAACAGCACCTGCCCGCCCGCTTCCCGCACCGAGTCGCGCAGGGCGGCCACCACGGCGGGCAGCTTGTTGGTACCGATATGGGGGTGGGCATCGATCAGAATATCGGGCGTAGCACCGTGCTGCACCAGCAGCCGCAGAATGCGCTGCACGTCGCCGCGCTTGGTGGCCCGGGTGTAGAGCTTGCCATCCGAATAGGTACCGGCCCCGCCCTCGCCGAAGCAATAGTTGCTGTCGGGGTTGACGAGGTGCTCCTTGTTGATGGCGGCCAGGTCGCGGCGGCGGGTGCGCACGTCCTTGCCGCGCTCCACCACAATCGGCCGGATGCCCAGCTCAATGGCCCGCAGCGCCGCGAACAGCCCCGCCGGCCCGGCGCCCACAATCAGCACCGTGCGTTGCGCCTGGCTCACGTTGGGGTAGCTGAACCAGGGACCGAACAACTCGGCGGGCGGACGCTGGCGGTAGATGTCGGCCCGCAGGCGCACCAGTGGCTGGCGGCCCCGGGCATCGACCGAGCGTTTGCGTAGGTGCACGAAATCGGCCTGGCCGGGGCGCAGGCCGGCGGCAGCCAGCAGGGCCTCGTAGCGGGCCAGCTCGTCGTAGGCCTGTTCGGGCGGCAGCAGCAGCTCAATTTCCTGAGCGGCGGAAGGAAGGGTAGAGGGCATAAGGCAGGGGAAAGGGAGTTATCCTTTTACGCCCGCAAAGATACGCGCCCGCGGCCGGCCTACGCTACCGGCTCGGGCTGCAATTCAGGCGGCAGAATAACTACCGGGCGCTTGTCCTCATCAATGGCCACGAAGGTAAAAAGGCCCGACACGGCCCGGTGACGGTCTTCGGAGTACATCTGCTCCACAAATAATTCCACCCGCACCTTCAGGCTGGTGCGGCCCACGTGCTCGACCCGGCCAATCAGCTCGACCAGCGTGCCGCCGGGAATGGGGTGGGTGAAATCGACTTTGTCGGAGGAAACCGTCACCATTTTCAGGCGCGAAAACCGCGTGGCCGTGATGAAGGCTACCTCGTCCATCATGTGCAGCGTGGTGCCCCCGAACAGGGTGTCGTAGTGGTTGGTGGTGTTGGGGAAAACCGCTTTAAAGATGCGGGTTTCGGCGCGGCTGATTTTTTCGGCTAGCGTCAGCATAAGCAGGAGGGGGAAGAAAGGGTGGTGCAAAAAGTCCTTCCCGGCCCGTTTTTCGGTGCGCGCCTGCTACCCGGTTTCCCTGCTGAATACTGCGTGGCCGGCCATGCCGGAGCCGGCGGAACGGCCGCCGGTTATGAACGAGCCGTTGGCCCGCCGCAGTTTTCAACAAGGCACCCAGGTCGCGGAGTCGCCTCATCATCATAAGCGGCGGGCAGGTCTCCTGACTCGGGCCTGCCTCCCCGCCCTTCTCGCCCGCCGAAACGAGCAATGGGCAACGTGGGGGAGGCGGTGGCGGCGCCGAAGCGGCCGGCCCTCACAGTAGCGCGTCTGTCCGGGAGTTGCACCCGGTTCCCTTTTAAGGCCCCGCCCGAAAGCGCGGCCACCAGCCACTTATCTGAGCTGATAAACAGACAAAGAAGGGGGCGAAGGTAGGCTGAAATCTGCTGGCCAATACCGGCCGGTAGTTGCCCCGAGCAACCAATCAATAAACTTAGGGTATACTTATTGCTGCAAAGAATATTGCCGGCCGCTGGTGCCGGCAATTTCGTGCTTCACCCGACCGCTCTCTTATGCCCGCCATCTGTACGCCTTCCGGGCGGATTTTTCTGGCTCCTTTGCTGCTCCCGCTGCTGGGACTCGCTTTTAACCTGACCTCCTGCTCGGAGCCGGACTCGCCGGCTACTGCCGAAAAAACTGACCGGCCCAGCCCCGCCGCCACCGTGTCGGCCACCGTGCCCAGTGGGGCCACGTTCACTATCCGCTACAGCCGCCCCTCGGCCCATGAGCGCAAAGTAATGGGTGGGCTGGTGCCCTACGGCCAGGTATGGCGCACGGGTGCCAACGAGGCCACCACCTTCACCGTCGATAAGGCCGTGCGGGTGCAGGGCCGTCCGCTGCCGGCCGGCAAGTACGCCCTGTTCACCATTCCGCAGGAGAAGGAGTGGACTGTTATCTTCAACAGCCAGCCCAACCAGTGGGGGGCCTACGAGTACGAAGCCACGCGCGACACGCTGCGCGTGCCCGCCCCGGCTTCGGCACTGAGCCAGCGCCTGGAGCAGTTCACCATCACGGCCAAAAACTCAGGCGAGGTGAGCCTGGGCTGGGAAAACACCCAAGCCACGTTTAAAGTAGAGTAGCTTCTGGGCTCCAGCTTGGTTAGCGGCAATTTTCCTTTTGCTGCTTTTTGAGTTCCTTTTCGTCGGTGGGCGCCAGGCCCCACTGCAGGGCTTGGCTGAAAGCGGCGCAGGCCCCGGTCTTGTCGTTTAAACGGAGCTTAAGCAGCCCAATAGACCGGTAGAACTGCCCCCGGTCGCGGGCGGGAGCCAGTTGCAGGCACTGCTCCGTATCGGCTATGGCGGCCGTGTAATTCCCGGCATCGGCATTGGCTACTGCCCGGTTGGCGTAGGCCCCGATGTAATGGGGATTGACGCTGATGGCGGCCGAATAATCCGCTACGGCGGCGGCGTAGCGCTGCTGCTTATAGCGCAGCCAGCCCCGATTGAGCCAGGAAACTGAATCTTGGGGATTAAGCTGCACGGCGCGGGCGAGGTAACGGGCGGCGCGGGCGGTGTCCTGCTCCATCAGCCAGAAGCCTAGGCGGCTATTTACCATCGGATTGTCAGGAGCCACGGTCAGGGCCTGCTCGGCGGTGGCCATGGCAGCCGGGTAGTTACCACGGCGGCGCTGATTGTAAGCCAGGCTGAGGTAGTAGCTCACTAAACCGGGCGTGCCGGGCGCATCGTAGCGCTGGCCTAGTAGCCGAAACCGCTCGGACTGCGCCGGCTGACCTTTTTGCTGCGCCCAGGCACTGAAACCGTAATACACCTCGGCCAGGGTAGAATCTAGCAGCCAAGCTTGGTTGAAGCGCTTGATGGCCGAAGGCTCGTGGCCCATTTGCAGATAGTGCCAGCCAAAGTTTACATATGACTGTGCGGCTGCGGTAACAGTCGGACTACGTTGCTCCACATCGGCCACAAAGGCTTGGTCGGCGGCCAGCTGTTTCAACGTCTTAGGTTGCCCCTCATACATAGGCAGTTCATTGATAGAGCCAAAGTCAAGTATGTCTGGAACCGGTGACTGGCCCTGTACGGCTCCGGCAGTCAGCAGGGTCAGCAATACCAAAAGCAGCTGAATACGCAGTGAGTTGAAAGTCCACATAGAGCTAGGAAATGCGTGGAATAAGTCCTGCGAAAGATAGCAGTATAACGGAGTCGCCACTGCATCCCTGCCGTATCCTCACTACTCGCCGCCCAGCACGCTTTCGACCCAGGCTTTGCCCCAGTCAGCCAGTTCCGTTTCGGTCCAGAGTTGGGGGTAGAAGATGCGGCGCTGGAACTTGGGAGGCAGGTACTGCTGCCAGTTGGTGCCGCCGGTGGCCGCAATAGCGTCGGGGTTGCGTTCGAGGTAGCGTACGGCCGATTTGTAGTGCATCAGGGGCCAGTTCACGTTCACGTTCACATCGAGCTGGCGCAATTGGCGCAACAGGCGCGGGTGCTGGCGGCCCTCCGGGCCTTCGGGCAGGCGCTGCACCACGGCCCAGAGGTTGCGCTGGGCGTACTGGCGGGCAAAGTCGCTGAGCTGGGCGGTGTACTTCTTCTCAAACTCGGTGAGGGTAAGCGCCTTGGCACCGGTTTCGACCACCGTAGCGCCCGATTTCCAGTAGATGCAGCCCAGCAGCTCGTCGTGGGCGGCGGCCTCGCCCAATAGGCGGCGGCGCTCCTCGGGCACGAGGTTGCTTAAGGCGGTGCTGGCCAGCTCAATCATGCGGTACTGTGCGCTCTGGAAGCCCGAGGCCGGCATCAGCGCCAGCCGGAACTCCAGAAACTGCTGCTTATCCATGCCATCGACCATCACGTCGAACGAGTCGATCAGGTTCTCGAAGTAGCGGTTGATGCGGCCCACGCGCAAAACCACCTCCTCAACGGTGGGCACCTGCAGGTTGCCGAGCTGCTCGTACTCGCAGAGGCAGAGCTTGAAATACAGCTCCGTAATCTGGTGGTAGATGATGAAAATCTGCTCGTCGGGAATGGCCGTGCGCGGGCGCTGCAGGCTCAGCAGGGTTTCGAGCTGAATGTAGTCCCAGTAGCCGAGGTAGCGGGTGTGGTAGTAGCCTTCGAGGTAGGCGGCCAGGTCCTGGTCGTCGGCGGCGTAGCGCTGCTGCAGGCGTTGCAGTTGCTCCAGCACGGCGGGCGGGAAGTCGGTAGGGGCGGGGGCAGGAGTTTCCATAGGCAGGCACAAAGGTAGGTCTTTGGGAGAAGCTAGAAGTTAGGAGCTAGTAGGCCCTTCAACCAACCTCTGGCTCCTAGCTTCTAACTCCTAGCTTCTAGCTACTTTTACCCCATGGCAGAGAAATCGAGCATTTTTGATATGATTGGGCCGGTGATGATCGGGCCCAGCTCTTCGCATACGGCGGGCGTAGTGCGCATTGCGCGGGCCGCCATCCGCATTCTGGGCAGCAGCCCCACGCACGCCGTCATCACGTTCTATAACTCGTTTGCCCGCACCTACGAGGGCCACGGCTCCGACCGCGCCATCGTGGCCGGGCTGCTGGGCATGAACACCGACGACGTGCGCATCCGTGAGGCCTTCGACCATGCCAAGGAAGCCGGGCTGAGCTACACGTTCCAGGGCGTGGGCAACGCCTCGACCATGCACCCCAACACCATCCGGCTGCAGCTGCGCGACGAGCGCACGGGCGGGGCCGTGGAGGTAGTGGGCCAGAGCCGGGGCGGCGGCGTCATCCGCATTGTGGAGGTCGACGGCTTCCCGGCCGACTTCTCGGCCTCGCTGCATACGCTCATCATCGATGCCGACGACGAAGTGGGCTCCATTGCCTTCATTGCTTCCGTCATCTCGCGCGACGACTGCAACATTGCCACCATGTCCGTCTCGCGGCGGGGCAAGCACGAAACGGCCCGCCAGTTCATCGAAATGGATTCCGACCTGCGCCCCAGCACCCTCGACTACCTGCGCCAGCTGCGCTGGGTACACCGCGTTATCGACATTCAGGCCCTCGATTAGGGGGTAAGCTGATAGCTTCTGTTCTTAGCTAACAATAGGGTATTGGCCGCCCGCTACGGGGTGTTGGTTGATTGTTTGGCTAGTATAGCGGGCAATCAATATCTTTGACCCAACGGCTTCGGGCCGCGCCTTTTGCCTTCTTCCTTCTATTATTGTTTGTACTTATGAAGCGTTACTACTGGTTGCTGCTGAGTGCCGCCGCTGTGGCCCCGCTGGCGGCCCAGGCCCAGACTACGCCGGTGCAGCCTCCGGCCGGTGCGCTGCAAGCCGCCTCGCCCACCGGGCCCTGGAGCCTGCCGGCCGCCGTGGAGTATGCCCTTGCCAACAACCTGAATGTGCGCCAGAGCCAGCTGCAGGCGCAGAACATCGACGTGGCCCTGCTGCAAAGCCGCGCCGCGCTGCTGCCCTCGGTCAACCTCAACGGCAGCCAGAACTGGAACTACGGCACCAGCATCAACCCGCTGACCAACGTGTTCCAGAACCAGACCACGCGCACCAACAACTTTTCGGCCGCCTCGCAGGTCACGCTCTTTTCGGGCTTCCAGCTGCGCAACACGGTTCGGCGCAACATCCTAGACTACGAGGCGGCGCTGAGCGACGTGGAAAAGGCCCGCAACGACTTGTCGCTCAACGTGGCTTCGGCGTATCTGCAGATGCTGCTGGCCCAGGAGCTGGTGCGCACCAACGAGGTGCGCGAGGCCAGCACCCAGCTGCAGGTCGATCAAAGCCGCAAGCTGCTGAAGGCCGGAGCGGTGGCCGAAAGCAACCTGCTCGACAGCCAGGCCCAGTTCGCGACCGACCAGTTCAACGTCATCACGGCCCAGAACCAGCTGGCCATTGCCAAAATCCAGCTGGCCCAGCTGCTCAACCTCAGCGAGGCCGCCAGTAACTCGCTCACCATTGAAACGCCCGAGCTGGCCGACCCCACCGAGCAGGCGTTGGCCGATGTGACGCCGGGTGAGGTGTTTGCGACGGCCCAGGCTCGCCAGCCCGAGATAAAGGCCGCCGACCTGCGCGTGCAAAGCAGCCTGCGCAACGTAGAGCTTGCCCGCGGGGCCTACTACCCGCGCCTGACGTTCGGAGCCAGCATCTTCACCGGCTACTCCTCGCTCTATACGCTGCCCACCACCCAGCTCGATTCGGCGCGGGCCATTTTCCCGATTTTCCCGATTGACCCCGTAACCGGCCAGCCTTCTAGCACGCCGGCCCCGTTTGTGGCCCTCACACCTTTCCAGCCGATATTTCGCCGCACCTCGGAAAACGTGTCGTTTGGTACCCAGCTGGATAATAACTTAGGTAAGTCGCTGCAATTCAACCTGCAGATTCCGATTCTTAATGGCCTGAACGCCCGCACCAACGTGCAGCGGGCCAAGGTTAACCAGCAGCTGGCCGAGGTGCGCTCCGAGCAGGCCCGGCTGGCCCTGCGCCAAACCATCGAGCAGTCGTACGCCGATGCGCTGGCTGCCCAGCGCCAGTACCTGGCCTCGCGCCGGCAGGTGGAAGCCCTCACGCTCTCGTACCGCAACGCCGAAATCCGCTTCAACAACGGCCTGCTCAACGGCACTGAGTTCAACATTGCCAAAAACAACCTCACGGCCGCCGAGTCGAGCATGATTCAGGCCAAGTACAGCTTCGTGTTCCGCCGTAAAGTCCTCGATTTCTACCAGGGCCGGCCGATTTCGTTGTAGGGCTTAGTAGGTCTGAGGGATTAGGTCTGAGGTTTTAAGATGACGTATTGTTAACGTGCTCTTATTATCGGAACTAGTTCCAGACCCTAAGTTCCTGAGCCCCTATCCCTAGTTCTAAGCCCTAAGCACCTACTTCCTAAGACCTACCTGATGAAAAACAACCGTACCCTGTATATCCTGTTGGCCTTGCTGGTGGTGGCGTTTGCCGGCTACTTCGTGGCCAAAAAGCAGGGCTGGATTGGCCAGCCGGCGGGCACCGAGGTGCTGGCGGCCTCGGCCGCGCCCACCACCATTGTGGAGAAGGTGAGTGCCTCGGGCAAGGTGCAGCCCGAAACGGAAGTGAAAATTTCGCCCGACGTGTCGGGTGAAATCACGGAGCTGTATGTGGAGGAAGGCGACTCGGTGAAGAAAGGCCAGCTGCTGCTGCGCATCCGGCCCGATAACTACCAGGCCATGGTGAGCCAGCAGAACGCCGTAGTGGGCACCCAGCAGGCCAACGTGGCCCAGACCCGCGCCCGTCTGCAGCAGCTCATTGCCAGCGCCCGCCAGACCGAGCTGACTTACCGCCGCAACGCCTCGCTTTACAAGCAGAAGGTGATTTCGCAGGCCGACTACGAGGCCAGCAAGGCCGCCTACGACGCCTCGCAGGAGGAAATTAACTCGGCCCGCCAGGGCATCCGTGGGGCCCAGAGCAGCGTGCGCTCGGCGCAGGCTGGCCTGGAGGAAGCCCGCCGCAACCTCGACAAAACGACTATCTACTCGCCCGTAAACGGCACCGTCAGCAAGCTCAACGTGAAGAAGGGCGAGCGGGTGGTAGGCACCAGCCAGATGGCCGGTACCGAAATCATGCGCATCGCCAACCTGCGCGAAATGGAGGTGCGGGTGAGCGTCAACGAAAACGACATCATCAACGTGACGCTCGGCGACTCGGCCGATGTGGAAGTGGACAGCTACGCCAGCCAGGACCAGCGGTTCAGGGGCGTGGTGACCAGCATTGCCAACACGGCCAAAGACGCGCTGACGGCCGAGGCCGTAACCGAGTTCGAGGTGAAAATCCGGTTGCTGCCGGCCTCTTATGAGAACCTGCTGCAGGCCAAGCCCGGCCGCCGGGTAGTGCCCTTCCGCCCCGGCATGACGGCCTCGGTCGACATCATCACCAACCGCAAAAGCAACGTGCTGAGCGTGCCGCTGGCCGCCGTAACCACCCGCACCGACAGCACCCAGACGGCCGGGGCTCCCGCTGCCAAAGACGGTGCCGCCAGCGCGGGGGCGAAAACCGCCGCAGTTTCCACCGGCCTTCAGGCCGCTCCCCAGGAAGTGGTGTTCCTGATTCGCAACGGTAAAGCCGTAATGACGCCCGTAAAAACCGGTATCAGCGACTTCCAGAACATTGAAATTCTGAGCGGCATTCAGGCCGGCGACCAGGTAGTGAGCGGGCCGTTCCGGGCCGTGTCCAAAACCCTGAAAGAGGGGGATGTTGTCGTTATCAAGGACGCTAAAACCCTCAATAAGGAAGCCCTGAAGGAGGAGGCACCAGCGGAGTAAGCGGATGCCAGAATAGTTGACCTGGTGAACGAGCTGCGAAGAACGTCATTCAGAGCGAAGCGAAGAATCGCGCGTGAAGTCGTTAGGGTAACCTAACGACTTCACGCGCGATTCTTCGCTTCGCTCTGAATGACGTTCTTTGTTCACCGGATTATCAACTCGCCTAGTTGCCGAGTCACTCATTCACTCACTCACCGATTCTCGCATTGGAAAAAATAGCCATGCTTGGCGGCGGCTCCTGGGCCACTGCACTCACCAAAATCCTGTCGGAAAACGGCAGCCACGTGCATTGGTGGATGCGCGGTAAAGACGACGTGCAGCACCTGCTGCGCACCCGCCACAACCCGCGCTACCTCTCGTCGGTGGCCCTCGACCTGGACCGCGTGCTGCCCACCACCGATCTGAAGGAGGCCGTGGAGGCCGCCGACTGGCTGGTGCTGGCCGTGCCCGCCGCCTTTGTGCAGAGCGCCCTCGACAAGCTCGACCGCGACGCGCTGAAGGGTAAGCGGGTGATTTCGGCTATCAAGGGCATGATTCCGGGCAAAAACGTGCTCGTGACCGATTACGTGGCCGAGCGGTTCCGGCTGCCCCACACCCGGCTGGGCGTAGTGGCCGGTCCCTGCCACGCCGAAGAAGTGGCCCTCGAAAAGCAGAGCTACCTAACCATCGGCTCGCCCGATGCCGAGCTGGCCGAGGACTTCTGCCGCTTGCTGCGCAACCGCTACGTGAAGGCCAACCCCGCCACCGACCTCGACGGCATCGAGTACTGCGCCGTGATGAAGAACATCATTGCCCTTACTGGCGGCATTGCCCACGGCCTGGGCTACGGCGACAACTTCCTGGCCGTGCTGGTGAGCAACGCGGTGCAGGAAATGCGCCGCTTCGCCCACGCCCTCAACCCCGAGCCCCGCGACCTGTCGGGCTCGGCCTACCTGGGCGATTTGCTGGTGACGGCCTACTCGCAGTTCTCGCGCAACCGCACCTTCGGCCACATGGTGGGCCGGGGCTACTCGGTGAAATCGGCCCAGCTGGAAATGAACATGATTGCCGAGGGCTACTACGCCGTCAAAAGCATCTACGAAATCAACCGCAAGCTCCAGGTTTCCATGCCCATCACCACGGCGGCCTACAACATTCTCTACGAGAAGATTGCGCCGGCCATTGAGATTGAGCTGCTCAAGGAAAAGCTGAAGTAGCAGGGCGCTGCGAAGAGCGGCCGGCGTTTAGGAGTCCGGCCGTTCCGGCCGGGCCGTATGTGCCAATAATTTCCTTTTTTGCGCGGCATTCCGCTATCGAAGCTGTTTAGAAAGTCGCGTTGATAGTTATGCGAACGTCATGCTTCGACAGGCAGACGCCAGATGAGGCATGACGTTCTGGTGACTTTCTAGACAGCTTCATTACCAAACCACAAAGACCACTACACCATGGGAGCCTGGGGCTACTATAACTTCGACAACGACACGGCCGCCGACTTTGCCGAAGATTTCAAGGCCGAACCCTCGGCCGGCGTACTCGAGCAGGCCCTGGCCGCCGTGCAGGAGGCCGATGGCGAGTACCTCGACGCCGATGTGGCCAGCGAGGGGCTGGCGGCGGCCGAAATCGTGGCCGCCATTCTGGGCAAGCCCGCCCGCAATTTCCCCAACGATCTGCTGGGCGTTGTTCCGGGCCTCAACTTGAGCCACGTGGAGCCTCTGCGCAAGCCCGCCCAGGAGGCCGTGCGCACTATTCTCGGGCCCGAGTCGGAGTTGCGGGAGTTTTGGGAAGACAGCGACGAGTTTGAGAACTGGGAGGGTTTGCAGCGGCAGCTGCTCAAGCGTCTCGATAAGCCCGGCGCCTAGCGTGGCGGGCGGCTGGCTGGGGCTGGCGCTGCTGGCGGCGCTGTGCCTGGCCGGCTACAACTTCTTCATTAAGCTGGCGGCGGGCCACATTGCGGCAGCGGCCGGAGCCGTGGTGCTGCAGCTGGTAGCCGCCGCACTGGGCGGCATCTGGCTGCTGAGCCTGCACCTGAAAGGCGCCCCGCTGGGCGTTACAAATAAAGGCCTGGGGCTGGCCGCGCTGGCGGGCTTGGGCGTGGGGCTGGCCGAAATCCTGACCTTCGTGGTGTTCGAGCGGGGCGTGCCCGCCTCAGTTGGTACGCCCATTATTGTGGGCGGCTCGGTGCTGCTCACGGCTCTGCTGGGCGTACTGGTGGCCCGCGAAACGCTGGCGTGGCCCCAGGCACTGGGGCTGCTGGCCATTGTGGGCGGCGTGGTGCTGTTGGCCCGGGGCGAATAGGGTAAAATAGGGAGGTGGTGAAATGGCGCGTTTGACGTTTTGGAGTTCTGGCGGCGCAAGTGGCGCAATCAGGTTTCTCGAAACCTCAAGCTCCTCATTTCACCACCTCCCTATTTTACGGCTAGTGGCAGCTCGATTGCGATGGTAGTGCCCTGATGCGGGGCCGAGGTAATACCCAACGCCCCGCCCAGCAGCTCGACGCGGTTGCGGATGCCGGCCAGCCCGATGTCACCGCTGGCGGGTACCGGCGCGGCCACAAAACCCACGCCGTCGTCGGCGATGCGGATGCGCAGCTGCCCGGGCTGGCGGGCCACGAGTAGCGTTACCTCGCGGGCCTGGGCGTGCTTCATCACGTTGCTGAGCAGCTCCTGCACAATGCGGTAAACGGCCATCTGCACCGGCGGGGGCAGGGGTTGCGCCGAATCGTCGAGGCCGTCGAGCGAGAGGCGGAGGCGCAGCAGACTCACGGGCACGCGGTCGGCCAGCTCGCGCAGGGCGGTGGGCAGGCCGAAATCTTCCAGAATGCGCGGCGTGAGCTCGAACGAGATAGTGCGGGTGGCCCGGATGGATTCCTGTAGCAGCTGCTGGCCGGCGCGCAGGGCCTCCGAATCGGGGAGCTGGGTGAGGTGTAGGCGGGTGGCGTAGAGCAGCTGGCCCACGCCGTTGTGCAGGGCTTCGGCAATGCGGCGGCGCTCCTCTTCCTGGGTGGTGAGGATGGCCGAAAGCACCAGCTGCTGCTGGCGGGTGGTTTCGGCCAGCAGCTGCGCGAAGGGCCCGCTTTTGCGGGGCGAAGAAGTACTCATAGTAGTAGCATTGCCCGCCGCTGTGGCCGAGTGCTGGGAGAGGGAGAAGGGGAAGTTGACGAGCCGGGGAATGGACGGCGAGGCGTCGTTGCGCCGCGAAATCTTCCACTTCATATCAAGCGGAATAAACAGCTCCTGGTAGCCGGTCAGGTTTTCGCTGGGCCCCAGAAACAGCAGCGAGCTGGGGTTGAGCGCGTAATGGAAAATGGGCAGCAGGTTTTTCTGCAGCTCGGCCGACAGGTAAATCAGCAGGTTGCGGCAGCACAGCAAATCGAGCTTAGTGAAGGGCGTATCCTTGGTCAGGCTGTGCACCGCAAAAATCACCACGTCGCGCACCTCCTTGGTTATCTGGTAGCTACCGTCGGGCTGGCGCACAAAAAAGCGTTGCAGCCGCTCCGGGCTCACGTCGGCCGTAATGTTGGGCGGGTAGAGGCCGGCGCGGGCAAAGTCGATGGCCGCCGGGTTGATGTCGGTGGCGAATAGCTGGAGTTTGAGGTAGCGGGCCGGGTCGATGGCATCGAGGCTTTCGAGCAGCAGCATGGCCAGCGAGTAAGTTTCCTCGCCGGTCGAGCAGCCGGGGGCCCACACCCGCACCGTGCTGTCGGTGGGTTTGCCACGCAGCAGCGGCAGCAAGTGCCGCTGCAGGGCCTTATAGGCGTCGGGGTCGCGGAAAAACTTCGTAACGCCAATCAGCAGCTCCCGAAACAGGGCTTCCACCTCGGTCGGGTTTTCCTGCAGGTAGCGCACGTACTGCGTGAACCCGTGCATCTGGTGGGCGTTCATGCGCCGCTCGATGCGCCGAAACACGGTGTTGCGCTTGTAGAAGCTGAAATCGTGGCCGGTCTGGGCCCGGATCAGGATAAAGATTTTCTGCAGGGCGTGGGCCGGCTGCGAGTCCGATTCGGCCTGCTCGCGGCGGGGGCGGGCAAACAGGGGCTTGTGTATGTATTCGAGCAGCTTGGCCGGCAGCTGGTCGGCGGGCAGCACGTAATCGACGAACTCGGTGGCAATGGCCGAGCGGGGCATCGAGTCGTATTCGGCCGTTTCGGGGCTCTGCACCATCACCATGCCGAAGTTTTCCATCACCATCTTCAGCCCCACGGTGCCATCGGAACCCATGCCCGAGCAGATGATGCAGATGGCCCGCTCGCGCGCATCCTTGGCCAGGCTCTGGAAGAAGAAGTCGATGGGCAGGCGGCGGCCGCGGGCCTGGATGGGCTGAAACAGCAGCAGCGTGCCGTGCAGCATGCTCATGTCGCGGTCGGGCGGGATAACATACACGTGGTTGAGCCGCACTTTCAGGCCATCGGTGGCTTCGTGCACGGGCATGGGCGTGAAGCGCTGCAGCACGGCCGGCAGCTCGCTGGGCTGGTCGGGCGCCAGGTGCATCACCACCACGAAGGCCATGCCGGGGGTAGGCGGCAGGGCCCGGGAAATGGCTTCGAAGGCCTGCAAAGAGCCGGCCGAGCCGCCCAGCCCCACCATCGGGAACTTCTCGGCGGCGTTTTCCTGATTCTGGGCCAGGCGCAGCTGGCGGGGGCTCACTTGGTTTTCGACGGGCGGGGCATCTATGTCAATAGGAGCAGCGAGTTCCTGGTTTTCAAGGACTTCGGCGTAGGATGGGGCGGCAGAATCGGGCATGAGAAGAGCACGGACCAGAAAAGGTAGGCGGGGCCGGCTGTGCCCAAAGCTAAGCAGGGGGGCCGGGGATTCTGCCTGTAGGATTCGGTAGGCCGGAGCAGTCGGGTAAGCGCAACCGGGTTGCCCCAGAACGGGTAGGGTGCGGGGCTTGTCCCCGCCCGCCGTTGAACGGCGCAGTTTGAATCGTTCAACGGCGGGCGGGGACAAGCCCCGCACCCTACCCGTTCTGGGCGTTCTGGGGCAGGGGCAGCACAATGCAGTACTCGGTGCCGCGGCCGGGCTGGCTGCTGACGCTGAGCGTGCCGCCGTGGCCGCGGGTAATCAGGTCGTGGCTCAGGGCCAGGCTCAGGCCGGTTTCGGCCCCGGCCGGGAAGCGCTGGAACACCGTGACCAGCGTTTCGGGAGACAGTCCCTCGCCGTTGTCGCGCACCCTTATTTCGACGCTGGCCGCCGTGCGGCGGGTGGTCAGCTCTATCTGGGGCACGTAGTCTTCGTCGGGCTGGCGCTGGCGTTGGGCCACGGCCTGCAGGGCGGCACTGTACACGCCCACCAGCGCCCGGCCCAGGTCCTGGCGCACCACCATTATGCGCTCCAGCGTGGGGTCGGGGTGGAGTAGCAGGGCGGTACTGAAGTGGCGGTTCTTGGCCCGCATGTCGTGGTACACCAGCCGCAGGTACTCTTCGGCCAGGGCGTTGAGGTCGGTGAGCTGGCGGGCCCCGCCACCGCCCTGCGAGTACTCCAGCATACCGCGCACCACCGACTCGGCCCGCTGGCCATACTGCACAATATGGGTCTGGTTCTGGTGCAGCGCGTCGAGCAGCTTATCGGCCAGTGCCTGCTGGCTGGGCGGCAGCCACAGCTGGGTGAGGTACTGGCGCATCTCGTCGCAGAGCTCGGTGCTGGCTGCTGCGTAGCGTCGGAGCAGGCTAACGGGGCGCTGTATTTCGTGGGCAATACCAGCCATCAGCTCGCCCAACGACGCCATTTTCTCGCGTAGTACCAGCTGGCCCTGGGTTATCTTAAGCTCTTTCAGCGTCCTCACCAAGTCGTCGCGTTGGGTGGTCAGCTCGCGGGCCTGCTGGCCAAGCTGGCTGTGCAGCACTTCGAGGCGGCGGGTGGCATCCCGCTGCCGACGATGGCGGTGCCAGAGAAGCAGCAGCGCCAATAGCAGCAGCCCGGCCCCGGCCAGCAGGGCGCCAGTGCGTATGCGGGCCAGCAGCTTGCCGCGTTCGGCCTCCAGCTCCAGCAGCCGGGTGTGCTCATTAAAGGCAATGGCATCGAGCTGCTTGATGCGCCGCGGGTTGAAGAGGCTGTCCTGGGCGGCGAGGAGTACGTGGGTGTAGTACAGGGCGCTGTCGGGCTGCTGGCGGGCTTCGTAGGCCGCCATCAGCAGGGCGCTGTTGCGCACCACGCCTACTACGTAAGGCAGGTTGGCGGCCAGCGCCAGGGCCCGCCGGGCATACCAGATGCTGGAATCGGGCCGGCCCTGCTGCTTATGTAGCTCGGCCATGTACTGGAACGCCCGACTGACACTGCGCAGGTCGTTTTCGGGCTCGGCAGCCCGGGCGCTGCGCTGGTAGTAGGCCAGGGCGGCCTGCGGGTAGCCCAGGGCCAGTTGCAGCAGGCCCAGCTCGCGCAGTACGTAGGGGGCGGGGTTGCCCCAGCAGCTCCAGGTCCGGGGGCGGTGCCGGGCCGTCAGCTGCCAGGCCTTGTTTAGGTAAAAAGCGGCCGAATCGTAGCGGCGTAGCCCTTCGTAGCTGGCGCCCAGGTTGGCAATTACGCTGATGAGCTGCGACGTATCGGTGGTGCCGGCCCGCTGGTAGCTGTCCAGCGCCCGGAATGAGTACCGCAGCGACGGGCGGTAGTCGTCGAGGGCGAAATAGAGCAGCCCGGTCTGGTTAAGCGTGCGGGCAGTGCCTTCCAGGTCGCGGCTTTCCTCGTTGAGACGCAGGGCGGCCAGGTTTAGGCGCAGCGCCTGCGGCAGGTTTCCCCGCTCGCCGGGCAGAATGGCCAGCCGCGACAGGCAGCGGCCTTCGCCCTTGGCATAGCCCAGCCGGCGGGCCAGGCGCAAACCCTGTTGGGCGTAGAAGCTCACCGAGTCGAAGTACGAGTAGCGGAAGGTGGCGGCTAAATCGGCCAGCAGCAGCACCCGGGCCGTATCGGTGGTTGCGCGGGCCAGGGCCAGCTGCAGCGGGAGGGTCTGCGGACTCTGGGCTTGTCCGGCTACCGGCAATAGCAGCAGGCTTGTTAGTAGAAAAGTCCACAGCAGAGAACGGAGCATGAGGAAAGGTAAGTTTCCTGTCGGTATTATCCTAATTAGAAGTCGATCCGCCAATAAATCCAAAAGAGGAAATCTGGTGGCCGCTTGCCGGAACGCCCACCGCCTGAGAGCCTGGCTGCTGTTGCCACCTGGCAACCCCACCCGTGGTTTGCCGTTTTGGATGGCAGCAGGTGCGGCTACTGCCGGCCGGATCCGCTGCCGTCTCAGTTTCCCATTCCTGATGCCCGATCCGTACTCCGATAACACCGACGAAGAGCTCAATACCGCCAAGCAGGTAGACCTGGCCAACGTCGGGGCCCTCAACCGACAGCAGCTCACGCCCAAAGCCGCCACCGCCCCCCGCGGCCAGGATCACCCGCCCACCGACACGGTCGACCACCACAACGAATCGGCCGACGAGCACGCGGGCCACTCGCACGACGACCTCGACGGCCACGACCACGGCCCGGCCAGTGAGCGGCCCTACCTGTGGCCGGCCGTGAGCCTGGCGCTGCTGCTGGCTGGCCTTGCGCTGGATTACTTCGATGTGCCGTTTTTTGTGGGATTGGTGCGGCCGCTGTGGTACGGGGTGGCGTTTCTGCTGGTGGGCTGGAAGGTGCTGCGGGCGGCTGCCGTCAGCTTGCCCACGGGCAACGTGTTCAACGAGTTTCTGCTCATGAGCCTGGCCACCCTCGGCGCCTTTGCCATTGGAGAATACCCGGAGGGCGTGGCCGTGATGCTGTTTTACACCGTGGGTGAGCTGTTTCAGGATGCGGCTGTGAACCGGGCCAAGCGCAGCATCCGGGCGCTGCTCGAAATCCAGGCCACCGAAGTAACCGTGGTCCGCGCTGGCCAAAGCCTCGTCATCGACCCCAAGCAGGTGCAGTTGGCTGACCTGATGGAAGTGCGGCCCGGCGAAAAGGTAGCCCTTGATGGTACGCTGGAAGGCACTGCGGCCTCCTTCAACACGGCCGCCCTCACCGGCGAATCGGCCCCCCAAACCAAGCAGCCGGGCGACATGGTGCTGGCTGGCATGATCAACCTCGACACGCTGGCCCGCGTGCGCGTGACGGCCGCCTTTGCCGACACCAAGCTCAGCCGCATTCTGGCCATGGTGCAGGACGCGGTGGAGCGCAAGGCCAAAACCCAGCAGTTCATCACCCGCTTCGCCCGTATCTACACGCCCATTGTGGTAGCGCTGGCCGTGCTGCTGGTGCTGGTGCCAATAGTTGTGGTCGATGACTACGTGTTCCGCGACTGGCTGTACCGGGCGCTGGTATTTCTGGTGATTTCCTGCCCCTGCGCGCTGGTTATCAGCATTCCGCTGGGCTACTTCGGCGGCATCGGGGCGGCCTCCAAAAACGGTATCCTGTTCAAGGGCTCCAACTTTCTGGATGTGCTGCGCGAGATTGACACTGTGGTGATGGACAAAACCGGCACGCTCACCGAGGGCGTATTTGCCGTGCGCGAAGTGGTAACCGCCCCCGGCACCACCGCAGCCGAGCTGCTGCGGCTGGTCGGCGCCCTCGAAACCAAATCAACCCACCCCATTGCCAAAGCCGTGGTGCAGCACGCGGCCCCAACCGCCACCGACACGGCCGCCGTGGAAAGCGTGGAAGAAATTGCCGGCCACGGCCTGCGTGGCCGCGTGGCCGGCCGCACGGTGCTGGCCGGCAACACCCGCCTGCTCAGTGAGTTTGACGTCGCTTACCCGGCCGAAGTAGACGCGGTGGTGGACAGCATCGTGGTGGTGGCCCTCGACGGGCAGTACGCCGGCTACCTCACCGTGGCCGACGCCCCCAAGCCCGACGCCGCCCGCGCCGTGCGCGAGCTACGCGCCGACGGCATTACCAAGCTCGTCATGCTTTCGGGCGACAAAGACAGCATCGTGCAGCGCGTAGCCGCCGAGTTGGGCATCACGGAGGCCCACGGCGGCCTGCTGCCCGAAGACAAGGCCCGCTATGTGCAGCAGTACCTGGATGCCGGCCGCAAGCTAGCCTTCGTGGGCGACGGCGTGAACGATGCCCCGGTGGTAGCCCTGGCCGACGTGGGCATTGCCATGGGCGGCCTGGGCTCGGATGCCACCATCGAAACGGCCGACGTGGTTATCCAAACCGACCACCCGAGCAAGATTGCCACCGCCCGCCGCATTGCCCGCGCCACCCACACCGTTGTCTGGCAGAATATCTGGCTGGCCTTCCTGGTGAAGGGCGTGGTGCTGGCGCTGGGCGCGGGTGGCCTGGCCACCATGTGGGAGGCGGTGTTTGCCGATGTGGGCGTGGCCCTGCTCGCCATTCTCAACGCGGTGCGCATTCAGCGCATGAAGTTCTGAGCCAACATTTAGGCTCTGGCTACCGCCTGCCACGAACCAGAAGGCCCTGGGCTGGTGTTGGGCGGGCATGTGTGCACATCATCAACCCAAACAGCAGCTCCAGCGCTTCGGTATCTATCTGGCCCTGGGCGTCCTCGTCCTTCTGAGCCAACTGGCCGGCCTGTAGGGCGCCGGATTTTTGGGTAGCCATCCGACCGCTGCAATACGTGCTATTCGTACAAACTAAGCCCGAGGGTACTGACGATGGACACCACTATTTCCTTTAGTGCGCCTCTGCTGGAGGCCGTCCTGAGCGGGCACAAAACCGTTACCCGCCGCCGCTTTGCAGGCACAAGCGAGCTGCTTGAGCAGCCCGACAGTTACCGCTTCTGCGGCCTCGACGCTACCGGAGCGCATTTCGAGGAAATAGCGACGGGGCGTCGCCTGCCGGTTCAGGCATATCCTTTTGGCGGTGTAGGGGAGGAGCCGGTGCGGGTAGCAGAAGCGCCCGATTTGCGGTTACTGGTAGTGGCCATAAGAGTAGAGCGGGTGCGGTCCATTACGGCGGATGGCGCGCGGGCTGAGGGGATTCGCCTGCTCAATCCGGAAGCCGGGTCGGCCGCCGGGGCCGCCCGTTGGGGTGGGGTGGAGCCCGACCCGGCCGGCGGTTTCCGCTGGTACGATGAACCCGTTACGGCTTTTGCCCATTTGCTCACCAGCTTCTACCCACTGGCCTGGAAGCACAATGCCTGGATGTGGGTGATTGAGTTTCGGAAGCTTGATTGAAAGTCAATTAGCGCTCATACTGAGCTGGCCGAAGCATCTCTGTCGCCTCGTTGCGCAACTCCTGCAAAGCGGGAAGAAGGGCGTTTCGATGGCTTTTAAGGAGTTTGCAAACGGCTTTGATGTCATCAGCTTCTGACCCTAAATGGCCTAGGCCATCAGGTCGGGCCGGTAGAATGCAAGAAGTGCCAGCCCCTTGAATGACAGGTAAACTGAGTAGCTTTCCGGCCGTGGTGATGGAGGCTGAGGCCTGAAATGGTTTCCGTAGGCCAACGAGTAGGCCCGCGCAAACCCCGACTGGTCCTACTCCGGCCACGCCAAACCGCACCCTGCCTCATGCCCGAAGGAACTCTGCTCATCATCGACGACGAAGCGCCCCTGCGCCAGGCTATTACCCGGATGCTGGAGCTGGAAGGCTACACCGTGCGGCAGGCTCCCGACGCCCGCCGGGGCCTCGAAGACCTGGCCCAGCACGCCGACGAGGTGCTGGTGGTGCTGAGTGATGTGAAGCTGCCCGACGGCTATGGCCTCGACCTGCTGCCGCGCTACCGGGCCAAGGCTCCATTGGCTGAAATCATCCTGCTAACGGCCTACGGCACCATTCCCGACAGTGTGCGGGCCATGAAGGAGGGCGCGTTCGACTACCTGACCAAGGGCGATTCTGACGACCAGCTGGTGGTGGTGGTGGACCGGGCGGTGGAGAAGGCGCGGCTGCGGCGGCGGGTGGCCGAGCTGGAGCAGCAGGTGGGCGCGCAGTACACGTTTGAGAGCATGATTGGCTCGTCGGCGGCGCTGCTGGAGGCCCAGCGGCTGGCCCGTCGCGCCGCGCCCACCGACAGCACTGTGCTGCTCGAAGGTCCCACCGGGGCCGGCAAGGAGCTATTTGCCCAGGCCATTCACCAAGCCAGCGCCCGGCGCGGTAAGCCTTTCGTGGCCCTCAACTGCTCGGCTTTCCCCCGCGACTTGCTCGAATCGGAACTGTTTGGCTACAAGAAAGGGGCCTTTACCGGGGCGCTGGCCGATAAGAAGGGCCTGCTGGAAGCGGCCAATGGCGGCACGCTGTTTCTGGACGAAATCGGGGAGCTGGAACTGAGCGTGCAGGCCAAGTTCCTGCGGGTGCTGGAGACCCGGCAGTTCACCAAGCTCGGCGACACCCGGCCGACTACCGTGGACGTGCGGCTAGTGGCGGCCACCAACCGCAACCTGCAGCAGGAAGCCGCTGCCGGCAACTTCCGGCCCGATTTGTACTACCGGCTGGCCGTGTTTACGGTGCCGGTGCCGGGCCTCAACGAGCGGCGCGCCGACGTGCCCATCCTGGCCGAGTTCTTCCTCAAGTTCTTTTCTGCCAAGCTGAATCCTCGGCTGCGGGGCCTGGAACCCGAGGTGCTGGAGCAGCTGCGCCGCCACGACTGGCGGGGCAACGTGCGCGAGCTGCGCAACGTGCTCGAACGGGCCGTTATCCTGGCCGACGGCGAGCAGCTGACCACCGACGACCTGCCCACCGAGTTCCATCACTTCCAGCCCGACCCCACCGTAGCTGACGACCGCACGCTGCGCACGATGGAAAAGCAGCAGATTGCCCGGGTGCTGAACGAAACCAGCGGCAACAAGATGGAAGCCGCGCGGCAGTTGGGAATTGGGACGAAAACGCTGTACCGGAAAATCCAGGAGTACGGCCTATAATCTGCCAGCGTTCCAGGCAACCCAGGGTTAAAACAGTGGGCTACGTAGCGCCCAACCTACTCCACTACATTGGTCGCAACGTAGGGTGCGGGGCTTGTCCCCGCCCGCCTTTGAACGACCATATCAGGTTCTGTTCAACGGCGGGCGGGGACAAGCCCCGCACCCTACGCCGTTTTTGCACTTCATGTGAATAGCCCAAGGCTTCATTCCTGGGACTTTCACGCTACCCCAAACCGGGTTATTCTGACCACCACACCGGGTCAGAATAACTCGGTTTTTTGCGTTTGAGCTCAACTCGTAGAGCGGAACAATAAAATTTGGGTCTGACTGACAGTAGGATAGCGCCAAGTAAAATCCATCCACCCGAAACCGGGCCGGGATTGGCAAGCGGGCCGGCACACCAATCAACCAAAGCCCTTATGTCCGCTGCCCTGCTTATTCCGCTGCTGACGGCCACTGGCCTTGCCGGCTTCTGGCTTTTCTACAAATCGGTCGACTTTTTCGACAACATCTAATCCCGCTCCCAAGCCATGATGATTGCCTTACTACTCCTTGGGCTGGCCACTTTTGGCTACCTCTGCTACGTGCTGCTAAAGCCGGAGAAATTCTAATGCAGCGGCCAGTTTTCAGTTGCCAGTGCGCAACACGCTTTCTACCGAAAACTGACAACTCGTAACTGACAACTCATACCTACTATGTCCTCTGAACTTATTGGCATTGCCGTCATTTTTGGCGTAACAGTGCTGCTGGCCATCCCGCTGGGCCGCTACCTGGCCACCGTGTACCGCGGCGACAAAAGCTGGTCCGACTTCCTGGCGCCTCTAGAGCGGCTGCTGTTCCGCATCGGCGGCATCGATGCCGGCCGGGGCATGACCTGGCAGCAGCATATGGTGGCCCTGCTCACCATCAACTTAGTGTGGTTCCTCTTTGCCATGCTCATCCTGTGTACCCAAGGCGTGCTGCCGCTCAACCCCGACGGCAACCCTTCCATGTCGCCCGACCTGGCGTTTAACACCGCCATTTCGTTTCTGGTGAACTGCAACCTGCAGCACTACTCGGGCGAAAGCGGCCTGACCTACCTCTCGCAAATGGTGGGCATCATGTTCCTGCAATTTGTGACGGCGGCTACGGGTATGGTCGCTTGCGTGGTGGTGTTCAACGCCCTGCGCAACCGGACTACTGACAAGCTGGGCAACTTCTACGTGTATTTCGTGCGGAGCATCACACGGGTGCTGCTGCCGCTTTCGTTGATAGTGGGTTTGATTCTGGTCTTCCAGGGCACGCCGATGACGTTTGCCGGCAAGCAGGCGCTGATTACAATGCAGGGCGACACGACGGCCGTGAGCCGCGGCCCGGCCGCCGCCATGATTGCCATCAAGGAGCTGGGCACCAACGGGGGCGGTTTCTTCGGCGCCAACTCGGCCCACCCGCTCGAAAATCCGACCTATCTCACCAACATGGTCGAGAACATTGCGCTGGTTTTGATTCCAATTGCCCTGGTGTTTGCCCTCGGCCACTACCTGCGCCGCCGCCGGCTTTCCTACACGGTGTTCGGGGTGATGACGGCCGGTTTCCTGATGCTGCTGGCTCCCACCGTCTACTATGAGATGCAGGGCAACCCGGCCATCGCCCAGATGGGCGCCGATATGAATTTGGGCGCGATGGAAGGCAAGGAGATTCGCCTGGGCACGGCCGCTTCGGCCTACTGGGGCATCACCAATACCATCATTTCCTGCGGCTCGGTCAACTCGATGCACGACTCGCACATGCCGATTTCGGGCATGAGTGAGATGCTGGGCATGATGACCAACGCCTTTTATGGCGGTGTGGGGGTGGGCTTCCTCAACTTCTTCGTGTTCGTCATCATTGCCGTGTTTATCTCGGGGCTGATGGTGGGCCGGACCCCCGAATTCCTGGGCAAGAAGATTGAGGCCCGCGAGATGAAAATTGCCATTATCGTGGCCCTGTTGCATCCGCTGATGATTCTGGCCGGCACGGCCATGGCGGCTCACCTCCTCGTCAGCAACCCCACCGAATACGCCGGCTGGCTGGCCAACCCCGGCTACCACGGCTTCTCGGAGATGCTCTACGAGTACACCTCGGCGGCCGCCAACAATGGCTCGGGCTTCGAGGGCCTGGGCGACAACACGCCCTGGTGGAACATCAGCACCGGCGTGGTGCTGTTGCTAAGCCGCTACCTGCCCATCATCGGCCCGGTGGCCATTGCCGGCATATTGGCCAGCAAAAAGTACACTCCTGAAAGCGCCGGCACCCTGCGCGTCGATACGGCCACGTTCGGCCTGATGGTCTTCTTCGTCATCTGGATTATTGCCGCCCTGGCCTTCTTCCCCGCCCTGGCCCTAGGTCCGCTAGCCGAGCATTTCAGCCTCTATTAGAGCTTGGTGCTTAGTTGTTAGTGCTTAGGTCGATGTGCTGGAAAATGGTGAATACTGCGCGCAATTTCCAGCACATCAACCTGCAACCTAAGCCTGACGGCTAAGCCGTACCGAACGAGTACCAAAATCTAAGCACTAAGCACAAATGAAAAATCAATCTCTCTTTCAATCCGCGCTGGTTTCGGAGGCCATTAAGCAGGCTTTCGTGAAACTCGACCCGCGGGTGATGGTGCGTAACCCGGTGATGTTTACCGTGGAACTGGGCACCGTGGTAATGCTGCTCGTGACGCTGGGGCTACTCGTGCAGCCCGACCCTACTCAGGGCAGCTTCGGCTACAACTTCACCGTGTTTCTGGTGTTGCTGCTCACGCTGCTGTTCGCCAATTTCGCCGAGGCCATTGCCGAGGCGCGGGGTAAGGCCCAGGCCGAAAGCCTGCGCAAAACCCGCGAAGAAACCCCCGCCCGCGTGGTGGACGAGCGCGGCACCGAGCGCCTGGTGTCATCTTCACAGCTCCGCAAAGGCCAGTTTTTTCTGGTGGATGCTGGCGAAATCATTCCTACCGATGGCGAAATCGTGGAGGGTTTGGCTACCATCGACGAGTCGGCCATTACGGGCGAATCGGCCCCGGTAATCCGGGAAGCCGGCGGCGATAAGTCGAGCGTAACGGGTGGCACCAAGGTGCTGTCCGACCGCATCAAAGTAGTGGTGACCACCGAGCCGGGCGAGTCGTTTCTCGACAAGATGATTGCGCTGGTAGAAGGTGCTTCGCGGCAGAAAACGCCCAACGAAATTGCCCTCACCATTCTGCTGGCCGGCTTTACGCTGGTGTTCATCATCGTCTGCATTACGCTCCAGCCCTTCGCGGCCTACGCCAACACGCCCATTGCGGTGGCCTCGTTTATTGCCCTGTTCGTGTGTCTGATTCCGACCACGATTGGCGGATTGCTGTCGGCCATCGGTATTGCCGGCATGGACCGCGCGCTGCGGGCCAACGTCATCACCAAGAGCGGCAAAGCCATGGAAACGGCCGGCGACATCGACGTGCTGCTGCTGGATAAAACCGGCACCATCACCATCGGTAACCGCAAAGCCACCCACTTCTGGCCCGCGCCCGGCGTGGCAATGACGCAATTCGTGGAATCGGTTACCCTAAGCTCGCTGACGGATGAAACGCCCGAAGGCAAGAGCATTGTGGAACTAGCCCGCGACAACAAGATTGACCCCGCCCAGCTGAAAAGCCGTTTGGATGGCGCTGAGCTCATCAAGTTCACGGCTGAAACCCGGAGCAGCGGCGTGACGCTGGCCGACGGCACCAGTCTGCGCAAGGGCGCGGCCGACGCCATTCGCCGCCTGAGCGAAGCGGCTGGCCGGCCGTATCCGGCTGAGGTAGCCACCCGCGTGGCCGCAGTGGCCAGCAACGGCGGCACCCCGCTGGTACTGAGCCAGAACGACGAGGTACTGGGCGTAGTTGAACTCCAGGATATCATCAAGCCCGGCATCCAGGAGCGGTTTGAGCGCCTGCGCCGCATGGGCATCAAAACGGTGATGGTAACCGGCGACAACCCGCTCACGGCCAAGTTTATTGCCGAAAAAGCCGGCGTCGATGACTTCATTGCCGAGGCTAAGCCCGAGGACAAGATGCAGTACATCCGCGCCGAGCAGCAGCTGGGCAAGCTGGTGGCCATGATGGGCGACGGCACCAACGATGCGCCCGCCCTGGCCCAGGCCGACGTAGGGGTAGCCATGAACTCGGGCACCCAGGCCGCCAAGGAAGCCGGCAACATGGTCGACCTCGACAACGACCCCACCAAGCTCATCGAGACAGTGGAAATCGGCAAGCAGCTGCTCATGACTCGCGGCACGCTGACCACGTTCAGCATCGCCAACGACGTGGCCAAGTACTTCGCCATCGTGCCGGCGCTGTTCATGGTGGCCATTCCGGCCCTCGGCGCGCTCAACGTCATGGGCCTGAAGTCGCCCCAGTCGGCTATTCTCTCAGCCGTGATTTTCAACGCGCTGCTGATTCCGGCCCTGGTGCCGCTGGCGTTGCGCGGCGTGGCTTACAAGCCCGTTGGCGCCTCGGCCCTGCTGCGCCGCAACCTGCTCATCTACGGCCTCGGCGGCGTCATCGCGCCCTTCATCGGCATCAAGCTGATTGACCTGGTAGTGGGGCTGTTCGTGTAGCTTCTTACCAAGCCGTTCTGACCAACTCAGCAGGTCATTCTGACCCGGTTCCGGCAATCTGCGCCAATCAAGCGAACGGCTTAAGTACTATTTTACTGCTGATTATCAGCTTGGTAAACTACGGGTGGTGCTTGTAATGACAAACGGGCCGGAATTGGCAGATAGCCTACCAACATACTGCCCAACTGCTTTCTGCGGCCTTGCGCCGCGCACTTCTAAAACCATGAAAAACAATCTTGTTTCCGCTTTTCGTTTGACGCTGGCCCTGCTGGTGCTCTGCTGCGTCGTGTATCCGGCCATCGTGTGGGGCGCGGCTCAGTTGGCTCCCGGTCAGGGCCAGGGCGTGCAGGTGTCGCACCAGGGTCGGGTAGTCGGCTTCGATAATGTGGGTCAGAAATTCGACCGGCCCGAGTACTTTAATACCCGGCCCTCGGCCGTGGATTACCGCGCCGACGGCTCGGGCGGCTCCAACAAAGGGCCAACCAACCCGCAGTACCTAGCCGAAGTGAATACTCGCGTGGCCGCCTTCCTGCAGCAAAACCCCAACGTGAAATCGGGCCAGGTACCGGTGGAGCTGGTAACGGCCAGCGGTTCGGGCCTCGACCCGCACCTCTCGCCAGCCGGCGCGTATGCCCAGGTGGAGCGCGTGGCCCGGCTGCGCGGTCTGCCCGCCGCCCGCGTAAAGGCCCTGGTAGCCGCCCACGTGCAGGAGCCTATCTTCGTTATGCTCGGCCCTTCAAAAGTAAACGTGCTCCAGCTCAATTTGGCGCTGGATTCTCTCTCCAGAAAATAGCTGTTGGTGCGAAACCGGTAAGGGCGGGGCTTAGCCCCGCCCTTACAACGTGCCATTATTGCAGTTGGCCGCTGAACTCTCAACTTACTTCATCAATGAAAAAACTTCTTACGCTGAGCCTGGCCTTATTAGCCGCCGGCGGGGCTACGGCCCAGACTGCCGCTACTGATTCGGTAGCCACTGCCAATCCGCTGACCTTTTATGGCTTTGTGGATGGCTATTACGGTTACGATTTCAAAAACAACAACACCCAAAGCCGCCCCGGCTTTCTCTACTCGCACAACCGCCAGAACGAGTTCACCATCAACCAGGGCGTGGTGGGGCTGCGCTACGATAACGGCCAGGTGCGCGGGGCTATCGGCCTGCACGCCGGCTCCTACGTGTCGGCCAACTACGCGGCCGAAGACCAGGTATTCAAGCACATCTACGAGGGTTACGCCGGCTTCCGGCCCTTCGAGAAAGCCTGGCTCGACGTGGGTGTTTTCGCCTCGCACATCGGCTTCGAGTCGGCCCTGAGCAAGGATAACTGGACGCTGACCCGCTCGCTGATGGCCGAAAACTCGCCCTACTACGAGGCCGGCGCGCGCTTCACCTACGAGGTGGCCCCGCAGTTGACGCTGACCGCTCTGGCGCTCAACGGCTGGCAGAACCTGCAGGATAACAACCAGGGCAAGGCCCTCGGTACCCAGATTCAGTGGCGGCCCACCGCCAGGCTGCTCATCAACTCCAGCGGCTTCTACGGCAACGAGCAGCCCCAGGACTCGGTGCGCCGCCGCCGCTACTTCCACAATTTCTACGCGAGCTACGCCGCCACCGACCGCCTGAGCCTGGCGCTGGTGTTCGACGTGGGCAAGCAGGAAAGCGAGCGGCGCGGCGACAAGGCCGACACCTGGCACACGGGTGCCGCTTTCGTGCGCTACCAGCTGGCCCCCAAGTGGTCGGCCACGGCCCGCGCCGAGTACTACAACGCCGAGCGTGGCGTCATTATCCGCACGATTTCCCCACTGCCCGCCGACACTGACTTCAAAATAAAAGCCGCCTCGCTCAACCTCGATTACGCCCCCACCGCCAACGTGGTGTTCCGGGTCGAAGGTCGGGTGATGGACGCCAAACGGCCCATTTTCGAGCAGCGCGACAACCGCACTTCGGACACCTACGGCAACCTGACGAGCAGCATCGCCCTGTCTTTCTGAGCTATTTGAACGAAAGAAAAGAACGTCATGCTGAGCGAAGTCGAAGCATCTCTACCGCTTCGTTGCAATCGATAGGATTAGCATTGCGGTAGAGATGCTTCGACTTCGCCCAGCATGACGTTCTTTTTCGCTAACCGCTAACCGCTAACCGCTAACTGCTCAAAACAAAAACATGGATGAGCGCGACGAATCGGCGGAGCGGTTTCTGCGCCTGGTGCAGCAGCGGCGGCGCGGGCGGCTGAAGGTGTATCTGGGGCTGGCGGCCGGGGTGGGCAAAACCTATCGGCTGCTGCAGGAAGCGCACGAGCTGCGCCGCCAGGGCGTGAACGTGGTGCTGGGCTATGTCGAAACCCACGGCCGCCTCGAAACCGTGGCCCAGATGCGCGACCTGCCCGAAGTGCCCCGTAAAACGCTGTTCTATAAGGGCCGGGCGCTGGAGGAAATGGACCTCGGCGCCATCATTCAGCGCCGGCCCGCCGTGGTGGTGGTCGATGAGCTGGCCCACTCCAACGTGCCCGGCTCGAAAAACGAGAAGCGCTGGCAGGACGTGGAGGAGTTGCTGAAAGCGGGAATTTCGGTGCTCACGGCCCTGAACGTGCAGCACCTGGAAAGCCTGCACGACCAGGTGCTCAAAATAACCGGCACCGACGTAACCGAGCGGGTGCCCGACCAGGTGCTGCGCGACGCCGACGAGGTGGTGAACGTGGACTTGACCGTGGGTGAGTTGCGCGGCCGGCTCGAAGAAGGCAAAATCTACGACCCGGCCAAGGTGCCGGTGGCGCTCAATAACTTCTTCCGGGCCGACAACCTGCTGCAGCTGCGGCGGCTGGCGGTGCGCGAAGTTGCCCAGCTGCTGGGCCAGCAGGTGGAAACCGAAGCCGGCGGGGCCGCCCCCGTGCCCGCCCCCCGCCGCAACGCCGACCGGCTGCTGGCCTGCATCAATACCAACGACCCGGCCGCCCGGCAAATTATCCGCAAGGCCTCGCGGCTGGCTCAGCAGCTGGGTATTGCCACCTGGTACGTGCTCTACGTGCAAACCAGCCGCGAAACCGCCGGCCGCATCAACCTGGCCACCCAGCGCCACCTGCTGCGCAACCTGCAGCTGGTAACCGAGCTGGGCGGCCAGATTCTGCGCGTAAAGAGCGACGATGTGGTGGCTTCCGTCATCAGCATGGTCCGTGAGAAGGAAGCGACCCTGCTCATGTGCGGCATCACCGGCGACAAAACCGCCTGGCAGCGCCTGAGCCGCCGCGGCATCACCCAGGACCTCATCCGCGCCGTGGCTAAGTTAGAGCACGACCTGGGCGTAGATATGTTTCTGGTGACGTACTGAGACCTGCGCGGAATAAATGGACGTTATTTCACGCAGTGTCACGCAGTGTCTCGCAGTGGGCGGCGCAGTGTCTCGCAGTGAACGACCACCCCGAAACACTGCGTCGTCCACTGCGAGACACTGCGTGAAATATAATCGCGCCCCCGAACCTTACAATTATGACCTTCAAAACCAAAATCACCCTAGGGTTTCTGGCGCTACTGGCCCTGCTGCTGGCCCTGGGCGGCTACGCCTTCTACACGGTACGCCAGCTCGACCAAAGCGCCAAAAGTATTCTGAAGGACAACTTCTATAGCGTGCAGTTGGGCCAGCAGATGCTGCGGGCCCTCGACGGGCTGGAACAGCGACCCGACGATGCCGACGAGCTGGCCCGCTTCCGCGAAAGCCTCACCCGCGAGGCCGGCAACATCACGGAGCCCGGCGAGCAGGAAATGGTGGATAGTCTTACGGCGAATTTGGCCCGTTATGAGCGGCTGACCGACGCGGTGGGCGCGGGCGGACGCGGGGCAGTAGTGCGGCAACTGCGCGGGCAAACCCACCGCATGGTGCAGCTGAACATCACCACCCTGCAAGCCAACAACGACCGGGCCACCGCCACGGCCACCCGCGCCGGTTACTACCTGCTGGCCGTTATTGGGCTGAGTGTGCTGACGGCGCTCAGCTTCGTCGTGCAGGTGCCGGCGGCGGCCGTGGCCCCGCTGCAGCGGCTGGCCGTCAGCATTGGGCACGCTACGAATCAGGATTTTTCGGCCACGATTCCAGTGGAGAGCCACGATGAGTTTGGGCAGGTTGCCCAGGCGTTCAACCGGCTGTTGGGGCAGCTCAACGAGTACCGCAACTCGACCATTGCCCAGCTGGTAACCGAGCGCAACCGGGCCGCCAGCATCGTGAATGGGCTCGATGAAGGTCTGTTGCTGCTCGACCAGCACCGCGTGATTCTGCTGGCAAACCCGGTGGCCTGCGAGCTGCTGGGCCTGGAGGCCGACCAGTTGCTGGGCCGCCCCGCTGCCGAGGTGGCCCGTGAAAACGACCTGGTGCGCACCATGCTGCAGCCTTTGGAGCAGGCTGGCAGCACTGGGGGCGAAATTCCACTACTGCACATCACCCAACATGGCGAGGAAGCCTACTTCCAACTCGACGTGCAGGATTTGCTGTCCTTCAATGAAGCCTTGAACCAGAAAGAGTTTGCGGGCCAGATACTGACGCTGCGCAACGTGTCGGACTTCAAGCGGCTCGACCAGGTGAAGTCGAACTTCCTGGCCACCGTGTCGCACGAGCTGAAAACGCCGCTTTCCAGCATGAACATCAACCTGCGGCTGCTGCAGGACGAGCGCCTGCCGGCGGAAGAGCGCCAACGCATAACGGCAGCATCCGGCAGGAAACCCAGCGCCTGCAGCGCATGGTGGGCGAGCTGCTCGACGTGTCGCGCCTCGACGCAGGAGCCGGCATTCATCTCGACCTGCGGCCCACCAACCTGGCCGACGTGGTCCGCTACGCCACGGCCACCGTGCAGGCCCAGCTCACCGACAAGCAAATCCGGCTTGACTTGCAGCTGCCCTTTCATCTATACCCTGTTCGCGCCGATGTGGAAAAGACGACCTGGGTGCTCATCAACCTGCTGGCCAATGCCATTCGCTACTCGCCGACGGGCGAAACAATGACGGTGCGCGCCGAAGCCATAGGCCAGCAGGTGCAGGTGAGCGTGCAGGACCACGGCCCGGGAATTGCCGCCGAGCACCATGAGCGCATTTTCCAGCGCTTTGCCCAGCTGCCCGACCCCAGCGGCTACCGCGGCGGCTCGGGCCTGGGCCTGAGCATCGCCCGCGAGTTCATTGCCACCCAGGGCGGCCGGCTGTGGGTGGAAAGCGAGCTGGGCACCGGCAGCACGTTCTGCTTCATGCTGCCGATCAGCAACTAAAGTCCGGAATGTATCAGGTGGCTACCTCCGGGTGCGGGGCTGGCAGCAACTCGTTGGGCGTGGGCTGCCCGGCGAGCCAGCATCCCAGGGTTTCGAAGCACGTGGAGGCAATGTTGGTCAGCGCGTCGTGGGTCAGGAAGCCCTGGTGGCCCGTTACCAGCACGTTGGGTTGGGCCAGCAGCCGCACCAGCAATTCATCCTGAAGCGGCTGCTGGGAATGGTCGTTGAAAAACAGGCCCTTTTCGTGCTCGTACACGTCGAGCCCCAGGTAGCCCAGCTGACCCGATTCGAGGGCCGCCAGGGCCGCTTCGGTGTCCAGAAGCGCGCCCCGGCCGGTGTTGATGAGCATCACGCCACGCTTCATTTTTGCCAGCTGCGCCGCGTTGAGGATGTGCCGGGTGGCGGGCGTAAGCGGGGCGTGCAGCGAGATGACGTCGGCCTGCGCGCACAGCTCGTCCAATGGCACGTACTCCAGGCCGTAGCGGCGGGTCAGCTCCGCATCGGGCTGAATGTCGTAGCCCAGCAGGCGGCAGCCGAAGCCTTGCAGCAGGCCCGCCAGCGTGCCGCCGATGGTACCGCAGCCGATGATGCCCACCGTTCTGCCGTGCAGGTCGAAGCCCACGAGATTATCGAGCCGGAAGTCTCCGCGCCGCACCTGGGCGTCGGCCTGGCGCAGGTGGCGGTTGAGGGCCAGCATGAGGGCCAGCGTGTGCTCGGCAATGGCGAAGGGCGAGTAGTGCGGCACGGTGGCCACGCGCAGGCCCAACCGGTGGGCGGCGGGCAGGTCCACGTTGTCATGGCCGGCGGCGCGCATCAGCAGGTAGCGCACGCCCAGCGCGCCCAGTTTTTCGAGCACCGGCGCCGAGGCGTCGTCGTTCACGAAAAGGGCCACGGCAGTGCTGCCCGCGGCCTGGTCGGCGGTATCCAGCGTCAGGGCCGCATCCACAAAATTGAAAGTGTAGCGGTCCTGCGCCGCGGCATTGAGGTAGGGGCGCTCAAAAGGATAAGCGCTGAATACGGTAACGGTCATGGTAAGTCGTTGAGAAAGTGGGGTGCCCACCGGGCTTTGCCGGGCGCAACGGGCGGGGCTGGCAAGGTAGGCAGCGGGAAAGCGCCGGAAGAGCTCCAGGCAAAAGCGAGCGAAGGACGATACAAGAGTACGCCGCCTGCCTTGCCGGTTCGCTGATAAAAGTCATGCGCCGCGCTTGACATTGCTCATGCCATTTGCTGCTCGTCAGCCCTTTCTTTGTCCGTGCTATTGTCCCTGCTTTAAGTCCTGCCTTATGACGCCTTCCCTGCTGATTCTTACCGATTTCTTCCGGGCCGCCGACCAGGCCCTCGCCTACGCCACCAACCTGGCCGGCCCCCTCGGGGCCCGGCTGGTGCTGCTGCACGTGCGCCGCGACTCACTGCTCGACCCCGAAATGTTCACCGGCGAGCTGTCGAACCTGAGCAAGGAAGCCACGGCGCTGGCTTTGAGCCGGGTGGCCGATGACCTAGCCGTGCCGGTGGTGGTCGAAATCGGGCATGGCCGGGTGGCCTTTGCCGTGGCCGATGCCGTGAGCCGGCACCACCCGCTGCTGGTGGTGCTGGGCCGCCCCGATTACTCGGGCACGCCCGACCAGTTGGTGCAAACCACCGCGCTCGATATCCTGCGTACTGCTCCCTACCCCATGCTGATTGTACCGCACACGGTAGCCAGCAATGCGGTGCCCCGGCGTGTGCTGCTGGCCGTCGATGGGGAAGATTTCACCCTGGGCCTGCACGCCGGCGCCATTCGCCAGCTGGTGCGCATGCTGGGCGTGGAGCTGACGGTGCTCCACGTCGCGCCGGATTCTGCGGCCGCTGTTTCGGAGGAGGAGGTGTTGAATTCGGTGCGGCGCACGGGGGTGGAAATTGACTTGCCGGCCCCCCTGCGCTTCCGCCGCACGGTGGCCGCCCGCCCCGCCGACGGAATTCTGCAGCTGGCCCAGGCCCGCGATACGGACCTGGTGGTGCTGCTGGCGCGGCCCCGCAGTTTCTGGGGCAAGCTGTTCCATAACAGCGTAACGGCCGAGGTGCTGCTGCACAGCACGGTGCCCGTGCTGGTGATCCCGACTATTGCCTAAAGCGGCCCGGCAGTCCGCAACGCACTATTTATTCTGACTTGATGAACGACGACCTGCAACAAAGCCTGGACGATAACGCGAAGCAGTGGCAGGCCCTGTCGCTATCGATTTCGACCACGGAAAAAGCAGCGTTTGCCGCCCGGCACGACCGGCTGTTTGTCACGTACGGCTCCAGCTTTATGGCGCACGTGTACCGGACGGCCTTCGAGCAGGTGCTGGAAAACACGCCCGATGACGAGCGGCGCCGGCTGCTGGCCGCATTGCACCAGGCCATGGAAGGGGCCATTGTGGCGCGCCATTCCACGCACCCCTCCAAGGCGGAGTGCAATGCCTGCCACGCCCGGATACTGCTGCTTTAGCCAGCCCAGCCTGGCGGGTCGCTGGGCCCTTTCTCTACTAAGCCTACTGTCTCATGGTAACGACCACCGACCTCGCGCCGACCCCGGCCCCGGCCTTCGATACTCTACTTGCGCCGGAAGACCTCCGCCTGATTGATGCCTACTGGCGGGCGGCCAACTACATAGCGGTGGGGCAGATGTATTTGTATGACAACCCGTTGCTGCGCGAGCCGTTGACGCTGGCGCACATCAAGCCGCTGCTGCTCGGGCATTGGGGCACCACGCCGGGCCAGAACTTCATCTACACCCACCTCAACCGGGTAATTGGCAAGTACGACCTGGACATGTTCTACGTGTGCGGCCCCGGCCACGGCGGCCCGGCGGTGGTGGCCGGCACTTACCTGGAAGGCACTTACAGCGAAGTTTACCCTGCCATTAGTCAGGATGAAGAGGGACTACGGCGGCTGTTTCGGCAGTTCTCGTTTCCGGGCGGCATTTCCAGCCACGCGGGCCCCCAGACGCCGGGCTCCATCCACGAGGGCGGTGAGCTGGGCTACTCGCTGAGCCACGCGTTCGGGGCCGTGTTCGATAACCCCGACCTGCTGGTGGCCTGCGTGATTGGCGACGGGGAGGCCGAAACCGGCCCGCTGGCTACCGCCTGGCACGCCAACAAGTTCCTCGACCCCGCCACCGACGGTGCGGTGCTGCCCATTCTGCACCTCAACGGCTACAAGATTTCCAACCCCACGGTGCTGGCCCGCATCACGCCCGAAGAGCTTGACCAGCTGCTGCGCGGCTACGGCTGGACGCCCTACTATGTGGAAGGCCACGAGCCCGCGCTGATGCACCAGGCCATGGCGGCGGCCCTCGATGCGGCGGTGGAAAACATCCTGGCCATCCAGCACAACGCCCGAATCCAGACCGACCCCACCCGGCCGCGCTGGCCGCTGCTGGTGCTCCGCTCGCCCAAGGGCTGGACCGGCCCGAAGGAAGTGGACGGCCTAGCCAACGAAGGGACGTTCCGCGCCCACCAGGTGCCGCTGGCCGTGTCGGCCGACGCCCCGGCCGCGCATTTGGCGCAGCTGGAAGATTGGCTCAGAAGCTATAGGCCCGAAGAGCTGTTCGATGCCGCGGGCCGCCTACTACCCGAGCTGGCCGAGTTAGCTCCGCGGGGCAACCGGCGGATGGGCGCCAACCCCCATGCCAATGGCGGCCTGCTGTTGCGGCCCCTGCTGCTGCCCGACTTTGCCGATTACGCCGTGGACGTACCATCGCCCGGCACCGTGGAGGCCAGCGACACGGGCACGGTGGGGAAGTTTTTGCGCGATGTAGTGGCGCGCAATTCGGAGCCCCGCAACTTTCGGATTTTCGGGCCCGACGAGACGCTGTCCAACAAATTAGGGGCAGTGTTTGAGGCCACCAACCGGCAGTGGGACGCCGCCACCGCCCCGCACGACGAATTTCTGGCAACTTCGGGCAGCGTGGTGGAAATGCTGAGCGAACACCAGTGCGAGGGCTGGCTGGAAGGCTACCTGCTCACCGGCCGGCACGGGCTCTTCAATAGCTACGAGGCGTTCATTCACATCGTCGATTCGATGTTCAACCAGCACGCCAAGTGGTTGAAAACGACGCTCGAAATTCCGTGGCGGCGCAATATTGCCTCGCTCAACTACCTGCTCACGAGCACCGTGTGGCGGCAGGACCACAACGGCTTCACGCACCAGGACCCCGGCTTTATCGACCACGTCGTCAACAAGAAAGCCAGCGTTGTGCGCGTGTATCTGCCGCCGGATGCCAACTGCCTGCTCTCGGTGATGGACCACTGCCTGCGCAGCCGCCACTACGTGAACGTGATTGTGGCCGCCAAGCACCCCGCCCCGCAGTGGCTGAGCATGGACGCGGCCATCAGGCACTGCACCCAGGGCATCGGCATCTGGCCCTGGGCCAGCTCCGACGCCGGCCAGGAGCCCGATGCCGTGATGGCCTGCTGCGGCGACGTGCCCACGCTCGAAACGCTGGCCGCTGTTTCCATCCTGCGCGAGCACCTGCCGGAGCTGAAAATTCGGGTGGTGAACGTGGTGGATTTGCTGCGCCTGCAGCGCAATACTGAGCACCCCCACGGACTGAGCGATGCCGACTACGACGCGCTGTTTACGCGCAACAAGCCGGTGGTTTTTGCTTTCCACGGCTACCCTTGGCTGGTGCATCGCCTCACCTACAACCGCGCCAACAACCCCCACATGCACGTGCGCGGCTACAAGGAGGAAGGCACCATCACGACGGCCTTCGACATGACCGTGCTCAACGAGCTGGACCGCTTCCACCTGGTGATGGACGTGCTCGACCGGGTGCCCCGACTCGGCAACCGCGGCGCCCACCTCAAGCAGCTGCTCCAGGATAAACTCGTGGCCCACAAGCAGTACATCTACCGTTACGGCCAGGATATGCCCGAAATCCGGGACTGGCAGTGGGCAGGTAGGGGAGAGGCATAAGGGCGGTCATGCTGAGCTTGCCGAAGCATCTCTCCCGCTTCGTTGCAATGCTTCTTCAACGAAGCGGGAGAGATGCTTCGCCTACGTTACGACCCTGGCTCAATTCGCCACATGCTCAGCATGACTTTTCCGATGGCCGCCTACTCCAAGCAAAAGCGCGCAACTACTTTATTCTATGGATTATCACCTTCCCCCCGTGGCCGATGTGGCCGCCGCTCTGACTACCTCGCCGGTCGGGCTCGACGCGGCCACGGCCGGGCAGCGCCTGGCCGAGCATGGCCCTAACCAACTGTCCGGCTCCCAGCAGAAAACCGTCTGGCAGTTGCTGCTGCACCAGCTGGCCGACGTGATGATTCTGGTGCTGCTGGCCGCCGCCGGCGTGTCGGTTCTCATTGGTGAGGCTAAGTCGGCCTACGTTATTCTGGCTATTGTGGGGCTAAACGCGGTCATCGGGTTTGTGCAGGAATACCGGGCCGACAAGGCGATAGAGGCCCTGCAAAAAATGGCCGCCAGCCACGCGCAGGTGCTCCGCGACGGCCAGCCGCAACAGGTGCTCACCGCCGGGCTGGTGCCCGGCGACGTGGTGCTGCTCGAAGCCGGCAACGTGATTCCGGCTGATGTGCGCTTTCTGGAAACCTTCACCCTCAAGGTGGACGAGTCGTCGCTGACTGGCGAGTCCAATAACGTGGAGAAAACCGTGGAGGCGCTGCCACCCGGCGACTATTCCCTCGGCGACCGGGTCAACCTGGGCTACAAGGGTACCTCCGTCACCAATGGCCGGGCCACCGCCTACGTGGTAGCGACGGGCATGCGCACCGAGTTGGGCAAGATTGCCGCCCTCATCCAGACGGCCGAAGTGGTGACGCCGTTGCAAAAGCGGCTGGGTACGTTGGGCAAGCGCCTGTCGGTGGCCGCGCTGGTGGTGGGGGCGCTGTTTTTTGCGGTGGGCTGGCTGCGGGGCGAGCCTTGGGAGGACTTGCTGCTGGTGGCTATTTCGCTGGCTATTGCGGCGCTTCCCGAGGCCCTGCCGGCGCTGGTTACCGTGTCGCTGGCGCTGGGGGCGGGGCGGCTCATGCAAAGCCACGCCCTCATCCGCAAGCTGCCGGCCGTGGAAACGCTGGGCTCGGTCACCTACATCTGCACCGATAAAACCGGCACGCTCACGCTCAACCAGATGACGGTGGAGGACCTCTACGAAGTGCCCGCCGTGGCACTGCCCGGCCTGGAGGGCTGCAACGCCCTGCTCACGGCCCTGGCCCTGAATACCGACGCCACCCGCGACCCCGAAAACAACTGGCTGGGCGACTCGACCGAAGTGGCCCTGGCCCGCTACGCGGCCGACAAAGACTATGCCCGCTCCGGGCTGGAAACGCAGTTTCCGCGCCTGGCCGAGCTGCCTTTCGACTCGGAGCGCAAGTGCATGACCACGCTGCACCAAACCCCGGACGGCGTGCTGGTGCTCACCAAAGGGGCCGCCGGCTCGCTCTATAAGCAGCTTGCCACAAGCCAGCAGGCCGGCATTGCCGACCTGCGCCGACGCGTGGATGCGCAGGCCGCGCAGGGCTACCGGGTGCTGGCCTACGGGGCCAAATTGCTCCCCGAACTGCCCGCCGACCTCACCCCGGCCACCGTCGAAACCGACCTTATCTTTCTGGGCTTCGCCAGCCTGATGGACCCGCCCCGCGAAGAGGCCCGCCAGGCCGTGGCCGAATGCAAAACGGCCGGCATCATCCCCGTCATGATTACCGGCGACCACAAGCTCACGGCCAAGGCCATTGCTGAAAAGCTGGGTATCATTTCCTCCGAGGAAGAGCTGGTGCTGACCGGCCCCGAACTGACGGCGCTCGACGAGGCGGCCTTCGCGGCGGTAGTGGAAAAAGTGCGGGTGTACGCCCGCGTCGACCCTGCCCAAAAGCTGCGCATCATCAGTGCCCTGCAGGCCCGGCACCAGTTCGTGGCCATGACGGGCGACGGCGTGAACGATGCGCCGGCCCTCAAAAACGCCGATATCGGTATTGCCATGGGCATCAATGGCACCGAAGTGGCCAAGGAAGCGGCGGCCATGATTCTGCTCGACGACAACTTTGCTACCATTGTGGAGGCCGTGCGGCATGGGCGGCGCATCTACGACAACATCCTCAAGTTTATCCGCTACCTGCTGGCGGGCAGCGTGGGGGAAATAACGGCCCTGTTTTGCGCCCCGTTTTTTGGCCTGCCCGTGCCGTTGCTGGCCATCCATATTCTCTGGATCAACCTGATAACCGACGGCCTGCCCGGCCTGGCGCTGGCCTACGAGCCGTCGGAGAAGAGCACAATGCAGCGCCCGCCCATCGACCCGCGCCAGACCATTTTTGCCGACGGGCTGGGCTGGTTTATCCTGGCCGTGGGGCTGCTGGTGGGCGGCCTCACCATTGGCGTGCAGGCCTGGGCCATCGGGCGGGGCCTGCCGCACTGGCAAACGATGGCCTTTACCGTGCTCTGCTTCAGTCAGCTAGGACTGGCGCTGGCTATTCGCTCGGGCCGCGAATCCATTTTTAGCCTCGGCCTGCTCTCCAACAAACCCATGCTGGGGGCCGTGCTGCTCACCGTGGGCCTGCACCTGACCATCATCTACGTCCCCTTCTGCAACGAGCTGTTCAGTACCCAGCCGCTTACTGTAGCCGAGCTGGGCGTTGCCGCGGCCGTGGCCAGTGTAGTGTTCTGGGCAGTGGAAATCCGGAAGCTCATCATCCGGCGGCGTGGGCTGGCGACCGGGAAGGCACAACCGGCGGTGCAGGCCTTAAGTGCCTCCTGAATTGCAGGCCGCACCGCCTGAGTCCGGCTGCTGCGTCAAGTGCCGCGGCCATGCTAGCGGGTGGCCCACTATGGTTTGTTACCTTGCGACCCTATGCCTGTAACCCGAATCTTACGCCCGCTGGGGCGGCCATTTGCGCAACTCTTCCGCCACGAGGCGGCGGGCGGCATGCTGCTGCTGGCCAGTACCGTGCTGGCCCTGGTGCTGGCCAATAGCAGTTGGGGCCCGGCCCGCTACTTCCCGGCCATCTGGGACGAATACCTGCGCATCAGCGTCCATAATCTCGTAATCGAGCTCTCGCTGCTCCACTGGATAAATGACGGGCTGATGACCCTGTTTTTTCTGATGGTGGGCCTGGAAATCAAGCGCGAGGTGCTGGGGGGCGAGCTGACCTCGTTGCGCCAGGCGGCGCTGCCCATTGCCGGGGCCCTGGGCGGTATGCTGATGCCGGCCCTGCTCTTCACACTCTTCAACTACGGCACGCCCACGGCCGGCGGCTGGGGCATCCCAATGGCCACCGACATTGCCTTTGCGCTGGCCGTGCTGCAATTGCTGGGGCCGCGCGTACCACTCAGCCTCAAGGTGTTTCTCACGGCCCTGGCTATTATCGATGATTTGGGGGTAGTCGCGCTCATTGCCGGCTTCTACACCAAAACCCTGTACCTCAACTACCTGGGCCTGGCCCTCGGCACCTGGGCCCTGCTGCTGGCCTTCAACTACCTGGGCCTGCGCAGCCTGTGGGCCTACCTACCGCTGGGCCTGGTGCTCACCTACTTCATGCTCGAATCGGGCGTGCATGCCACGCTGGCCGGCGTGCTGCTGGCGGCGGCCGTGCCTTTCCGGACCGCCGAACTCCGCCCCGCTATGCTGAGCTGGCTGAACCAGCAGCTGGGCCGGCTGCAAAGCGAAACGCAGCAGGAGGACGCCGACCCGCACGAAATCAGTACCGAAATAGAGACCCTGGGCCGCCGCGGTAGCTCCCCGGCCCAACGCCTGGAGGGCCGGCTGCACACCTTGGTAGTCTTCGTGGTTATTCCGCTATTCGCCTTCGCCAACAGCAGCTTGGTAATTGCCCCGGCGGCCGTGCAAGGGCTGCTCTCGCCGCTGGGGCTGGGCATTTTGGCGGGGCTGGTGGTGGGCAAGCCTCTGGGCGTGGGGCTTCTGAGCTGGGTTGCGGTACGCCTGGGCTGGGCCACACTGCCGCCCGGCGTAAGCTGGCAGCAGATATGGGGCGTGGGCATTCTGGCCGGCATCGGGTTTACCATGTCCATCTTCGTAACGATGCTGGCCCTGGGCCCCGACTCGCCCGATACCGACACGGCCAAGCTCGCGGTGCTGATAGCCTCCGTTTGCGCCAGCGGGCTAGGCTACGCGCTGTTGCGGCGTACGCTGGCCGCGCCAGTGCCGGAATAGCCCGCCGCCCAACCAGGGGCGATACCCGGCCAGCTTGCCCATCAGCCAGCAATGGGCAAACGCCCGCTATGGTTTGCTGACTGCCAGAGTTAGCAAAAACACCGCTTCCGTTACCGCGACGACGCTGTGCGGAATACCCGCGTGCAGTGTCAGCAGCTGCCCGGAAGCCAGCTCGGCCACTTGCGGCCCGGCCGTGAAGGTGATGTGGCCCTCCAGCACCTGCACGCTGATAATGCCCGGGGCAGTGTGCGTTTTCAGCTCGGCGCCGGCGCGCAACGCCAGGAGGACAATGCGCAGGCCATCAGTCTTGTAGGCCGTGATGGAGTTTCGGTCACTTTCCTGCCAGATGGGCTCCTGTCGGATTTGCGTGAGCAGGGCGGGCAGGTCCAGCACGACCATCGGGGCGTCCAGCAGGCGCTGGCCTTCCGGCCGTTGGGGAGTGGCGTCGATTGAGGTAGTTTTCATGATAGGGAGGAATTGGATGGGGGGGGGAGAAAGTCTTAAGTAGCGGGCACCGGCATAACCAGGGAGGTGATGAGGTAATACGCCCCCCAGCCCACAAAAGCCAGCAGAGTCGCCCATACCCAGGCCGGGATAATCTGCGGTGTTTCCGACGCTTTTATCACGAACGAGTCGGTCCGCTCGCTGCCGTAAGCCGTCACGGTCAGCGGCACCACATCCGAAACAATATCGTCGTTTTGCAGGCCCAGCACCGTGATGGCCGGGCCGTTGCGCACGATGAAGGCGATATTCTGAATACCCTCTACGCCGCTGGACGAGCGGGCCACCACGCGTAGCGAGTGCGGCCCATCGACGAGCCGGGTCGTGTCGAGGTCGATTTTAACCGGCGGGGCGTAGCGGGCAAACGGCACGGGGTTATCGTCCAGAAACAGCAGTACCTGCTGGTCTTCGGAGACGGAAAGTGGCGCGGTAGTAGGCATAGTGGGGTAAGTCTTCATGTCAACTAGGAGAAAGAAATCTGCCGCCGGGCTCGATTACGCGCGCTGTCGGGCCGTAGCAGGAACCAGAAAAAACACGCGAAAACAACCACTACCACGGCTATCGAGCCATACAGCATGGCGTAGTCGAACCAGCCCCCCGGCCCTACGCCGTGGGTGATGTTGGCAAATCCTTTGGGCTGTCGTTTTTCGCAGACCGGACATGCCAAAGCCGGCCCCGCGAGCAGCAGGCTGAGCAAGAGTAACAGCAGGTTCTTTTTCATGGCAGGAAGAAATTGAGCAGGTATTCAGAACGTCATGCTGAGCTTGTCGAAGCATCTCTACCGCCTCGTTGCAGTGGTAATTAAACGAAGCGGTAGAGATGCTTCATCTGGCGTCCGCGCAGTCGAAGCATGGCGTTCTTTTAAAGAGCAGCCACCGGCTTCACCAAAGCCCGGAGCTGCTTCACGAAATCGGCAGTGACCGGGGCGGCGGTGTTGCCCCAGCTGCTACGCTCGTGGCTCACGATGGCTGCAATTTCCGCGTCGGTCAGCTTGGCGGCGAAGCCGGGCATCACGCCATATTCGGGGCGGGCATTGTAGCCTTCCAGGATGATGTTCACCATAAGCGTGGCGTCCTTGTCGTTTACTACGGAACTGCCTTTCAGGGGCGGGAAGGCGCCTTTCAGGCCTTCGCCATTAGCCTGATGGCAGGCCTGGCAATGGGTGGTGTAGAGGGCCGCCCCGTCGGGGAGGACGGCCGCCCCGGGTGCGGCCATCGGGGCCGCGCCGGCCGCCGCACCCAGAGCGTTTCCGGGCGTTGAAAAGGCCAGAAACGCGGGTTCTTCGCCCGTGGGCAGCTCCGCCTGCTTAAGCGAGAGCAGGTAGGCCACCAGATGTTGCGCCTTGCGCGTGGGCACGATGGTCGCCCGGTTGCCCCGCTCGCGCCAGGCCGCCGGAATGTTCAGGGCCAGGCCCGCCGGGGTGCCGGCCACGCTGTCCTCAAACAGCCATGGGAAGGCTGGCATGATGGACTCTTTTACCACGCTGCGCGGCTGGTAGAGGTGCAGCAGGTGCCACAGGTCGCTCGGCTGCCGTTCGCCTACTTCGGTCAGGTCGGGGCCGGTGCGCTCCGAGCCCAGCGTGGAGGGCGTGGCCCGCCACACGTCGAGGCGCTTGCGCCAGGCGTAGTCGGCCGGAATACCCGGCCGGCCGCCCCAGGTTTTGTCCATGTCGATGTTGCGTACCTGCTGGGTGTGGCAGGCCACGCAGCCCTCGCCAATAAACACGCGCAGGCCCGCCTGCTGCTCGGCCGTGAGGGCCACGGCAGTGGGCAGGGGCGCGTTGTTGGCCTGAATCTGGGCGGCGGGCTGCACGGCAATCAGTACCGTGAGCCCCACAAATACCCCGAAAACGGTACCCGTGAACAGGCGATGATTTTTATACGGACTCCAGGATTTCATGAGGGCGGGGTTCGGGGGTGGTAACGGGGGGCGCCGGAGCCGGCTTGCGGGGGCGCAGCATATCGACCAGGTTATAGAAAAACACGAAGTGGGCCAGCAGCATAAATGTGCCGCCAATAGCCCGCCACAGCCAGTAGGGGGCCATCAGGACCACCGATTGCATGAACGGCTCGCCCGCCATCCAACTCATACCCTTCAGCGTGCCGCCAATCATCAGCGACATGGCGTAGCCGAGCAGGCCCACCAGCGCAAACCAGAAGTGCACGCCCACCAGCGCCTGCCGCGGCTCGCGGCCCTGCAGCCGGGGGGCCAGGGTGTAGATGCAGCCCCAGAGCATGAAGGCCACAATACCGTACATGGTAATGTGGGAGTGGGCCACGTTGAAATCGGTGAAATGCCAGACCAGATTGGTGTAGCGCAGCGCCTGCAACGAGCCCTGAAACGAGCCCACAAAATAGAACAGCACGCCCAGCAGCATAAACGGCAGCGAGTAGGAGTCGCCCACCCGCTTGCGGCCGCCTTTAAAGGTCATCAGAAAGTTGATGGTGCCGGCCAGCACCGGGATAATCATGCCCACGCTGAACACAATGGCAATGGTTTGGAGCCACCACGGCAGCGGGCTGAAAATGTAGTGGTGGGTGCCGATGAGCGAGTAAAACAGCAGCTGCGTCCAGAAGGCCAGCACCCCCAACGAGTAGGAATAAATGGGCTTATTGAGCGACATGGGCAGAAAATAGTACATCAGGCCCAGCGTGAAGGTCATGAACCACATGCCCACGCCCATATGCATGTAGTAGCCCTGAATGATGGTTTCGCCCATCCCGTTCTGGTACCCCGGCAGGTAGGTCACCACCGTGAGCACGATGCCCCAGACCGTCGCGCCCAGGATGTACCAGTTCGAGATGTAGAACTCTTCGGTGGTGCGGGCCGCCACGGTCTGGTAGAAGTTAGCCAGCGCCAGAATCACGCCCACGGCAAACAGCAGCGCCACGGGCTAGATGTACTCGCGGTACTCGCCGCCGCCGTTGTTGATGCCCGCCATCAAACAGGCCGTGCCCAGCACCACGCTGGCGTTTATCAGCCAAAGCGTCCACCAGCCCAATTTAAAGCTGAATAAAGGCGTGTTGTTGGTGCGCGCCACCACAAAGTAGCCCAGCCCCAGCATGGCCAGCGAAGTCCAGCCCCAGAACACCATATTGGTATGCACTGGCCGCAGCCGCCCAAACGACAGCGCGGCCACGTGGTCCACGTCAGGCGCTACGAATTTGACGCCCGCGTACCAGCCCACCAAAGTGCCCAGCACCAGCCAGAAGGCCGCGCACAGCAGATACGCCGACACGAGGCGCACCAGCTTGGGGTCGAGGTTGTCGAGGCGGGCCACCGACCGTTTTTCGTGCAGCCAGGGCGAATGCACGTCCATCTCGACGTGCCGCACCAGCCCCTGCGGGTCGCGGGCTGGGTTGTTGCTGCCCAGCTCCGCACCCTGCAGGCCAAAATGCTGCGCCTTCTCCCGGGCCACGATAACCGCCAGTTGCTCGGGCGAGAGGTTGGTCACCGTCTCATCGAAGCGGCCGGCTTCGTTTTCGGTGGAAGGCGGCTGGTTGCCGCGCACCAGCGAGGCCACGCGCGACACCAGCACAATGGCGGCCCCGATAACAATGACGAGCAGCAGCGCCAGCATACCCAGCACGGCGGGTTGCGTGAGCATCGGCCCTTCGGCGGGAGTGGCCGACTGGGCCAGCAGAGCCCCCGGCCGCCGGCCAGTAGCAGCCCAAGCAGCAGGCTGGCGGGGCCGGCCATGCCAAATGGCAGGTTTTTCATCGAATCACCTGGTAAAATGAAGCCAGATAAACGCCGGGAAGCGGCGCTTACTCAGTCAGGTTCAAAGCTACCAGCCCTTGCAAATTCCTGATATGATAAATCTCAACCCAATGGATGACTTTTGTCAACTGCCGTTTAAGCGCTCGGCTTACCAGTGCGCCTGGCGCAACTTCTCGGGTTCCAGTACCCGAATGGTGTTGGGCGTCAGCGCAATCAGGCCGTCGTGCTTGAACTCGTTGAGCGTGCGGCTCAGCGACTCGGGGGCCGTGCCCACCATAGCGGCCATATCGTCGCGGGTGAGCTGGATGCCCGCGGCGGCGGCTTCGGTGCCGGCCTGCTGCTCGTGCAGCTGCACCAGCGTGTCGGCCACGCGGCGGCGGATGGAGCTGTAGGCCATGGCCAGCAGCAGCTCGGCCTGCCCGCTTACCTGGCCCGCCAGCAGCCGCACAAACTGCTGGCCCACCTCGAGGTTGCGCAGCAGCAAGGCCTGCCCGAGGGCGAGCCCATGGCGGCGTTGCTGCTGAGCAAGCTTAAAGAGGCGGTTTTGCCCACCGCCGGGGAGTAACCGGGCTTTTGCGCCGTTTAGCGCCATTGTAGCCCGCCCGCGTCCCGCTTTCGGGCGTGCTCTGAATCGTGCGCGCGTCCAGCATGACAGCAGTAGGCTTGGCTGCACGACCGGCCAGCACGACCGGCCAGTTAGCGGGCCAGTTCGCGCAAATCGGCCAGCAGATGTTCGAAACAGCGGTTGTCGCGCCAACGCGCCCCCTGCTGGTAGACGGCCGACCAGGGCGGCAGGTCGTGCGGCAGGTAGCGCCAACCACAGCCGGTTTTGACCAGGTAGCGCACGGCATTGAACAGCGCGCAACGAATGCTGCCGTTGCGGGTCATCCTCTCGTACCAAGGCCAGATATGGCGCCACAAAGGCCCATTCTGCATCCGTTACATCACTGGGGTACCCGACTTGCTGGTCATATCCCTGATTTAACGCACCAGGCCATAACAGCCTCTAGACTGCCTCGCCCAGATGTATCCTTTTAGTTTGCCAAAAGGATGATTCAGGCAGCCCAAACGCGCCTAACCAGAGTTGAAGCAGGTAGGCTTGCTGTCCTTTAAAAGGCCTGGGCCCGCTGGTGAATGTTCCGGCGCAGGGCATTAAAGAACTGGTTGCGCTCCTTTTCGCCCACATCACTAATGAGAGTAGACTTTTTTATTAGGTTTTCGAGGTTGGCAAACATAAAATCGTTGAACCCTTCGTCGCGCGTGCCCAGAAAGTGCAGCACGCTGTGGTTAAGATAAGTAAAGCGGATGTTGTCCAGCTCAACCAACAGGGTGTTGTCGCCCAGAATGAGTTCATTCACGAAGAGGCGGTAGGGCAACGCCGGGCTGCCGGGTTGGCGCAGAATGCACTTTACCCCTAATTCAGCTTGGTATTCAATGGCCCCGATGAGCTCTTCCACTTTCTGGTAGAGCAGCTGGGCATCGGAGGGGGTAGCGAAAGCCCCCGACTCGCGGTAGAAGGCTATTTGCCGCAGGGTGCTGTTCAGGCTTTCCACGTTCCAGATTTCGGTGGTTGGCAGCTGGCTATACAGCTGCACGATGCGCTGGCAGATAGGGTAGCAGTCTTGGTAGTGCGGGTCGCCGAAACGGAAGCGCACGCCTTTGAGGCTGTCGTAGTGCAGGATGGATTTCATCCAGAAAAACATCTTGAACTCGGCCAGTTCCGGAATCTGGAAGTGGTAGAACGGCGGAATATCCTTGAGCAGATAGTAGAGGTGCCGGTGGCCGAAGCTGTTCATGAGCTGCAGCTGGCCGAGCATATTAGTGAGCCAGCCCTCCAAAGTTTTTGTAACAGCGGCCTGGGGCTTACCCGTGAAAATAAGGGCGTTGCTGGGCAGGTTCAGCAGCTGGTCGAGCGAGATGTGGAAGTGCGCTGCCAGCTTGCCCAACTCGTCGATGGCCAGCGGCTTATCGCCCCGAATGCGGCGGTAGGCGCTGTCGTTGCTGATGCCGAGCAGGTTGGCAACCTCATCCACCAAGGCCTTGTGGGGCGGCAGCTGGCTTTTCACCAATTGAAAGAACTGGCTTTGCGTAGTGGTTGGATTCATGCCTGTTGATTTTAGGGGAAGCGGCAAAAGAGGCGCAAATTATTTGCAGAAACTACTACAGGTCCGCGCGACTACCGGGCTCCTTGGCGCAAAAGCCTGCCAGGGTCATCACCCTGCCGGTTAGTTAATGGGTTTTTGCAAAAAGCTGCTATACAGGCATTTTTGGCCATTAGGAATTGGGAAAGCGCAATTATATCTTTAATATATAGTATTTATAAACAAGAATATTAACAAGCGAACTGCTGTGGAAACCGGGCAGGCCGGAAAGTACTTCGGCCCGGCCGCAATCAGCTCTATTTCAATGCTCATTCTTCCGCCTAACACCAGGAAATCGTGCAAGCAATTTTACTTCTGAGCAGTTCGGCCGCATGGGGGCATTGCCGTCGGGCATTGGCTCTTTGCGGCCTGTTGCTGGCTGGCCTGGGCAATCCGGAACACAGCTTGGCGCAAGACATCATTGTGTGCATCAACGATACCCGCATCGAGGCGCGGGTGCTGGCCGTGAAGGCCACGGCCATCTCCTACCAGCATTGGACCGGGCCCGATAGCTCCATAACCATCATCAGTACCGATTATGTTCGGTATATCCGCTACCACAATGGCACTCAGCAGAATTTTGCTTCAGTTGTGCCGAAGCGACTGAGTGTTCTGAAGGAGCGAAAGCCGGTGAACCTGGGCCGCAACGTAGTGGGCATCCGGCCGGTAGATTTACTCTCAATCAACGCCACGCTCACCTACGAACACCTGTTTGGCTCCCGGCGTCGGGTGGGGCTAAAAGTGCCGCTTACGCTGAAGCTGGTCCACGCCCGGGCCGAAAACTATTATTCCTGGGTCGTTTACCAGAGCAGTTCCTGGGGTTATTATCAGAGCAATAAATTCTTCGGAACCGGGTTGGAGCTTAACTTCTATACGGGGCCGCCCGCCCGGTTTCGCTACTTCTTCGGTCCCGCTTTGCAGTACGGGCGGTTCCGCTACCGCTCGGGAGAGCAATACATGGGCGAGGCGGACTTTTTTGGCCTGAATCTGGGCAAAGTGTACCGCTACGAGGACGCGGTGGGTGAACATGTTGCCCTGCTGCTCAACAACGGCGTGCGGTACCAGGTGGGTAAGCGGTGCGTGTTCACGGGCGAAGGCGGCATCGGGTGGCAAACCAAGGTGCTCGACAAAGACCACAAAAACCTGGATACCGAGGAATTGGCCGGCAGCGACTTCAAAATCGCCGTCAACCTCGGCTTTGGCTATCAATTTTAACCCCCCTGCCCCATGAAAAACCTGCTGCTTCTTGCTCGCCTGCGGGGGAGCATGCTACGCTTGTTCCGGCGGCCGAAGGTGATGCGGGGCATCGCCTGGCTCCTGCTGGTGGCGCTGCTGCCACTCCATCTCAGCTGCAGCTACTACTACACCCGCAACCAGGCTGTAACTGCCCCCACGCTCACCACCCTGGCCGATTCCAAGGTGTTTGTGGTGCACCAGGGCGCCGAAACCTGGCAGCTGGTCAGCCCGCGTTTCAACGGAGAGGTATTGGAAGGAGTGAAAGCTGCGCCCTATATGCAACTAGCGCAGCACAGCCAGCCACCCGTGGGCGGTACCTCGGCCCGCTACAATGTGCTAGATAAGAACGTGGTCCTCAACGTGGTGCACCTCTATATTTCCGAGCACCAGGAAAGCCCTGGCCAGCTGGTGCGCATTCCGCTGGCGGCCGTACAGCGCCTCGACCTGGTGGAAAAAGATACTGGCCGCACCACTGCTTCCTACCTGCTGGTGGGGCTGGGCATTGCGGCGGCCGTGTTCGTCATCGTGGGCATTATCGCGCTGCTGCTCAAGAGCTCCTGCCCGTTTGTGTATGCCTATGATGGCCAGAATTACCATTTTGTGGGTGAGGCCTACGGGGGCGCCATTTTCGCCCCGTTGGAGCGCGACGACTACCTGCCGCTGCCCGGCATTGAGCCGCAAAGTCAGCAGTATCGCCTCAAGCTCACCAACGAGTTGCGGGAGCGGCAGTATACCAATCTGGCTGAGCTGTGGGTAGTGGCGCACCCGGCCAACACGCAGGTGCTGCTGGACCAGCACGGCGGCGTGCACACCGTCGCCCGCCCGCAATTGGCCATAAGCGCCGTGTCGTTGGCCGGTGCGGACTGCGCCCAGCAGTTGGCTGCGGCCGACCACAACGCTTTTCTGTTCAATGAAGAGCTGGCGGGTACTGCCGTTCGGAACATCACCCTCGCATTTGCCCGGCCCGCAGCGGCCCGCACGGCCAAGCTGGTGCTGCGAGCCAAAAACTCACTCTGGCTCGATTACCTCTACGGTGAATTTGCTAAGAAATTCGGCTCCTACTACACCCATTGGGCCTCAAGGGAAAAGCAGCTCCCCGCCGCCACCATCAACCAATGGATGCGCGACCAGGGCATGCCGCTGAAGGTGTATGTGGCAACCACCCAGGGCTGGCGGCTGGTCGAAAACATTCCCCTGGTCGGCCCGCTGGCTGCCCGCGACCTGGTGGTGCCACTCGACCTGACCAACGTGCCCCCCGGCCCGGTGCGGGTGAAGCTGGAGGCGGGGTTCATGTTTTGGGAGGTAGACTACGCCGCCCTGGATGCCACCCCGGACCAGCCCTTCACCCTGGAAAAATGCCGCCCCCAAACTGCCCTCGACGAGCACGGTCTGGACCAGGCCGGCAACCTCGCGGCCGACGATGCCCAGTACCTGCAGCAGCCCCATCCCGGCATGGAAGTGACGCTGAGTTACCAGTCCCGGCTGGAAGCGCCCACCACGCAGCCCGGCCGCAGTGTGTTTCTGCGCACCAAGGGCTACTACGAGCACATTCGCCACTACGAGGGCCTGCCGAACCTACCGGAACTCTACGGATTCCGCAAGCCCGGCCGCTTCATGGAATTCTCGCAGGAACGGTATTACGAAACCGCCCGGCAGCTCAACCTCACCGCCCTGAACCGTTGATTGTTATGGAAACATCTACGCTCTTGCCGCTGCCCGTGCTGAGTGCGGCACTCCGGCCCGCTCCGGTGGCCACCCGCCCGGTGGCGGTGCCCACCCTACGGCCCACCGTGCTGGCTTCACCCCTGAAAAAGAAGCTGCTGAAGGCCCTTTTTACGCTGGTAGAAGCGGGCCTGCTGCTGCGGTTTCTACGTCGGCCAGACAAGGTGCGGCAGGCGCTGGCGCTACTTGAGGAGCGGCGGCGGGAGTACTTCGGCGCGTTTGTGCCGCGCAAGGTGGCCTGCGTAGCCGGGCGCTACTACCGGGGCTACCATAGCCCGGGCTGGCCGTCGGCGGCGTACACGTCCTACATCGGCACGGCCATCAACCGCTTGGTACCGTTTCGGGCCGAGCAAAACACGCTGAACATGGTGTTTCTGGCCATCACCAAAAAGTGCCCGTTGGCCTGCGAGCATTGCTTTGAGTGGGAAGCCCTGAACCAAAAGGAATCCCTCACGCTGGCTGACCTCCACGCCCTGGTGGCCCGGTTCCAGGACAAGCAGGTAACCCAGATTTTCTTCAGCGGCGGCGAGCCCATGGTGCGCGTGCACGACCTACTGCAAGTGCTGTCCGCCGCCCGGCCCGGCACCGATTTCTGGGTGATTACCTCGGGCTTCAACTTCACCTGCGCCAACGCGCTGAAGCTGAAGCAAGCCGGCCTGACAGGCGTTTCCATCAGCCTCGACCATTACGTGCCCGAGTTCCACAACCGCTTCCGAGGGTCCGATAAGGCTTTCGAAAACGCTATTCAGGCGGCCACCTACGCGCAGCAAGCCGGGCTGGTAGTGAACTTGGCCGTATGCGTCACCAAGGAATTCACCACGGCGGCCAACTTGCTGCGTTATGCCCGGCTGGCGCGGCAGCTCGGGGTGGCCTTCATTCAGCTGCTGGAGCCGCGGGCCGTAGGCCACTACGCCGCGCAGGAAGTATCTTTGAGTGCCACGCAGACCGCCTTGCTCGATGCTTTTTACGAGCTGCTGAATTTCAGCCCGGCCTGCCACGACTGGCCCATCGTTACCTACTACGGCTACCACCAGCGCCGCCTGGGCTGCAGCGGCGCCGCCGACCGGTTCCTGTACGTCGATACCGACGGTGACTTGCACGCCTGCCCGTTCTGCCAGAAAAAGAGCGGCAGCGCCTTGTGTGGTTCGCTGGACGAAGGCATGAACCAGGTGCGTGCCAACGGGTGCCAGCTGTTTCATCCCACGGCAATTTGACTGGATGCCCCGGCTACTCAGCGTTGGTATGGAAACAACTGTATTCATTTTTCAAGTACACCAGTTGAAGCTATGCCCTTCAGGGCAAGACTTTAGTTGCTACTTATCTTCAGACGATTGGTAGCGTTGCCGGACGAAACAGTTTCTCCTGCTAGACGCAAAACGCCCGGAAAACCGCTTCTGTTGCCAGATGAGCGACTTTCCGGGCGTTCCGGGATTAAATACGTGAGCCTCCTGTCGGGATCGAACCAACGACCTACTGATTACAAGTCAGTTGCTCTACCAGCTGAGCTAAGGAGGCGGGGAAGTGGCACAAAAGTAGGCCTTGCTTGTGAACCTGCCAAGCAATCGGCTGAATTTTCCCGATTCGCTGTACTAACTGCCTAACTACCCGGAAAATAAAAATACCCCACTACCTAAGCAGCGGGGTGTTTTTATCTACTTCAATACTGCTATGGCCTAGCTGCGCACGGCTTTTAACTGCCGCTTCAGGCTTTCAATACGGCTCTGGGCCTCATCCACGCGGCTCTGGTACTCCTGGCGGAGTTGGGCGGCGTTTTTCGAGCGGGCGAAGAACTCCAGGTTGGTCTGCAGGGTCGAGATGTCGTTTTCCAGTTCGCTGATTTCCCGGCGCAGGGCCTGCTCTTTCTTATAGAGCAGCTGCTGGGAGTCGGGCGAGGCCTTGAGGCGCTCTACCTGCAGGCTGAAGAGCAGGTCGGTACGGTCCTGGTAGGCCAGGTCGGGCACCTGGGTGAGGTACTGGGTCATCAGCTTCTGGAACCGATCCTCGGCCTGAGGCCGGGTGGCTCCGTCGAAGGCGCGCCAGCCGGCTACCTGCTCGCGGAAACCCTCCAGCGTACCGGGCTGCTCGGCCGAGAGGCCGGCAATGGTTTCAGCGACGGTGGCCAAGTGGTTGGTCTGGTCTTCGCTGAGCTGCTGCACCTGCTGCTCGCGCTGACGGCCTTCCTCTTTCTTGCGGTCGAAAAAGGCGTCGCAGGCGGTACGGAAACGCTTCCAGATCTTGTCCGACTGCTTCTCGGGTACCCGGCCCACCAGCTTCCACTCTTTCTGCAGTTGAATAACGGTCTGGCGGCTGGCTTCCCAATCGGGACTCTGGAGGGCGGCTTCAGCTTGCTCACACATTTCGAGCTTGCGCTTCAGGTTCGTGCTTTTCTCCTCATCAAGGGCTTTGAAGAACTGATTCTTCTTCTGGAAAAAGCCTTTGTAGGCGCTCCAGAACTGCTTGTTTACCTGCTCGGCCTGCTTGCGGGGCACCAGGCCGGCGGCATCCCACTGCTGCTTCAGCTGCTGCAGCTCGTCAGTTTTGCTGCGCCACTCGTTCACGCGCTCCGTTTCGAACTCGCCGAAGGGCGTAAGCTGCTCCAGCAGGGCCGTTTTGCGTTCCAGGTTGGCGGTTTCTTCGGTGTTGCGGACCGTCGAAGCCTCCTGCCGGCGGCCGTGCACCAGCTCCGAAGCCTGCAGGAAGCGCTGCCACAGTGGCTCGCGCTGCTCGTTGGGCACCGGCCCGATGTGCTTCCACTCCTCATGCAACTGGCGCAGCTCCTGGGTGGCCTTGTTGATGTTGGGCTGATCGGCCAGGGCCTCGGCCCGCACACTCAGCGCCTCCTTGGCTTCCTGGTTGCGGCGGCGGTCCAGCTCCTTCATCTCGAAGAAAAGGCCGCGGTTGTTGTAATAGATGTCGAGCAGCGCGTGGTAGCTGTTCCAGAGTTCCTGCGAGTCGGTCTGGGGCACCGGACCGGTGTTCTTCCAGTCGCTTTGCAGACTCTTGATGCGGGCTGAACTGTCCTCCGTCTCGGCCGACTCCACCAGCTGGCGTAGCTGCGTGAGCAGCTCCTGCTTGTGGGCCAGATTCTTGCCACGCTGCTCGTCCTCAGCTTTGGCATCGCGCACCTTGCTGGCGCGGAACTCCTGGTAGGATTGCTGCAGCTCCTGGTGGCCCGCGGGGTCGGTCGAGGCGAAATTCTCAGCCGTTCCGCCGGCTTCCACAAACAGCCGGCGCTGGTCGGCGCGGTCGGCCTTCAAGCCGGTTTCGTAGCGGCGGTAGAGGTCGGTGATGGACTGGCGCTTCTTGCCGGCGTTGGACTGCCCCATCAATCCACGCAGGTGGGCCGCTTGGCTGCCCAGATCGAGGCTATCGAAATCGACTGTAGATTCCTCTGACTGAGCCTTCGCATCGGGCGCAGAAGCGGCCGGGTCGGGCAGAGCCGGAGCGGCGGGCTGGTGGGCGGTGGTGGTAGTGCCGGGGCTGGCCGGAGAATCAGACGAAGTGGGCAGCGAGCCGACGCCGGGCGTGGCTTCCAGCGCTTCGGCCACGGTTTCGCCGGCCGGCACGTCTACCACGGGGGTTACGTGCGGCGCTTCTGCGCTGGTAGCTTCGGCTGCCAGGTCGGGCGCGTTATTGGGCTCGGGCATTTCGGCCGGGGGCTCGGTGGCAGTAGGCGCGGGGGGCAGCGGTACGCTGGTGGGCAGCTGGTTATCAGTGGCGGGAGGCGTGTTGGGCTGGTCGGCGGCGGCGTGCGTGGCTTCCGCCGTTTCCGTGGCGGCGGCCTATGGCTCGGCCGTGCCGGCACCGGCTGGCTGGTCGGTGGGCAGGGGCGTAGTTCCCTGGGCGGGCTGCTCGGTAATGTCGTCGGCGGCCACGTCAGTCGCGGCGGGCTGGTCGGCGGCTAGCTCCGCCAGGCGGCGGGCCAGAATCTGCTGGGGCGATTCGGCGTTGGCGTCAGCGCCGGAAGCGCCGGTGGGGGTCGGTTGGTCGGGATGCATAAGGGTCGGCGAAAACTCCCCGCAGCGGGCGGGGCACAGTGGTTGAATTTAGCTGTTAGCCAGTAGCTGACAGCTGTTAGCTCTTGTTATGGGTGGCTCTCTATGGCTGGGTTTACAGAAATCTACGTCTGAACGGGCGCTTATCGTCGGTTGTTGAACAAAAAGCTATCAGCTACTGGCTGTCAGCTAACAGCTTAGTTTAAACTTGGGTCGGTGGGGTAGTTGGAAAGCATCCGGTAGCGGCCGCCCTTCTCGCGCAAAATGGCCTGCCAAAAGGCATCGTTAGTCAAAGTAAACACTTTCGCGGCAGCATCGGGCTCCACAATCCATACTTTCTCGCGCACCTCGTCGGCCAGCTGCCCGTTGGCCCAGCCCGAATAGCCTACAAACAGTCGTACTTCGGCGGGTGTCAGCTCGCCCTTGATGAGCAGTTCCAGCAGCCGGCCGAAGTCGCCGCCCCAGTACACGCCCCCGCCCAGCGCCACGGCATCGGGCAGTCTGGCGCGCTGGTGTACAAAGTGCAGCGTGTTGGGTTCGACGGGCCCGCCTACCCCCAGCGGTGTGGCCGCCGCGGGCAGGGCCTCGTCGCTGGGCAGCGTCAGTACGTCGGAGAGGTGCAGGTTAGCCGGGCGGTTGAGCACAAGCCCGAACGAGCCTTCGGTTTCGGAGTGCGCGCACAGCAGTACCACGCTACGCTCGAAGTTGGGGTCGCCCAGAAAGGGCTGGGAAATAAGCAGGTTGCCAGGGCGAAGTCGGGCCATTGGGTTAAGCTGTTAGCCTTTAGCTGATAGCTGTTGGCTTTTTTTGGGAAAGATGCCGGGAACAGTGGGGGCTGGAATTGTTCTTACGGCCCGCGGGCTGCCCAGGGTTTCGGCCCCGCCGCATTGTACTACCTTTGTTTTACATGAGCTGTTAGCGGAGAGCTATTAGCTGTTGGCTTCTGTTCAAGAGCTGCCAGTTCAACGCTACCAGCTAATAGCTCTCCGCTAACAGCTCCTAAGATGAACGACCAGCAGCTGGCCGATTTGCGCCAGACCTATTCCCAGCGCACCCTCACCGAGGCCGACGTGCGGCCCAAGCCGGTGGCCCAGTTCCGCGCCTGGCTCGATGAAGCCCTGGCCGCCCGCCTCGACGAGCCCACGGCCATGAACCTGGCCACTGTGGATGCCGCCGGTCAGCCCGCCGCCCGCATCGTGCTGCTCAAGGGCCTGCCCGCCGACGAAGGCTTCCTGTTCTTCACCAACTACGACTCGCGCAAAGGGCGGGAACTGGCCGGCAGCCCGCTGGCGGCTCTCACGTTCTTCTGGCCCGGCCTCGAACGGCAGGTCCGCATCGAAGGCCGGGTTGAAAAGGCCTCCGAAGCTGACTCGACCGAATACTTCCAGAGCCGCCCGCGTAGCAGCCAAATTGGTGCCTGGGCCTCGCCCCAGAGCCAGCCCATTGCCAGCCGCGAAGCCCTGGAGCAGCGTGAGCAGGATATTGAGGCTCGATTTGAAGGCCAGGAGCCGTTGCCGCGCCCCGTGCACTGGGGTGGCTACCTGCTACGGCCCCACCGCGTCGAGTTCTGGCAGGGCCGCCCCTCGCGCCTGCACGACCGCATCGTGTACGAGCGCACCGCCGCCGGCCAGTGGCACCTCAACCGCTTGGCCCCCTGATTGTAGCGCTTCATGCTTAGTTGGTAGAGTTTAGAACGTTCAATTACGATGATTGAGATAATACTCTAAGCACTACTGACTAAGTACAAAGCGCTATCAACTAAGCACGAAGCTCTATCACCTATTAATTAAGCACGAAAGAAGATTGGCTGAAATTCAACCTGTCCGGGGCTGGCGCTACGGGCCCAGATTACGTTCCCAGATTGACCGGCTCGTGTCGCCGCTCTTCGATGTGGTGTCGCCCCGGCAGCGGGAGGCGCTTTATCAGAACCCGCTCAACAGCATCCATCTTTCGGTGCCCCGCGGCGACGACCCCGCCGGGCAGGCCCTGGCGCGGCTGCGCGAGTGGGAGCAGGCCGGCGTGCTGCAGCAGGATGAGCTGCCGGGCATCTACGTGTACTACCAGTATTTCCGGCTGCCGGGCAGCTCCCGCGAATATTGCCGCAAGGGCTTCATGTGCCACATTAAGGCTACTGATTGGGATGAGAATGTAGTGTTGCGCCACGAAAGCACCCTGCCCGCCGCCGTCAGTGACCGGGCCGAGCTGCTGGCCCGCACCGAATTTCAGTCCAGCGCCACCCACGGCCTGTACCGCGACGATGATTTCGACCTGGAGCCCTACCTAGATGAGGCCATGCGCAGCCCGCTCTACGAAACCGAGGAGGACTATCAGGGCGCCCGCGACGTGCTGGCTGTTATCCAAGATGCCGACGTAATCCGCCATTTCCAGCGCGTGCTGGCGGCCCGTGAGGTGATTCTGGCCGATGGCCACCACCGCTACGAAGGCTCGTTGGCCTACCGCCAGGCCCGCCGGGCGGCGGCCGGAGCGGCCTACACCGGCCACGAGGCCTGGAATTTCCATCTCATGTACCTGACCAACGCGGCGGCTGACGATCTGCGCATTCTGCCCACCCACCGGCTGCTACTCGACCTGCCCGGCATCGGCAGCGCGGCCGAGCTGCTGGCCCGTCTGGAGCCCTACTTTACCGTGCTCACCCTCGACGACCCTTACGATCTGCCCGAACGCATTGCCGGCAAGCAGTGGGCTTTCGGGCTGTATCTGGGGGAAGGGGAGGTGTACAAAATCCGCCTTCGTCCTGAAGTGCACGCCCAGCTGGATTGGCCCACAACCACGGAAGTCAAAAACCTCGATCTGACGGTGCTGCACTACTTCGTGCTCGAAAAGGTCCTGGGCATCGTGGGCTCTGATGCGCAGCGGCAGTGGCCCGGCATTGCCTACGTGCGCAACTTCCCCGAGTGCCTTACCCGCGTAGACAAGGGCGAGGCCCGGGCCGCCTTTATCACCAACGAGGTGAGCATGGTCGAAGTGGAGCGCGTATGCCACTCGGGGGCCGTGATGCCGGCCAAATCCACGTTCTTCTTCCCCAAAACCATTGGCGGTTTCCTGTTCAGCAGCATTGCCGAGGCGGAAACCAGCGCCCCGTTTACCGACGTTTTCCGTGTCTGATTCTGATTTGTCTGCTTCTGCGTTGAATACCTCCCCTGCGACCCGGCCGCGGCTGGTGCTGGCCTCCGGCTCGCCGCGCCGCCGCCAGCTGCTCTCCGATTTGGGGTTGGACTACGAAATCCGGCTGCTGGAAGTGGATGAGAGCTTTCCCGACCACCTGCGCCGGGCCGAAATTGCCGAGTACCTGGCCGCCCACAAAGCCGCCGCCTACGCTCCCGGCCTGGCTCCCGGCGAAATCGTGCTCACGGCCGACACCATAGTCTGCCTCGACGACGACGTGCTCAACAAGCCCGCCGACGAAGCGGAGGCCGTCGCCATGCTCCAGCGCCTGCAGGGCCGCGCCCACGAGGTGTACACCGGCGTCTGCCTGCTGGCCGCCGACGGCCGCCAGGTGGTCTTCGCCGACGAAACCCGGGTGCACTTCCGCCCGCTTACCACCGCCGAAATCGAGCACTACGTCCGCCACTACCAGCCCTTCGACAAAGCCGGCTCCTACGGCGCCCAGGATTGGATTGGCATGGTGGCCATCACCCGCCTCGAAGGCTCCTACTTCAACGTCATGGGCCTGCCTGTCCACCGCGTCTGGGAAGAGCTGGCGGCGTTTGGGGTGGTCTGAAGTAGTGAGATAGGGGTTACATAAGCTGTTATTCCGACGAAGGAAGAATGCCAGTCCATACTGCCCTACATATCCAGTTTCTCCAGCTCCTGGTTGGGGCGGGCGTAGCCGTAGCGGACCACCGGGCGGGCCTCGTAGTACGTGTCGAGGCCGCTGAGGGCCACGGTGCCGGCAGCAGCCAAGTCGAGCGAGCCATCGGGGCGGAGTACGCCGGGCGTGTCGGGTAGATACAGATGTTGCACCCGGCCGATGAGCATCACCGTGCCGTTGGCCTCGATGGGCACTTCCTGAAGTAGATCCAGCCCGATTTGCAGGCGACTTTCCTGCACGTAGGGCGCCGAAAAATCGTCGTGGTACGCGGGCGTGAGGCCACAGGCATCAAACTCCGAAACCTCCCGCGGGAAGTTGGCGGAGGTATAGTGCGCCGCCTTGATGATACCCTCGTGCACGTGGTTTAGCGTGTAGCAGCCGGTCGCCCGGATGTTGTCGTAGGAATGGCGCTCCACGGTGGGCGGGCGCATAATCAGGCCCAATAGCGCCGGGTTGGAGCCCAGGTGTACTACCGAACTGATGATGGCCAGGTTGGTGCGCCCCACGGTATCGGCCGTGCCCAGCAGGTTGGCCGGCTTGAAGCCCGTAATGGCGTTGATGAGGTTGAGGCGGTAAACCTTTTCGAGTTGGCCGAGGTCGGCGGCGGTAAAGTGGCGCATGCAGCGGAAGGTATTGGATGGTGGGAGTGAGGGTAACCACGACGGCCCGTAAAAGTCACAGGTGGCATGGGTTGCTGGCTTTGCCTTCCGCAATAAATGGGTTGATTTGCAACTTGCTTTTATTGAAATTAAATAAGCCCGCCCCGATATAAAATATATCGGGGCGGGCTTATTTAATTAAAAATATTGTGCCAGTTAGGGCATCAGTACTTTGTCGATTACGTGAATTACGCCGTTGCTCTGCATAACGTCGTAGGTGGAGATGCTGGATACGTTACCTTTCTCATCCTGCAGTACCACGTTCTTGGGGCCGTTCATCATGGCCTTGAGCGTGCCGCCACTCACGGTTTTGATGGTGGCCGTGCCCTTGCCGGCCTTGATGGCGGCCATAATCTTGTCGGCCGTCATGTTGCCGGCAACCACGTGGTAGGTCAGGATTTTGGTGAGCGTGGCCTTGTTCTCAGGCTTTACCAGCGTTTCAACGGTGCCGGCGGGCAGGGCGTTAAAAGCGGCGTTGGTGGGGGCGAAAACCGTGAAGGGACCTTTACCCTGCAGGGTTTCTACCAGCCCAGCGGCCTTTACGGCGGCTACCAGTGTGGTGTGGTCTTTGGAGTTGACCGCGTTTTCAACAATGTTCTTGTTGGGGTACATGGCCATGCCACCAACCATTACGGTGTTGGGCGTCATCTTGGCCTGGGCCGAAGCAGTGGTAGCGGAAGCGCCGCCCAACAGGGCCACGAAAGCGAGGGAAAGAAGTTGCTTTTTCATCGGAAGTAAAGAGGGAATGTAGAAGAGACGTTTTGAAACAATCTGACCCCACTTACGCCCCTTTGCCGCTCTCCGGATTTACAGCAACAAAAAATAATATACCAAACTAAATATGTTGATTGTAAAAGTCAGCTAATACATCACCTGTCAGTAAAGTAAATATTGATCATTATAGGAAATAAATGCCCGGAATTATCGCATCATAATGGGTATACGATTCCCGAATCCTACAACCGGCGTACCACGGCCCGAATTACCAGCTATGGGATAAGCCGCCCCACAACCCCAAATCAGGAGAAGCCCTATTTCAGCCGCTCATCGAAGGGGTGAGGCTCGATACTCAGCACGCGCAGGTGCCGGCTATGGTCGGGGTGCAGGGGGTTGAGCAGGTAGTTCCACTCGGCCGGGGCGTGGGCCGAGGGCACGCGCAACACCCAGTGGCTGCCCGCCTCCAGCCAGGCCCGGCCCAGCTCGGCCAGATCGGCGGGGTAGGGCACCTGCTGCCAGTTGGCGGGCAGCGCCGCCGGACTGTACTCCAGAAACGGCGTATCGTCGGGGATTTCCAGCGTGAGGGCGAAGTAGTGGCGCGGCAGCACCGGCGAGTTGGCCAGCACTTCCAGCTTCGCCAGCGACAAATGTTCCGCCGTGTACAGAATCTGCCGCCCTACCGTATGCCAGCGCCCCCCATAGTATAGCCCGCCCTTTCCCGAAGTATCCGATATATAAGGGGCCTTGCCCAAACGGTAAAGCTTCATGATTTGAGTTGTTGGACATTAGCTGAGAGCTGTTAGCTTTTCGGGCCGACTTGTTTTCGACTGAATGAACGGGAGCTAACAGCGAATAGCTCTCAGCTAAAAGCTCAGGAAAAATGTCCGTGCTCAATGCGGCCCAGAATATCGTGCACCTGACTGCGGCCGATAACCGAGTAGAGCAGGTCTTTGGGTTTCTGGCCGCCCAGGGCGGGTATGGGGGAGTTGAGCCAGAAATGCAGATCGGCTTCCTCTTCGAATACCTCCATGCCCTTGGCCAGCACGGCCGAGAGCTGAATGGCCTTCTCGCTTTCGTCGAGGGTTAGGGGCTTCTGGCTTTGCTCGCGCCGCGTAAGGGTGCTTTCCGATACGCCCAGCACCGCGCTCATCTCCTTGTTGGAGAAGCCCAGGTGGCGCTGTAAAGCCCGCACGGCCTGCACCGACAGGCCCTTTATGGCCACGCCCAGCAGGTCCATCTCGTTGCGCACGAGCTGCGGAATTACGGCCGGGCCACCCATCAGGGCTACCATGTCGGCCACGGAAGTACTACGAACCATAGTCATTTGCGGAATATTAAAGCGTCATCTGAAGGCAATATACGTGAAACTCCGGCATCGGATCAATAATTCCTCAACTCTTCCTATGGCTGGCTCAACTGGTTCAGCCTACTTTTGCCCGGAACCTCTCTTATCCGCTTTCTTTCTATGTCACTTTCTGCTGCCGATTCCCAACTCATTGCGGCCACGGTCGATTTCATCCGCGAAAAATTCCTCCATGAGGGCACGGGCCATGATTGGGAGCACATCCGCCGGGTGTGGCAGGTAGCGCGCCGGCTGGCCGCCCAAACCCCCGAAGCCGACTTGCTGGTAACCGAGCTGGGGGCTTTGCTGCACGATGTGGCCGACTGGAAGTTCCACGGCGGGGACGAAGAAGTTGGCCCGCGCGCCGCCCGCGTCTGGCTGACGAGCCAGCAAGCCACGCCAGCCGTAATGGATAGGGTAGAGGCCATCATCCGCGAAATCAGCTTTAAGGGCCTCGGCGTGCCCACGCCCATGAGCAGCGTGGAGGGCGAACTGGTGCAGGATGCCGACCGGCTCGATGCCATTGGGGCCATTGGGGTGGCCCGGGCCTTCGCCTATGGGGGCCATAAAAACCGCCAATTGCACGACCCCGCCGTGCCACCCGTCAGCCACGACTCGTTCGAGAGCTATAAGCAGAATACGGCCCCCACCATCAACCACTTCTACGAAAAGCTGCTGCACCTGCGGGAGCGGATGAACACGCCCGCCGCCCGCCGGGTAGCCGAGGAGCGCCACGCCTATATGGAGCAGTTTCTGCAGCAGTTTCTGCGCGAGTGGGAAGGGGAGGACGTGCAGTCTTAACGGAGCTTTTAGCTAACGGCTGCTAGCCGTTAGCTTCGTTCAACGATGAGCTGTTGGCTAAAAGCTCTCAGCCAACAGCTAAAAAATATGTCTGTTACCACCATCCTCTTCGACTTAGACGATACGCTCTACGACCACACGGCCACGGCCCGGGCGGCGCTGGCGGCCACGGCAGCTGGCCGCGCCAGTCTGCGCGAGGTGCCGGCCGATACGCTGTACATGCGTTACAGCGACTTGCTGGAAGAGATGCACCCGCGGGTGATGCGCGGCGAGCTGGATTACCTGACGGCGCGCGAGTTGCGGTTCCGGCAACTGCTCGAGCCCTACGAGGCGGCCCCTACGGCCGGTAGCCTAGCTGGGCTGGCCGAGGAGCACTACGGCCATTACCGGCAGTTTCGGCAGCCGGTGGCCGGGGCCCTGGCGCTGCTGCGGCGGCTCAAGCCCGATTTCCGGATAGGCGTAGTTACCAACAACCGCACGAGCGAGCAAGAAGAGAAGCTCGATTATCTGGGAATGAGCGGGCTGGTGGATGCGTTGATTACGTCGGAGGCCGTTGGCGTGCTCAAACCAGACCCCGCCATCTACCACGTGGCCCTGCAGCGCCTGCAGGGCCGGCCAGCCGAAACCGTGATGGTGGGCGACAACTGGGTGGCCGATGTGGTGGGGGCCCAGGCCGTGGGCATCCGGCCGGTATGGCTCAACCGCGGGGGCGTCAGTCGGCCGTTGCCGGGGGTAGCCGAACTGGGTAGCCTCGAACCGTTGGAGCAGGTCTATAGGCTGCTAACAGCATCAGCCCCTCGCTAAAAGCGCCCGTGCGCCTTCTTCGCTTCGTCATATTTGGTACCTTTACTCCAATGAATACTTTTCGTCTGCTGCTTTCCCGTTTACGTCTGCCAGCTCTGCTGGTAGGGGCTTTGCTGGCCGTTTCGTCTTGCCGCACCTGTCCCATGCAGTCCTGCCACACCCGCAAGGTGCATTTACACAACGGCACCAAGTTCCGCGGGCAGCCGCTCTGGAAAAAGCAGAACCCGGCCATCGGCGAGAAAATCAAGGTGTACAAGCCCGATGACGTGAAGCGCAAAAACGATCGGAGCCGCACCATCAACGACTAAGCGGATTGGCGGTTGTGCTGAGCTGCCTAAACCTGGGCGCGACAGGCGCTGCTGCTACGCTGGTAAGGGAGCTCCCAACGGTGGTTGAAAGAGCCTTTCAGGCTAGATAAAACGGGCTTTTTTGCGTATCTTGCAGGCTTCAACGAAGTTCATTTTCACGGGCCGGTAAGCTCCTCCTTTACCCGGAGATTTACCGGCCGACTATAAGCTCCCTATGGCGGAAGGCGAAAAAATCATTCCGATTAACATCGAAGATGAGATGCGCGGGGCCTACATCGATTACTCGATGTCGGTTATCATCTCCCGGGCGCTGCCCGATGTGCGCGACGGCCTCAAGCCCGTGCACCGCCGCGTGCTCTACGGGATGTCCGATCTGGGCGTTTCCTACAATAAAGCACACAAGAAAAGCGCCCGTATTGTGGGTGAGGTACTGGGTAAGTACCATCCGCACGGCGACTCCAGCGTGTATGACACTATGGTGCGCATGGCCCAGGAGTGGAGCCTGCGCTACCCGCTCGTTGATGGCCAGGGTAACTTCGGTTCCATCGACGGCGACTCGCCGGCCGCTATGCGTTACACCGAAGCCCGCCTCAAGCGCCTGGCCGACGAGTTGCTCGGCGACCTTGATAAGGATACGGTGGATTTCCAGCCCAACTTTGATGACTCCCTGGAGGAGCCGTCGGTGCTGCCAGCTAAGTTCCCCAACCTGCTGGTAAACGGTACTACCGGTATTGCCGTGGGTATGGCCACTAATATGGCGCCCCACAACCTGACGGAAGTAGTGGACGGTATTGTGGCCTATCTGGCTAACCCCGATATCACTATTGCCGAGCTCATGGAGCACGTTACGGCCCCCGACTTCCCTACCGGCGGTACCATCTACGGCTACGAGGGGGTTAAGCAAGCTTTCGAAACCGGCCGGGGCCGGGTGGTAATGCGGGCCAAGGCCCACTTCGAAACCACCAGCACCGGCAAGGAGCAGGTCGTCATCACCGAGATTCCCTACATGGTGAACAAGGCCTCGATGATCGAGAAGACGGCCGCGCTCATCAATGACAAGAAAATTGAGGGCATCTCCGACCTGCGCGATGAGTCAGACCGCGACGGTATGCGCATCGTCTACGACCTCAAGCGCGACGCCATGCCCACCGTGGTGCTCAACAACCTCTACAAGTATACCCAGCTGCAAAGCTCGTTTGGCGTCAACAACGTGTGCCTGGTAAAGGGCCGCCCGATGACGCTTAACTTGAAGGAGCTGATTCATTACTTCGTGGAGCACCGCGCCGACGTGGTGGTGCGCCGGACCCGTTACGAGCTGGCCGAAGCCCAGAAGCGCGCCCACATTCTGGAAGGCCTGCTGATTGCGCTTGACCATTTGGATGAAGTTATTGCCCTTATCCGCAGTTCGCGCGACGGCGAAGTAGCTCGTGGGCAGCTCATCGAGCGTTTCTCGTTGAGCGAAGTGCAGGCGCGCGCCATTCTCGACCTGCGTCTGCAGCGGCTTACCGGCCTGGAGCGCGACAAGATTGTGGCCGAGTACAACGAGCTGATGGCCCTGGTAGACCACCTGAAGGCCGTACTGGCTTCCGAGGACATGCAGCGTGACATCATCCGCACAGAGCTGGCCGAAATAAAGGAACGCTACGGCGACGCCCGCCGGACCATGATTGAGTACGCCGGCGGCGACTTCTCGATGGAGGATATGATTGCCGACGAGGCAATGGTCATCACCATCTCGCGCGAAGGCTACATCAAGCGCACTGCGCTGGACGAATACCGCAGCCAGGGCCGCGGTGGGGTAGGAGCCCGCGGCGCCGCTTCCAAGCAGGATGACTTTACGGAGCACCTGTTTGTGGCCACCACCCACGAGTACCTGCTCTTCTTCACGGAGGCCGGCCGGGTGTTCTGGCTGAAAGTGTACGAGGTGCCCGAAGGCGGTAAGAACACCAAGGGCCGTCCGATCCAGAACCTGATTGAGATTCCGCGGGAGGACAACATTCGCTCGGTACTCAACGTGCGCGGCCTGCGCGACCCCGATTACCTCGACAACACCTTCCTCATGTTCTGCACCGAGCAGGGCACGGTGAAGAAAACCCCGCTCGAAGCCTACTCGCGTCCCCGCACGGCCGGCATCAACGCCATTACCATCAACGAAGGCGACCGGCTGCTCGATGTACAGCTGCTCAATGGCAACGATGAGGTAGTACTGGCGCTGCGTTCGGGCCGTACTGTCCGCTTCCCCGAGCACAAAGTGCGTTCGATGGGCCGCACTGCTGCCGGCGTACGCGGCATCACCCTGGCCGACGACCTCCCCGGCGGCGACCGGGTGGTAGGTATGGTGTGCCTCGATAAGGAGAGCGAGCAGGAGTTGCTGGTAGTGTCGGAGAATGGCTACGGCAAGCGCAGCCCGCTCGACGAATACCGCATCACCAACCGCGGCGGTAAAGGCGTGCGGGCCATGAAGCTAACCGACAAAACCGGTCAGCTCGTGTCCATCAAGGCCGTAGACGACACCGACGACCTGATGATAATCAACAAGTCGGGCATCACCATTCGCCTGCGGATGAGTGAGCTGCGCAGCATCGGTCGCGCCACCCAGGGTGTGCGGCTGCTGAAAATCAGCAACGGCGACGAGATTTCGTCAGTGGCCAAAGTGGCGGCCGAAGAGAAAATCGAGGAGCTTGAGGCGGATGCGGGGTTGCTGGAAGGAGCGGAGCCCAACGGTAGTGCCCCGGCCGAATTGCCGGCCGCCGCTGCCCCGGACGACGACCTGACGGAACTGACCGACCCGGACACGCTCAGCGCTAACTAAGCAACTGTTAACTTGCGACGCAGAACTTCCCCGGAAGTTCTGCCGTTTGCGCTATAATTCCTTCCACTAAACTGCAGATTCTTCACCCAACTCTCATGAAGAAAGTTCTTTTAACGCTTGTGGCCGCCGCTGCCCTACACACGGCCTCGGCCCAGAACTCGGCCGTTACCAACGCTATTCTTTACCAGCGCCAGGGTACGCTGGACAAGGCTAAGACGGAAATCGATAAGGCTGTTACCAACGAAAAAACGTCGGGTAAGGCCAAAACCTGGTTTACCCGGGGCGAAATCTACGAGAGCATGGTGAATAGCCCCATCTATAAGAAAAGCCTCGGTACCGAAGACGGGGCCAAAATTGCCTTTGAAGCTTACACGAAAGCCTTGAGCCTGGACGGTAAGGATGGTGAGTATGGCAAGCAGGCCGAGGCCAAGCTCGACGGCCTGTACGGTATGGCCCTGAACGCCGGTGTAGAAAGCTACAATAGCAAAGACTTTGCGAAGGCAATGGACGCCTATCGGATGGCCCAGCAGATCAAGCCCCAGGATACAACGGCGTATCTGTACGCTGCCTATGCTGCTGAAGCGAACGAGAATTTTGCCGGCGCCAAGGAAATGTATGGCAAGCTACAGGGTATCGGTTACCAGTCGACCCAGATGTACGGCCGGATGCTGCAGATTGCCCGGCAGCAGAAAGACGATGCCGCCGCATTGAAAGTAGTGCAGGACGCGCTGAAGGCATATCCCAACAACAAGGGCTTTATGCTGGAAGAGTTGAATATGTACTTGAGCGCAGGCCGCGGTAAAGAAGCACTTGAGAAAATCGACCGGGCCATCGTAGCCGATCCGACCAACTCGAACCTTTACGCGGTGAAAGGCTCGATTCTCGACACTGACAAAAAGCCGGCTGAAGCGCTGGTTGCTTATCGGAAGGCTGTGGAGATAGACCCAAATAACTTCGACGCCAACTTCAATCTTGGCATCTATAATTACAACAAGGCCGCTGACTTCTATACCCGGGCCAGCAAAATGAGTCTGGCGGAATACCAGAAGTCGGGAAAGAAGCTGGAAATAGAGGGCAAGAAGTTCTTTCAGGATTCGCTGCCGTATTTCGAGAAGGCGCTGGAGGTGCAGCCCGACGACCGCGGCACGATGAGCGCGTTACAGAAAGTGTATCTGCGTTTGGATCGTAAAGCTGATTCGCAGCGAATGTCGACCAAGTTGGATGCAGTAAAGTAAGGACAGTCGGGTTTCTGTTTAGCTCAATAATCAAGTAGAGGGGAGACCCAAAATGTGGCCGGCTATATAGTCGGCCACATTTCAATACACATCACTTAACATAATATAAATTATAAGACAAAATATGACACGGAAAATGGTACGCCCAAAAGGTGTATTAGCTTGCCCTTAGTTGGTATCGTCCCTAGCGTGCCGCCCATAGATCTGCAGTATCAGAGTTTGTTCTGGTCGTGACCTATATAACATAAATCTATATCTCAGGCAAGACCGAGTGGAGCATCCGCAACTACTGTCACGCACAGATTGCATCGGTTGAAATAGCTCTTTCCGGGCAGTCTGCCAATTGTGCCGCCCGGTCTTGCCTGAGCAAATCATACGGCTTCGTGCATTGTATGTGGCGGCCGTGCTTGGTTTGACAGAATCTGATGCGGCTGAAGATGCGTGAGCTGCTCATGAGGTGTGTGTTATTCCCGAGAGCATGGCTGTTGTTATGGATCCGTGTCAATGGGCGCACGAACTAATGTACTGCTTGCATCGAATCTGTCGGGAATGGTAAAAGGATATTGTATGATATTCTTTGGCTGTTTATAGCTTCCTAATCTGAGTTGTCTTTGTTGGTCTTGATGGACCACCCGTTGCTTTTGGGTGGCCTAGATTGGTGAACAGCTGATAACACAATGGCTAAACCGGAAGCCTTGTAATATATAGCCAGGCCGTCTGCTCACGGAGAGAAGATGCATCCTCACCCCTGTTTGAAATGTAAAATCTCATCAGCATCTGATAAGCCTTCTGTTTCAGGGCTTCTGATAGGTCTTTACCAATAGCGTGCTCTTAATATTGGTTGCTTGGCAACTTTGTCTTGTTGAGCAGTTGTAGGCATGAAGAAAGCCGCGTAGCACTAAATTAACCTCTCCTCCCGCCCCGCTGGCTCCTACGATAGAAGGTATTTATTATACGTTTAGTGTAATTAGATAAAGTAGTAATAATTAACAGATATGGTAAAAAAAAGCATAAAAAGTCCAAGAAAGTAATAATTTTATATACTATATACTACTTATTAATACTGTTTTTATTTATTTTGTTTATTATTGCTCCCGACTTCATACTACCGTCCATTTCCCTTCTTTATGCCTAAGACTATTGACTACCCGCGCACATCTTATCAGAGCGCATGGGAAGTTGCTGAAGTTGTTGACGACACTGGTGGCAAATGTGCTATCGACACAGCAGCCCGTAAGTTAAACCGCAAGGTGAGTGGGTCTTTTAAGGCCATCATAGGCTCGGCGGTTAAGTTTGGTCTCTTGACTAGCAAGCGGGAATTGCTGACTACAACCAATCTGTTTCGCCGCATTAAAAATGCCTACGATAAACAGGAAGAGCGTATTTACGAGCGCGAGGCGTTCCTGCACCCACCCCTGTTTACGCAGATCTGCCGCAAGTTTAGGAACCGTGAGCTACCGGTGCACATGTTCGACGTGATGCTGGTACGTGAATTCGGCGTGGAGGAAATCAATGCCCAAGCGGTAACGAAGTCCTTTATAGATGGTGCACGCATGGTTGGTGTCCTCAATGAGCAAAATATGATTGCCGATATCGATCAGCTAGCCGCTCAGCAACAGCCACGCCGAGAACTAGCCAGTGCCGAACTACCACTAAGCCGATTTCAATCGATGGTGGATAGTGCTGGCCAACCACCTGCCCGGGATACCAAGGTATCCGGTATATCGGCGGAACCGGCATTTGTACCTCAGGGCACCCAGGTACAACGCCTCCCGGATGCCGTGTCCAGCCTATTTGGATTAGACACGGACGATATAGAGGATCAGCCTAGAACCACAGCTTCTGTAATTACCACCGATGCCCCAGCCATCGTACGACCTTCGACCTTTGTACCTACCGAGCCTCAAGACCAGCCACGGCCTGTAGAAACACAAGCAGCCAATGCTGACCCACTCCGGACCGCTACGAGCGACAAAGGAGTAACATCAGCACCACAGGATGCTGCCATACCCACCAATACATTCGCTATCCATCTGCACGGTCCTGGGTTGAACACACACCTGACCATTGAGCACGTGGATGATTTGGAGCTGGTTCAGGCCTTATTAAACAAGATCAAGCGTCAGCTGACCGAATAGTCGGTTATATCAGACAGTAAACAGTTCGGGCTTACCCTACCCCATGTGATGTGCGGTAGGGTAAGCCCGAACTGTTTATATCCCAAGGAGCACTATCTGACCCTCTAAAACACCACATACTGGCGGATTTAATGTGCAGATCCTGTTCGGTTTTTAAATGGAGAGCCATTACGGGAAGTCTGCTCCTACAACTCCTGAGATCAACACATACATGACTGTTTATTACTTATGTTAAGTTATATAAAATAGAAAAACATTATGGTATCCATTACTCGGCTGGCCGGCCCGATACAACAACTATAGGATGGGCCAGTGAGGACAGCTGGGTTGTAGTAGGATGCCAGATAGGTACAGCCTGCCCGGCGGCCCAAACCTGCTTAACGTGCAGTGTATCGAGACTGTACCACTCCCCCACCCCCCGAAGACCCGGAAGCTGCCTTAGCTCCCGCATATGCCGCCGCCCGGTTATATCACGGCGGCCCTCCCAACGCGGGTAGGCCGGCATGACCAGCACGATAATACTCAGGACCATAGCCAGCGTGCTGCCAATAAGAATACCTTCCCTGATCAGCCCTTCCCCCAGTACGTGAGTGGCGCAGAGGTCGTCTTCGTGCAGGTCGAGATGCAGATAGGGGAAATTGGGCTGCTTTCTCAGATAAACCAGCAGGCTATCGAGCCGGCCGACCTGCTCGTAGGGCTGAAACCACCGATAGGGCCAGCTGACCCGATAGTCGAGTTGGGTGAGGGCCCGGGCGGGGGTTTGGCTTACGCAACCCGTGCCGGTCGTCATCGATTCGAGCTGAGAATCGTGGTAGAGGATGGCCTCGCTGTCCTGGCTCAGGCGCACGTCTACCTCCACTCCATCGGCCCCACGGGCCAGAGCCCGCCGAACACTCTGCTTGCTGCTGGGCGGCAACGGGTTGAAGGGCCGAAACTGTGTGAGAAAGCCCGAGCCCGCATGCCCAATGGCCAACGGCCCTTCAACCAAAGGCACCGGCGCCTGCCAGCCGGCCCGGACCTGACTCAGAGCTGGGCAGTTGATCAGCAGCAGGAGTAGCATCATAGAACATGCGGCCCCGTAGAGGCGCCGCTGTAGCCCGGAACTGGCCGAGGACGGCCGCTTAAATAAACGCAGAGACATAGCGTAGTATAGACGATAGTAGCAAGGACTGACTGGTAGCTACTGGAATGCGGGTAGCAACAGAGCCAGTTTTAGGTTCGCTTGCGGTGCAGCTGAAAGCTACAGGTATTGTGCCGCATACTACCTCCAGCGCACAAGGCAGTAGCAGCGGCGAGCAAAGAGCAACCGCCGGACCCCGAATTCGGATTACATTTGCCCAACTACCCCTACGGGTCCCGATTGACATTCTCCTGCCTCTTTTCATGGCTTCAATTCTGATTACCGGCTGCGCGGGCTTTATAGGCTCACACCTGGCCGAACGCCTGCTCCACGACGGCCACCGCGTTATCGGCCTCGATAACTTCGACCCCTTCTACGCCCGCGCCCTCAAGGAGCGCAACCTGGCCGCCTGCCGGGCGCACCCGCGCTTCAGCTTCCACGAAACCGACCTACGCCACGGCCCCGACGCACTGGTGGACGCGCTGCCCGCCGACCCGATGGACGTAGTAGTGCACCTAGCCGCCAAAGCCGGCGTGGGGCCCTCGGTGCAGCTGCCGGCCGCTTACCTCGAAAACAATGTGCTCGGCACGGCCCATCTGCTGGAATGGATGCGGGGGCGCGACATTGGGAAGCTGTTTTTTGCCTCCTCCTCCTCCGTGTACGGAAACACCCGCGAGCAGCCTTTCCGCGAGGACATGAACCTGCTGGCCAGCTGCATCTCGCCCTACGCGGCCTCCAAGCTCAGTGGCGAACAGCTCACGGCCACTTACCACCACCTCTACGGGCTCGATGTGCTCAATGCGCGCTTCTTCACCGTGTACGGCCCCCGGCAGCGGCCCGACCTGGCCATCCATAAATTTGTGCGGTTGCTAAAGGCTGAGGAGGCCATTCCGGTGTTCGGCGACGGCAGCACGGCCCGCGACTACACCTTCGTGCTCGATACGGTGGACGGCATTGCCCGGGGCGTGCAGTATCTGCTGACGCACCACGGCGTGTACGAAACCCTGAACCTGGGCAACCACCAGCCCGTGTCACTGCTGGACCTTATTGACGCCGTAGGCCGAGCCGCAGACGTGGAGCCGCGCCTGGAATTCCGGCCCATGCAGCCCGGCGACGTAGACGTAACCTACGCCGACATCAACAAAGCCCGACAGCTGCTGGGCTATTCGCCGCAGACCAACCTAGAGCACGGCCTGCGGGCTTTCGTGGACTGGCTGGCAGAACAACCGCTGGAAAATTAGCAGCACGAGGTAGGGTACGCAGCTAAGCCCCGCCCCTACTCCGTTCGGCGTACACCTAGCGCTCCAGTGGCGGACCGGCTTCGGAGGGGCTGCCAGACGGGGCCAGCCCTTGCCGGCGCAACAGCACGATATTGCGGGCGTAGACTACCGTACCGAAAACGTTGCCAATCAGCAGCACCACGTCGCGGCGCATAATGGCGTAGGTCAGAATCAGGAGTGAGCCGACCAGGCTGATAACCCAGAAACTTAGGGGCAGGCTCGATTCGCCCCGGCGCTCAGAATAAATCCACTGATAAACGAATCGCAGCAGAAAAATGGCCTGGCCCACGGTGCCCAGCACCAGCAGCCCGCCCGGTATTTCGGTGCCCAGCATGGCCCGGAGGCTGAAATGACGGTTGCCGGCCACAAACCAGCTCAGCAGCGCCACCGGCAAGGCGTAGGCTGCAACCCGGAACCCGGCGGGGAGCTTGCCCCACTCGCCCAGCAGCTGAAGATTACGCACGTAAATAGCATAGCTGATCAGCTGAGCCCCCAGAATCACCGGGTCGTGGCGCAGCAAGCCATAGATAATCATCAGAAACGACGAAACCAGGCTGATTTGCCAGAACAGCGTGGGCACCAGCACCCGCCGGGCCCGCTCGCTCTGAATCCATTGCAGCACGATGCGGCTCGAAAACAGCAGCTGCGACACCAGCCCGATAACCAGCGCCATATTGGCCGTCGTCAGCAGCGTTGGTAACTTCAGCATCGCCGGGCCGCTTAACGAGTAGCGCCTGATGGCGCGGCCGGCACAACCGGGGCACCAACGTGCTGCTCGCCGATTTCGTAGTTCTTCCAGCGCGAGCGAATCCAGCGGAAGCCGAACGTGTCGACCAGCGGCTTCCAGGCCCGGTTCCAGAGGTTGTACTTGGCCGTGCCCGCAAAGCGCGGGAAATGGCGCACCGGCAGCTGCTTCACGCGCCCGCCCTGCAGCTGCACCAGCGCCCCTAAAAATCGGTGCATGCCGTGGAACAGCGGTAGCCGGCGAGCATAGTCGTTTTTAATGATTTTGAGCGGGCAACCCGTGTCCTGAATGCCGTCGTTGATGAGCGTGCGACGCACGCCGTTGGCCAGCTTCGACGACAGCTTTTTCACGAGCGTGTCCTGGCGCTTGGCCCGGATGCCGTTCACCATATCGAACTCGGGAAAGAACTCGAAGAAGCCCAGAAAATCGAGCGGCGTGGTTTGAATGTCGGAGTCGATGTAACCGATGAGCGTGGTGCGGGCGTGGTCGATGCCGGCCTTGATGGCCGTGCTGAGCCCCTGGTTCTGACTCAGGCTGATGAACTCGTAGCCCGGCTTGCTGCCACACACCTCCCGCAACAGCGCCAGCGAGCCATCGGTCGAGCCATCGTTCACGAACAGCACCGTGGTCGGCACCGGCGTGAGGGCCAGAAACTTGTCCATCTCGATAACGAACTGCCCCAGGCTCTCCTCCTCATTATAGACGGGCACGAGCACCGTCAGGCTTTGCTGGGACAGATAGGCGGGGTTGGAAACGGACATACAGAACGGCTGAGAAGAGGGGCGGCAAGGTACGCAGACCCTGCCGAAACGAGTTTCTGGTTACGCAACTGTGGTCCAATGGCTGGGGCAGCTTACTCGGGTGGCGAATTTACTCGCGCCGCACGCCCCCCGAAATGGTGCTGTGCCGCTCGCGTAGCACGGCCACCACGTCTTCCAAGGACAAACCCGAGGCCGTCAGCAGGACCACCAAATGGTACAACAGGTCGGCGGCTTCACCCTTAAGGCCCGCCACGTTGCCGCCCACCGCATCAATAACGGTTTCGACGGCCTCCTCCCCTACTTTCTGGGCGATTTTGGGCATTCCCTTGCGGAAAAGCGAGGCAGTATACGAGTTGGGGTCTTCGTCGGGAAACTGATGGCGGCGCTGCACCAGCCGCTCCAGCTCCGCGATGAAGCCCACGGCCGGGGCCGGGTAGGCCGTCTGGTTGGGCTGCTCGAAGCAGCTGGTAGTGCCGCGGTGGCAGGTGGGCCCGTCGGGAGTGGCGCGGATAAGCAGCGCGTCCTGGTCGCAGTCCTCGTGCTCGCTCACCACGGTCAGGTAGTTGCCCGACGTTTCGCCCTTGGTCCAGAGGCGCTGCTTGGAGCGCGAGAAGAACGTGACGCGGCCCGTTTCGCGGGTTACGCGCTGCGCTTCCTCGTTCTGGTAGCCCAGCATCAGCACCTGGCCCGTAGCAGCATCCTGCACAATCACGGGAATCAGCCCATCGGGCATTTTGGCAAAATCCATCTGTATAGTATTGAGTAGTTGGTATTAAGTATTGAGTGTCGTTCTCGAACATCAGATGAGAAGTACCAACAGTTACTCTGCCGCTTCTCAACTCAATACTCAATACTTGCCTACTCAATACTTCCCTATAGCCGAACCGGAATTCCGTCCTGGCGCAAGTGTTCTTTCAGCTCGCGGATGCCAATTTCGCCGAAGTGAAAGATGCTGGCGGCCAAACCGGCGTCGGCGCGGGCCAGCTGGAAAACGTTGGTAAAGTCCTGCTTAGAACCCGCACCGCCCGAGGCAATAACCGGGATGGGGACGGCCAGGCTAACGGCCCCGGTGATGTCGAGGGCAAAGCCGTCCTTGGTGCCGTCGTTGCTCATCGAAGTCAGCAGGATTTCGCCCGCGCCCCGGTCGGCGGCCTCGCGGCACCAGTCCACCGCGTCGCGGCCGGTGTTGTTGGTGCCCGCACGGGTGTACACCTGCCAGCCGTCGGCGGCATGGTAGCGGGCATCGGCGGCCACCACAATGCACTGGCTACCGAAGCGGGCGGCCAGCTCGTTGATGAGCTCGGGGCGAGCCAGCGCCGCCGAGTTGATGCTCACCTTATCGGCCCCGTTCAGCAGCAGCGCCTCCACATCGGCCACCGAGCCAATGCCGCCGCCCACCGTGAACGGAATATCCAGCTCGCGGGCCACCTCGCGCACCAAGGCTATTAGCGTGGCGCGCTTCTGGTTGGTGGCCGTGATGTCGAGGAACACCAACTCGTCGGCGCCTTCGCGGGCGTAGCGAGCGGCCAGCGCCACCGGGTCGCCGGCGTCGCGCAGCCCCTCAAACTGCACACCCTTCACGGTGCGGCCGTCCTTTATATCGAGGCAGGGAATGATTCGTTTGGTCAGCATTTGCGGAGTGAGGCAAGACAGAATAACAAAAGGACAAACCAACCGCTACAGCCAGGGCCGCAGCTGCTCCAGCGTAATGGTGCCCTCGTAGATGGCCTTACCGATAATGGCGCCGTGCATGCCGATGGCGGCCAGCACCTCCATATCGGCAATGGTCGTGACGCCCCCGCTGGCAATGAGCTCGGCAGCGGGCAATTGCTGACGCAACTCGGTATACGTAGCCAGCGAAGGCCCCTGGAGCTTACCGTCCTTACTTACATCGGTGCAGATGAAGGTGGTGGCCCCAGCGGCAAGGTAGTTCTCCACGAACTCGCGCAGGGTCCGCTCGCTCTGCTCGGCCCAGGCGTTGATGGAAATGTGGTTGTCGCGGTAGTCGGCCCCAATGATGATGCGGTCGGCCCCAAACGTAGTCAGCCAGCCGCTCACCGTTTCGGGCTCGCGTACGGCAATACTGCCAGCCGTAATCTGCCGGGCACCCGCGTCGAAGGCAGCGCGTACGGCCTCCTCGCTCTGCAGGCCGCCCCCGAAGTCGATTTGCAGGTTAGTGTGGCGGGCAATGCGTTCGAGCACCGGCAGGTTCACCGGCTGCTTGGCGCGGGCCCCATCCAGGTCGACGAGGTGCAGACGCTTGACGCCGGCCGCCTCGAAGCGCTGGGCCACGGCCAGCGGGTCGGAGTCGTAGGTGGTCTGCTGAGCAAAGTCGCCCTCCGTCAGGCGCACGCACTGGCCGTTGATGAGGTCGATGGCGGGAATGATTTCCATTGGTTGATGCTTAGTTGATAGTGCTTCGCGCTTAGCTTTCAGTTCGTCATGCTGAGCCTGCCGAAACATCTCTACCGCTTCGTTGAATAAATACTACGAAGCGGTAGAGATGCTTCGGCAGGCTCAGCATGACACCGTTCTTTCGGTACCAGCTTTACAGCTTCAAGAAGTTCTCTAGGATGCGGGTGCCGACGGGGCCGCTCTTTTCGGTGTGGAACTGCACGGCGTAGAAGTTATTGTGCTGCACCGCGGCACTGAAGGGTGCGGGATACTCGGCCTCGGCAATGGTGTAGTCGCCCACCGGCGCGTAGTAACTGTGCACGAAGTACACGAAGTCATCAGCCTGCAGGCCCTCGAACAATGGGCTGCGCAGCTGCTGCAGATTGTTCCAGCCCATGTGCGGGATTTTGTGCTCCGGCCCGGCGGCCGTGAAGCGCACCACATCGAAGGGTAGAATACCCAGCATGTCAGTACCGCCACCCTCCTCGGTGTGGCGGCCCAGCAATTGCATGCCCAGGCAGATACCCAGGAAGGGTTGCGTCAGCGTCGGCAGCAGTTCGTGCAGGCCTTGGGCCCTGAGCTCCCGCATGGCTGAGGCCGCCTCGCCTTCGCCAGGGAACAGGACCTTGTCGGCCCGGCGCAGTACGTCGTGGTCGGCAGTGAGTGTGGCCTGCACTCCCAGGCGCTCCAGGGCAAACAGCACCGACTGCACGTTGCCTCCCTTATAGTCAACTATGGCTATTTTCATTTAAATATATTCGATTGTGAAGCGGGTTTATCCATTTGTTTTAACATTTGTGTAAGCAAGTTTCTTCGCCTCAGCCCCAGCATTTCAAGCTCGCTGAAGCTCGCCCGCCAGAAGTGACTGATGTAATTTCTGACGGGAGGCCGGTAGGCTTGCCGCTCTATCTGAAGAGCTTACGAGTGCCGTTCACATCCTTACTCATTTGTATAAACAAATGAGTAACCTACAAAATGCCTTTGGTGCTGGGTATTTCCATGCGACCCGCATCACGCACGAGGGCCATTTTGATGGCCTTGGCTACGGCCTTGAAAATGGCTTCAATCTTATGGTGCTCGTTCTGCCCCTCGGCCTTAATGTTGAGGTTGCAGCGGGCGGCATCGGCGAAGCTCTTGAAGAAATGGTAGAACATTTCGCAGGGCATATCCCCTATTTTCTCGCGCTTGAACTCGGCATCCCACACCAGCCAGGGCCGGCCCGAGAAGTCAATGGCGGCCTGGGCCAGCACGTCGTCCATGGGCAGCAGGAAGCCGTAGCGGGCCAGCCCGCGCTTGTCGCCCAGGGCCTGGTTGAAGGCTTCGCCCAAGGCAATGGCCGCGTCCTCAATGGTGTGGTGCTCGTCGATGTGCAGGTCGCCTTGCACTTCAATCTTCATATCCACACCCGAGTGCTTGCTGAGCTGATCGAGCATGTGGTCGAAGAAGCCCAGGCCGGTATGCATCTGGGGCCGGCCCTGGCCGTCGAGGTTAAGCTCGATGCGTATTTTAGTCTCGTTCGTGTCGCGCTGTACCACGGCGGTGCGGGCGGGCAGCCGCAGGAACTGGTAGATTTTCTCCCAGCTCATCGTCGTGAGGGCGGCGCGGTCGTTGGCCCCCTCCCTTTCCGGCTGGAGCAGGATGGACTGGCAGCCCAGGTTCTGGGCCAGCTCCACGTCGGTGAGCCGGTCGCCGATAACGAACGAGTTGGGCAGGTCGTAGCCGCTGGCTTCGCCCAAGTACCGCTGCAGCATGCCTGTGCCCGGCTTGCGGGTGGGCAGGTTTTCGTGGGGAAAGCTCCGGTCGATGTGCTCGCGCACGAACTCCACGCCTTCCGAGCGCAGCACGTCGAGCATCATCGTGTGGGCGGGCCAGAAAGTAGCCTCGGGGTAGCTCTCGGTGCCCAGGCCGTCCTGGTTGCTCACCAGCACCAGCTCAAAGTCCAGCTCGCGGGCAATGCGCGCCAGGCCGGTAATGGCGCCGGGCACAAACTGAAATTTCTCCCGCGTCAGCGCGTCCACCTGAAAATCCGTCGGCGGCTCGACGAGGATGGTCCCGTCGCGGTCAATGAAGAGTACTTTTTTCATTATTTAGTTAGAAGTCGTTGTCATGCTTTATCTGGCGTCCGCTTGTTGCAGTAACTCTACCACTTGATTACAGTAGTAATCAAACGAAGCGGGAGAGATGCTTCGGCTCCACTGCTTTGCGCTCAGCATGACGTGCTAAGTTAAAACTCAAACGCCGCCAGCGCCTGTAGCAGCAGCTCGTTTTCGGCAGTGGTACCCACTGTGAGGCGGAGCGTGCCGGCGCAGCCGGGCTGGGTGGTGCGGTTGCGCACGATGATACCGCGGCTCACCAGATGGTTGTACACCGCCGTGGCATCCGGCCTGAAGCGGACCAGCAGGAAGTTGGCATCCGAGGCAAACACCTCCGCCACGATGGGCAGCGCGGGCAGCCTCTCGGCCAGCCAGTCGCGGCCAGTTAGCAACTGCTGGCGCAGCTCTGCGAAGCGGGGCGCGTCGGCCAGCGCGGCCAGCGCGTGCTGTTGGGTGGCCTCCGAGATGTTGTAGGGCGGCTTGATTTTGTTGAGGTAGCCCACGATTTCGGGCGAGGCGAAGGCCATGCCCAACCGCAGTCCGGCCAGGCCCCAGGCCTTGGAGAAGGTCTGCAGCACCACCAGATTCGGGAATTCGGCCAGACGGGTCGTCCAGCTCAGGATTGGGGCGAAGTCGGCGTAGGCTTCATCCACCACTACCAGTCCGCCGAAACCGCGCAGAATCTGCTCGATGTACTCGGGGTGCAGCAGGTTACCACTGGGGTTATTGGGCGAGCACAGCCACACGAGTTTCGCCTGCGAAGCCAGCACGCCGGCTACTATTTCGGGCGAGAGCTGGAAGTTGAGCGTCAGCGGGAGGCGCTCCACGGCCACGTCATTAAGGTTGGCAGCCACCTCGTACATGCCGTAGGTGGGCGGCAGCACCAGCAGGCTATCCTGGCCGGGCACGCACAGCAGGCGCACCAGCAGGTCGATGGCCTCATCGGAACCGTTGCCGAGGAAAATCTGCTCGGGTTGCACACCCTTTAGCTTCGCCAGCTCCGCTTTCACGGCCCGTTGCTGCGGGTCGGGGTAGCGGTTGAAGCGGGTGGGGCCGGCGCTGCCGAGGCTGTTCTCGTTGGCGTCGAGCATCACCTGGGCCTCGCCCTGAAATTCGTCGCGGGCCGACGAGTAAGGCTTCATGTCCCGGAGGTTGGGGCGCACGAGGCTATCAAGGTTGAACATAAATCGTTTATTTGCGCTGATTGAGGTGATTTCGCTGATTTTTTCTGGTTGAACATCATGCTCCATCTGGCGTCCGCTTGCCGAAGCATCTCTACCTCTGGCTAACCAATGCTGGTGCAACGAAGCGGTAGAGATGCTTCGGCAAGCGGACGCCAGGAGCATGACGTTCTGTATTTACCCTTGCTCTCCGCCGCTGGCCAGCGCTTCCAGCCGTAGCGTAACGGCGCGGGCGTGGGCGCGCAGGCCTTCGGCTTCAGCCATGATTTCCACCACGGGGCCTACCTGGCGCAGGCCCTCGGCGGTGAGGCGCTGGAAGGTTATTTTCTTGAAGAACGAGTCGAGCGAGACGCCGCTGTAGTTGCGGGCGTAGCCGTTGGTGGGCAGCGTGTGGTTGGTGCCCGAGGCATAGTCGCCCACGGCTTCTGGCGTCAGGTGGCCCAGAAACACCGAGCCGGCGTTGGTGACGCCCGCGGCCAGAGCCTCGGGCGTTTCGACAGCCAGAATAAGGTGTTCGGGGGCGTACTCGTTCGAGAAATCCAGCATCTCCTGCGCATCACGTAGCAGAATAGCGCGGCTTTCGGTCAGGGCCTGGCCCGCCACCTCGGCCCGGGGCAACTCCCGTAGCTGGCGCTCCACTTCGGCCTTCGTTTGCTCCAGTATATATAAGGAGTCAGACAGCAGAATAACCTGCGAGTCGGGGCCGTGCTCGGCCTGGCTGAGCAGGTCGGCCGCCACGAAGGCCGGGTTGGCGGTGGCGTCGGCTATAACCAGCACTTCCGAGGGGCCGGCCGGCATATCGATGGCCACGCCGTAGCGGGTGGCCAGCTGCTTGGCAGCCGTTACGTAGCGGTTGCCGGGGCCGAAAATCTTGTCCACGGCCGGCACTGACTCAGTGCCGCCGCTCAGCGCGGCCACGGCCTGAGCCCCGCCGGCTTTTATGATAGTATCAATTCCCAGCAGCTGGGCCGTGAACAGGATAACCGGGTTCACCGAGCCATCCTTTTGTGGTGGCGTGCAGAGCACGATGTTCGGGCAGCCCGCCAGCTTGGCCGGCACGCCCAGCATGAGCAGGGTGCTGAACAGCGGCGCCGTGCCGCCCGGAATATAGAGACCCACCCGCTGCACAGGCACCGCCCGTCGCCAGCACAGTACGCCCGGCATGGTTTCCACCCGCTCCTCGGTTGGTACCTGGGCTTCGTGAAAACGAAGAATGTTGGCGTGGGCCTGCCGGATGGCCGCCTGTAGCTCGGCCGGCACCTGGGCTTCGGCGGCGGCCAACTCTGACTGGCTCACCCGCAGCCCGCCCGCAGCGGCTAAGTCGGCCCCGTCGAACTGCCGGGCATAATCGAGCAGGGCCGCGTCGCCACGCTGGCGCACGTCCTCAAAAATCTGCTGCACACGCTGCTCCACATCGGCGCCCTGCTGCTGGGCCGCCCGCTGCTGCAACGCGGCCCACTCGGCTCGCAAAGGATATTGAATGAGATTCATCTGGTATAGTGCTTGGTGCTTAGTTGTTAGTACTTAGGGTACCCTTGGCTATTCTGACCAAGCTCCAGGCACTAACAACTAAGCACTAATCAGGAAATCATTTTCTCAATTGGGAGAACCAGGATGCCTTCGGCGCCGACGGCTTTGAGCTGGTTGGTGATGTGCCAGAAATCGTCCTCGTTCACCACCGACTGCACCGACACCCAGCCTTCCTCGGCCAGCGGGGTAATGGTGGGCGACTTGATGCCGGGCAGCAGTTGCTTCACCGCATCTAGGGCCGCGACGGGCGCATTGAGGATGATGTACTTGTTGCGGCGGGCGCGGCGCACGGCCTGCATCCGGAACAGCAGCTGCTCAAGCAGCTCCTTCTTTTCGGCGTTCAAGTTCTGGTTGGCGATGAGCACGGCTTCGGAGCGAAACACGGTTTCCACTTCGCGCAGACCGTTGCCGAGCAGCGTCGAGCCGCTGCTCACGATGTCGCAGATGGCCTCGGCCAACCCGATACTGGGCGCAATTTCCACCGAGCCGCTGATGGTGTGCAGGTTGGCCTGTACGCCCTGGCCAGCCAGATATTCGCCCAGAATTTTGGGATACGAAGTGGCGATGCTCACGCCCTGCAGGTCCTGGATAGAGTCGTAGGCGGCGGCGCGGGGCACGGCCAGGCTCAGGCGGCACTTGCTGAAGCCCAGGCCTTCCACTTGCAGATCCGGGAAACCGGCTTCCACCAGCACGTTCTGGCCTACAATGCCCAGGTCGGCCACGCCGTCCTGCACATAGCCGGGAATGTCATCGTCGCGCAGGTACAGGATTTCGAGCGGGAAGTTGGTGGCTTCGGTTTTGAGCTTGTTGGAAGCCGCGAGGAAGCTGATGCCGCACTCCCGAATCAGGTTCAGGGAGTCTTCGCTTAAGCGGCCGGATTTCTGGATAGCCAGACGGAGCATTCTTTTTTTATTAAGTAGTAAGAATCAGGAATTGGCCATTTGGGCTCAATTGATGATTTGGGAAGATTTGACGGCTGGCCCGGTTAGCCGAAACGGCGGTGGGCATGTTCTGAAGAAAGAGGCAGGGCAACCCATAGCGGTTGGAGATGGCCAGAGGCCGGCCGGACCCCCATTTTTCCGGGGGCCGGGGAGCCTGATGCGGCTCGCCCAACGGGTCAATATGATGCGTTCATTCCTCTAGAAAGAGGAATGGTGCCCGTGATGATGCCAAGCGGCAGACTCAGACGCGCCAGCCCCGGCCGGGCAGCCCGCTACGGGGGCAGCCAAGTGGCTCAGGACAGTAAAACGAGGCGCGGAGAAAATCATAAGGGCTAAGTAGCGGGGCAAATGTACGAGCAGACCAATAGGATGAAAACTTTTCCCCGAAAAAATTATCAAAAAACCGAGAACTTCACGTTTCCCGTAACAGGCCAACCTACTTTTGGCACCATTGTTACTGCTTAACCGATGGTGCGGTTGTCGTACCGGTTATGTTACAGTTTCCTGTCCTGCTTTGTTTTCTGAATTATGCTGACTGCCCGCTCTCTTGCCCTTCATTTCGGACTCCTGTTTGCCCTGACCACCGGTAGCTTGCTCGCAGTCCGCGCCCAACAGACGCCCAGGTCAGCTGCTACGCTGCCACCCCTGGCTGGCGAGGTGGCCGCGGCCCCGCTGCCGCCGCCCACTACCGGCGTGCCAACCGGTATCGAGCTGCTGCTGCCCCAGGCTAGCCCCCGCGCCCTGGTAGCCCAGGCCGTGGGCCTCACCGACGTAACGGTGGAGTACCACTCGCCCTCGGTGCGCAGCCGCACCGTGTGGGGCGGGCTGGTGCCCTACGAGCAGGTGTGGCGCGCCGGAGCCAACGAAAATACGCTCATCCGCTTCTCGACCCCAGTGCTACTGAACGGACAGAGCGTGCCCGCCGGCCAGTACTCATACTACGTTATTCCCCACCAGGACCGCGACTGGGAAGTGGCGCTCAACCGCGTAACCACCAATTGGGGCACCGACGGCTACGACCCTCAGCAGGATGTAATTCGGGTGCCGGCCCAGACCGAGCCGGCCCAGTTTCAGGAAAGCCTGCTTTATTGGTTTTCCAACGTGCGGCCCAACGGTGCCCACCTCAACCTGACCTGGGAAAAGCGCACCGTGGTGCTGCTGTTCGAAGTAGAAGTACACAAACAGGTGCTGGCCGGCGTCGAGCGGGCCCTGCTGCAACAGCCCAACGACTGGCAGCTGCTGGCCCAGGCCGCCGACTACCTCGTGCAGAACAACCTGCAGCCCGAGCGCGCCCTGACCTGGATCAACGAGTCGATCCGGCTGCAGAGCGAAGTGAACAATAACTGGATAAAAGCCCGGCTGCTGGCCCAGCAGCAGGATTACGGCACGGCCATCGTGTACGCCCGCAAGGCCATCAAAATGGGCGACAAAGACGACGAGGCCTTCAAATCGCGCCTGCCCAACATGCGCCTTTCCCTCACCGAGTGGCAGTCCCGGGCATATTAGGGATTAGGGATTAGGGATTAGGGATTAGGGATTAGGGAAGAACGTCATTCAGAGCGCAGCGAAGAATCTCGCGTGCTAATCGTTGTGAATTATTTCAACGGTCAGCACGCGAGATTCTTCGCTGCGCTCTGAATGACGTTCTTCCCTAATCCCTCGCTTCTAAAACCGTGCAATTACCCGCAGGTTTACCAAGCGGTTCGAGAGGAAGTTGGGTACGCTGTAAGTCAGGCCGTTGAGGTCCTGCACGTAGTTGTAACCGGCCAAATTACTGGCCCCCAGCACATTGAGCACTTCCAGGCTCAGCCACAGGGTTTCCAGCTGTACGGTGCGGCCCCGGGCAGCCAGCTCGGCGGCAGTGCGCAGGCTCACAACTTTAGTGAAGCCCAGATCGGCCCGCCGGTAGGCCCGGGTAAGCTTGCTGGTGCCCCGCAAATCGGGCGCGTCGGGCGGGCTGAAGGGCAGGCCGGTACCAAACACGAAGTTCACGTAGCCTTTCACCGAGGGGTCGTTGGGCAGGTTGTCCTGCAGAAAAATCCCCAGATTCAGGCGCTGGTCGGATGGGCGGCGGATGTAGCCCTTGGGCTGGCGGCCGATAACCTGGCCTTTGGCATCGAAGACATTGAGCGAGTCGCCGACCAGATTCTCGCGGGTCGTGAGCACGCCCAGGCTAAACCATGACTCGGTACCGGGGATGAACTCGCCGCTCACCCGCGCATCGAAGCCGGCGGCGTATGCCTTGGCGTTGTTGTTGGCCTGGTAGCGCAGGCGCACGTTGTCGATGTCGTAGGGCACTACATCGGTGAGGTACTTGTAATAGGCCTCGCCGGTGAAGCGAAACGGCCGGCCCCAGCTTCGGAAACGCAGCTCGTTGCCCACAATAAAGTGCCACGAGCGTTGGGCCCGCAGGTCGAGGTTGAGCGCGCCTTCCTGGCTTTGCGGGGCCCCGGACTGAAAGCGCAGCTCGCGGTAGAAGGGCGGCTGTACGTACAGGCCGGCCGCCGCTTTCCACGACAGCCGCGGGTTGCGGGCACTGCGGAAAGCGTATTGTACCCGCGGGCTGAGCGTGGTCTGCCCGTTCACGGTCCAGTAGTTGAGGCGGGCGCCGTAGGTGAGCGTGCGCAGCGAATCGAAACGAATGGTGTGCTGGGCGTACCCCTGGGTGCGGGTGCTGTTCAGGCTGAGGTCGGAGCGCAGACGGGTACGTCGAAAATCGGGCACATACCCGGCCGAATCGACGAAGCTATACTCGTTGAGCACGTCGTTTATCTGCTCCCGGCCCGCTTTCAGGCCCCAGCGCACGGTGTGGCGCAGGCCCGGCGTCCAGGTGCCGCGGGTTTCGAGCGAGGCCACGCGGGCTTCGAGCGTGTTGCGCGAGTTTTTGAAAAGCGAGCCCACGCCCCGCCTGTTGCGGTCGGCCCCAAAGTCGGGCGAGTTGGGGTCGCGGTTGATTTCAGCTATGAAATATGCTGCCTCCACATCGCGGTATTCAAATTCGCGCGAGTAGAGTAGCCCCCCCAGTAGCTCCAAGCGCAGGTTGGTCCGCAACTGGTGGCTCAGGCTAAGCCCGCCCTGGTAGGTATCGTACTGCATCCGCTCCCGCCCCGAGTAGTCAATTATTAGGCGCGAAAACTGGTTGACGCCGGTGCTGAACGTGCTTTCGCCACTTTCGGGGTTGAAGCGAAAATCGTTGTGGGCGAAGGTATTCAGCAAGCTTACCGTGGTGCGGTCGAGGTTGTCTTTGGGGCCCAGGGCCAGCGTAATCAGGCTCTGGCCGTCGTAGAAGGTGGGGTTGTAGCCGCCCTGCTGCTGCTGGAGCGAGTTAAAGACGTAGGTGGCGTTTTTGTAGCGTATCCCGGCCAGGTAGCTGACGCGGCGGTTGGGCGAGGCGGCCTCTACGTGGGCCGTGCCGCCCACCAGGCTACCCGTAGCCGAGGCCCCGAACTTAAGCGGCCGCTTGTACTCAATGTTGAGCACCGACGAGAGCTTGTCGCCGAATTTAGGCTGCCAGCCCCCGCTCGAAAACTCAATCGTGTTCACCAAATCGGGGTTCACGAAGCTCAGGCCCTCCTGCTGGGCCGTCGTCACCAGAAACGGCCGGTACACCTCGAAGCCGTTGACGTAAATCAGGTTTTCCTCGTAGTTGCCGCCCCGCACCGAGTACGTGCTGGTCAGCTCGTTGGTACTGGTTACGCCGGGCAGCGTTTTGAGGATGGCCGAGAAGTCGCCGAACGGCGAAGGAATTTCCTTGGCCGCGCGCGGCTCCAGCTGCATAATGCTCACCTGCTCGCGAGTGTCGGTGCCGTCCTGGCGGCCGCGCACGGTTACATTCTCCAGGGCCCGACCGTCATCGACCAGCGCCAGGCGCAGTTCCGGATTCTGGGCTAGGTCGAGCTTCAGGCGCTCGGGGCGGTAGCCGAGGCGGCGCACCACCAGCACCGGGGTCGCGCCACCGGCCGCCGGCCGCCCTACATTCAGCGAAAAGCGGCCCTGTTCGTTGGTGCTGGTGCCGCCGGGCTGGCCTTCCACGCCCACTGTCACGTCATCTAAGGGCCGGCCGCTGCCGTCGCGCACTATACCCGTTATGGTTACGCGGCTGGTCTGGGCCAGCGCCGGGGAAGCCAGGCCTGCCAGCAGCAGCGCCGCGGTGCCCGGGCGGGTGGCGGGGGCCGTCAGCAGCCGGAGCCACAAACGAGTCGGAGCGCAGAAAGAAGCACGGAAATCAGACAGCATCCGCGGGGCTTAGTCGTTGGTTTCGAGGGCTTCGGGGGCCAGCTCGGCCCGCATCCGGGCCAATGTGCCTACCGGGTCGCCATCCTTGAACACAAACGAGCCGGCGACCAGCACATCGGCCCCGGCCGCCACCAGGGCGGGCGCGTTGTCGAGCGTTACGCCACCGTCCACTTCAATCAGGGCCGACGAGCCGGCGTCTACCAGCAGCTCTTTCAGCTGGGCCACCTTGCGCAGCGTGTTCGGAATGAAGGCCTGCCCCCCAAAACCGGGGTTCACCGACATAACCAGCACCACGTCGAGGTCGGCGGCAATGTCTTCGAGCAGGCTCACGGGCGAGTGCGGGTTCAGGGCCACTCCGGCCCGGCAGCCCAACTGCTTGATCTGCTGTACCACCCGGTGCAGGTGGGTGCAGGCCTCGTAATGCACCGTTATAATGGCGGCGCCGGCGTCGCGGAAGGCGCTCAGGTAATGCTGGGGCTCCGCTATCATCAGGTGCACATCGATGGGCTGGCGGGCGTAGCGGTGCACGGCCTCCAGCACCGGAATCCCGAATGAGATATTGGGCACAAAGCGGCCGTCCATCACGTCGAAGTGCAGCCAGTCGGCGGCCGAGTCGGCCAGCATCTCGGTTTCGGCCTGCAGGTTGCCGAAGTCGGCGGAAAGAAGCGAGGGGGCCAGCAGCGGGGCCTGGCGACGAGTCGGGTTCATGCCACGAAAGTAGTCATTAGGGATTAGGTATTAGGGCTTAGAGGCAGCGTCATTTTTCGCCTGACGCTGAATGAGGCGTCGAATTGGTGAACGACATGGCTATCATAACCGGTATGTCAGGTGCCAGGCGATGCTCAAAACACCTTAATCTCTAAGCCCTAATCCCTAAGCCCTTACTTAAGCTGGCTTCTCATAAGCCCGCCAGTCGAGCTTGCCGTCTTCGGTTTTGCGCAGGAATACGGTTTGGTCGTCGTCCTGGCGCTTGCCGAAGGTAACGTCGCCGCGGCAGTCGAGGCACTTGAGGCTGGTGTATTTGAACTTGCCCTGGGCCTCTCGGGCAGTCAGGTCGAGGTTGTCGGAGCCGCAGAGGCCGCACTTAGCCACGTCGGGGAAGCTGAGCCGGTCGTACTCGGCCACGGTTTCGTGGAAGTTGGCTCCTTGAACGGTGAAGTGAAACTGGCGGCGCCCGAGGCGCCTGGTAACCATCATTTGCAGCATAACAAAAGAGAAAAGAAGATGACTTGGTGAACGGCGACGCGGAGGAGCTACCCCAAATCCGGGCCTCCGCCGGCAACCTACTTCAACTGGGAATCAATGCCAAATTACTAATAATTTTCGCATTATGAAAGCTAATATATTTGGCATATTAATACCGGTAAAGCCGGCCCTCAAATGGGCACTACCGGGTTTCTTCTAAACTATTGATATAGCTATACTTGCCCTAAAAATCCTGCTTCTGGGGCCTTTTACCCCATTTTATAACAACGGTCGACAAACCTGGTCGGCAGAATATAGCTTTCCTAAGTACTACTGGTAGTTTATGCAGAATAAGTGTATTATATAGCAGCGTGTATCTGTCAGTCACAAAGCAGAATGCACCCGTTTTGAATTGCTGTTAGCCTGCTTTTGAGTGCCTGCTTACTTGCCTGCCCCACTATGCCCGCAAATCCTCAACGCTCTGCCCCAACTATCTTTTATACACCTGCTGCGGCCGGGTCTGCTTTTGGCCGGCCAGCTGGCTGGCTCCGCCGATGGTTAGGCAGGTGGCCGCAGTTGGTAGCGGCCTGGCTGCTCCCACTGCTGGTGCTGCTGTTAGCTACCGCGGCCCGCGCCCAAACCGGCCCAACGGGTCCGCCGAAATGCAGCGAGGACGAGAAGTTCGCCAACACCTGGTATTTCGGCTTCAAGGCGGGGCTCGATTTCAACATGGCCACCGACAGCATTTTGCCCACGGTGCTTACCAATGGGGCCATGGACGCGCCGGCCGGTGCCGGCGTAATGTCGGACGGTAGCGGCAAGATTCTCTTCTATAGCAACGGTGAAACCGTTTGGAACGGAGATGGCAGCGTAATGACCAACGGCTCCGGCCTGGCCGGCAGCCGGCTCGTTACCGATGGCCCGCTCCCGATCCGGATGCCCGGCAGCCCACCCCCCGCTACGCCGAATGCAGCAACGCGCTACCTGCTGTTCACGCAGGACGCGGCGGGCGGGCCCCGGGGCCTCAGCTATTCCGAAATTATTATTCCGGCCGGCGGAGGCCCCGGCACAGTAGTTCTGGCCACCAAAAACACGCCGCTCGCCAAAGGCACCGCCGAGAAAATGACGGCCGTGTTTCATAAAAACGGCTGTGACATCTGGCTTATCGTGCATGGCTGGGGCAGCGCAACGTCCGGCAACGACAACCGCGGCGACGCCTTCCTGGCCTACCGCGTGAAGCCTCCTACCGGCGGCATGGGCACGGGTCCGGTAACTATTGATGCGCCCATCATTTCCACCGTGGGCTCGTTGCACGCGCCGAGCGTGTCGCCGGTGGGTTACCGGGGGCAGATGAAGGTGACGCCCGACGGAGCGCAGCTGGCTTTGGCCCGCTACAGCGAAGTAACTACGGACAGCAGCAGCACCGTCGAGCTGTTCAGCTTCGACACCGGGACGGGAGCGGTCAGCAACCCCCGAATCATTGATGCCAACCAGGGCGGCTACTATGGCGTGGCGTTTTCGCCGGGTCGCAGCCGGCTGTATGCTACGGTGCTGGGCGCGGCGCCCCGGCTGCCGCAGCTGCTGCAGTTCGATATCAGCACCATTGGCACCGGTGCCGGCAATGGCCCGGTAGGCCGCGAGGTTATTCCGCTCGGGCAAACCACGCCGGTAAACCTGGGCTCGATGCAGACGGCTCCCGACGGCAAGATTTATGTGGCCCGCGAAAACCAGCCCGCACTGGGCTTCATTTCTTACCCCGATTCGCTGGGTGCTGCCATTGCCTACGCCGACGACAGCCTGCAGCTGGGCGGCAAGCTCAGCGGGCTGGGCCTGGTCAACTTCAACCAAAGCTCGCTGCTGCGCTTTGGCTTCGGCGGAGAACCTACGGGGTGTCTGCAGTATACTTTCGAGGCTCCCCCGGTTGAATTTGATAATCCACAATACGCCTGGGACTTTGGCGACGGCACCACGTCAACGGCGCAAAACCCGCCCCCGCACACCTACCCCCGCCCCGGCGACTACGAGGTGACGCTGCGCATTACAACGGAGTGCTTTTGCCGGGAGAGTAAGAGCATAGTCCGGATTTTCGGCCCTCCTACCCCAGGCACCATTGCGGCGGCGCAGGCCATATGCGCCGGACAAACCCCGGCCCTCCTCACTAGCACCACCCCGGCGGCAGAAGGCACTGGGCAGTACAGCTACCAGTGGCAGCGTTCGGCCGATGATACCAACTGGACCGACATTGCCGGCGCGAACGGCGAAACCTATCAGCCCGTGGCCCCCAACGCCGACGTCTACTACCGGCGCCTGGTTACCTCGGGCTTCTGCGCGCCGCGCACCCCTTCGGCTTCGGTTAAGATTACCGTAACGCCGGCCCTGGCGGCGGGCACCATTGCCGCCAACCAGACGGTCTGCGTGGGCACCGCACCGGCCCCGCTCACCAGCACGGCGGCCCCAACCGGAGGCACCGGCACATTCACCTTTCAGTGGGAATCATCGCCGAATAATGCCACCTGGACGCCCCTGGCCAACGGCACGGGCGAAACGTATGCGCCCGGCCCGCTTACGGCTACCACTTTCTTCCGCCGCCAGGTAAGCTCCGGCCCCTGCGATAGTATCCCGTCTAACGTCGTTACCATTACCGTAACGCCGGCCCTGACTGCCGGTACTATTGCGGCCAGCCAGGCCGTTTGTACCGGGGCAGTACCGGCCCTGCTTACCAGCGCCACCCCGGCCACGGGCGGTACCGGCCCCATTACCTACCAATGGGAGTCATCGGCCGATAACGCCACCTGGACGGCTGTCGGCGGCGCTACAAACCCAACTTACCAGCCTGGTGCCCTGACGGCTACCACCTTCTTCCGCCGCCGTGCCAGTTCGGGTACTGCCTGCACCCCGGCCGTGTCCAATGTAGTTACGATTACGGTAGCCCCGGCGCTGGTGGCTGGCACTATTGGCGCCGACCAGGCCCTGTGCCGAGGAGCCACGCCCGCCCGCCTGACCAGCACCGGCGACGCCACCGGCGGGTTGGGTGCCTTGACTTACCAGTGGGAGATTTCGACTGACAACGTAACCTGGACGCCAGTGAGCGGCGCGACCAGCGCCGACTATTCGCCGGGCCCGCTTACGGCTACCACCTACTTCCGCCGCCAGGCCCTAACGGCAGCCTGCGACCCGGTGACATCGAATGTGGTGACGCTGACGGTGCTGCCCGACCTGCTGGCCGGCAGCATTGCCGCTGACCAGGATATCTGCGCGGGCACTGCGCCGGCGCCACTGAGCAGCGCCGGCCCGGCCAGCGGCGGAACCGGCACTTTCGCCTACCAGTGGGAGTCGTCGCTGAACAACAGCACCTGGACGGCCGTTGGCGGGGCCACCGACCCCACTTACCAGCCAGCTGTCCTAAGCGCCACTACGTACTTCCGGCGGCGCGTTACGTCGGGCACCGGCACCTGCTCCACCCAGGTTTCCAACGTGGTAACCATTCGGGTGCTGCCCTCGGTAACGCCCACCGTCACCGTGGCCACGCCGCCCGCTTCGTGCCCCGGCACGCCGCTTACCTTCACGGCCGTGGCAACCGACGCGGGGACGGCACCAACTTTTCGCTGGTTTGTCAACAACATTCCCGTGGCCAGCGGCCCAACCTACACCAGCAGCACGCTGGTTACCGGCGACCAGGTGCGGGTGGAAGTAACGGCCACGGCAGGCCTGTGCAGTACCGGGCCGGCTACGGCCACAATTACAGTTACCCGCACCGCTACCCCCACGCCCACGCTGGTTATTGCCCGGGAAGCCGGCCCACCGGCCTGCCAGGGCGAACCCCAGACGTTCAGAGCAACCAGCGTAACGGAAGGCGGCGCGAACCCCGGTTATCAGTGGCAGGTTGATGGCAACAACGTACCCGGCGCTACCAATCCGGTTTTCATCAGCAGTACGCTGCGCGATGGCCAGACCGTGACGCTGCGCCTGAGCACGGTAAACAGCTGTGGCCAAACCGTAACGGCTGTTTCCAATGGGGTAATCGTGCGCGTTCAGCCGACGGTTAAAATAAGCGCCGGCCCCGACAAGGAGGTTATCCTCGGCAACTCGGTGGTGCTGGAAGGCACTGCTGATGGTAATTACCCCGTCACGTGGACCCCAACAGCAGGCCTCGATTTCTCGGGCAACGACCCGCTGCGGCCCCGGGCCTCACCGACTACCACCACCACCTACACGCTCTCGGCCGGGGCCGGCGGCTGCGCCGCCACCGACCAGGTGACGGTAACCGTGCGCGAGGCCATCCGGATTCCCAACGCTTTCACACCCAACGGCGACGGCCGCAACGACACCTGGCAGATTGAGTTTATCGAAGAATTCCCCGATAACACCGTCACTGTGTTCAACCGCTGGGGAAGCCAGGTTTTCTCGGCCCAGAACTACAGCCGGGCCAACGAGTGGCGCGGCGACATCAACGGTAAGCCCGCGCCGGTAGGCACCTACTATTACGTGGTTGTCACTAAAGGCCCCCTAGGCAAGTCCTACAGCGGGTCGCTGACGGTACTTTATTGAGTTGGTACCAGTGCCCGGCTGCCAGTGTGTGGCAACTGGGCACTGGCAACCGGCACCTGAAAATTAATACCCCTGCTATTATGAAAACACCTTTTTCTCTCCTGTCGCTGCTGCTACTACTAACCGCCGCGCCGGCCCTGGCCCAACAGGAGGCCCAGTACAGCCAATACATGAATAACAACTACCTCATCAACCCCGGCGCGACGGGTGCGGAGGACTATATTGATGTGAAGTTCAGCTACCGCGCGCAGTGGGTAGGGCTGCAGGGCGGCCCCCGAACCTACTACGCCAGTGTCAACTCCTCGCTGGGCAAATGGCTCACCACCACCAAGCGCACCCGGCGTGACCTGCGCCGGCCGTTTCATGCAATAGGTGGCATGGTGTACCGCGACGCAACGGGGCCTATCAGCCGCACCAGCGCCTATGTTTCCTACGCCTACAACGTGGTGCTCAGGCCCAATCTGCGGGCGGCACTGGGCATGTCGGCAGGTCTGCAGCAGTTTGCCGTCGATGGCAGCCAGCTGCAGTTCTTCGACCCCGGCCCCGACCCCCTGGTGCTGGCCCCCAACGAATCCTCGCGGGTGCTCGACGGCTCGGTTGGCCTGTGGGTGTACAGCTCGAATTTTTTCGTGGGCGTATCCAGCACCCAGCTGCTGGCCAATAAGCTCGATTTCTCCTATGGCCCCAACCAACTGGCATCCGGCTCGGGCAACTCACTCCGGCGGCACTACTTTTTCACGGGCGGAGTGATGCTACCGCTTACCGACGATTGGTCACTGGTACCCTCCGTGCTGGTCAAGGCCGTCAGTCCGGCCCCGCTTTCCGTCGATGTCAATGCCAAGCTCAAGTACCAGGATTTGCTGTGGGCCGGCATCTCGTGGCGCACTTCCGACGCAGCCGTGGCAATGGCCGGCGTTAACTACGAGCAGTTTGCGCTGGGCTACTCCTACGACCTGGGCCATTCGCGACTGTCGCCCTACCACAACGGCACCCACGAAATACTGCTCGGTTTGCGGTTGAAGAAAAAAGCGCAGGTAGTGTGCACCAATCGGTTCTGGTAGCCGCGCAGCCAGTAAAAGCTGCTGAGAAAGTCAGCAGTCAGTAGCCCTCCGCTCCTCCGGCAAATCCTTAGCAGCAGATTTTACAGATAGTGTCCACCAAAAAAAGCAGGTCCGGCGGGCCTGCTTTTTTTGGTGGACATCTATTAGACGGCTGCCGCGCTGGGCTACTGCTTCACGAAGCGCACTGCCTGCTGCTGTGGCCCCTGGCCGATCAGGCAGGTGAAGATGCCCGGCCGCAGCCCCGTCGTTTCGAGCCGCACCGCGCCGGTAGCGGCCGGCGCCACCTGCTGGCTGGCTACCAACGCCCCACGGGCATCATAAATGCGGATTTCCAGGCCACCCGCGCCCAGTCCGGCGGGCAGCTGCAGATACAGTGGCTCATCCGATTCGACCGGATTGGGATACACATACACCCCGGCTAACCCGCGGACCGGGGCGGTGGCCAGCGGTATACCGGGGTTGGCCAGGTTGTAGGCCCGTACAAAGTCGGGGATGCCGTAACCCAGGTTGTTATCGGGGGCCGTGGCCTGCGAGCCGGAGCGTTGCAGCAGCGTGATAACCTGTTGGACCGTGAGGCGGGGGTTGGCCTGCCAGAAGCCGGCCGCCACGCCCGCCAGCACCGGACAGGCAAACGAGGTGCCGTTGCCCCGCGAAACCAAGCCGCTTGGGTTTACAATGGCCGTGGCCACGCCCATTGCCGAAAGGTTGGGCTTGATGCGGCCATCGGCGGTGGGCCCGCGCGAGCTGAAGCTGGCTACCGTACCCAGCGAGTCGGCTGCGCCTACCGTCATAATGGAGTCGGCGTCGGCCGGGGCCGCGATGTAGCGCCACGACCGATTGCCCTCGTTACCGGCGGAATTCACCACCAGCATGCCCACGCGGGCCGCCACGGTGGCCGCCCGCGTCGAGAGGGCCGTCCGGCCGTTCATATCGGCGTAGCTGTAGCTGGGCGAGGGCTCATCGAAGGTAGTATAGCCCAGCGAGGAACTGATAATGTCCACCCCGGCCGAGTCGGCGTATTCGGCCGCTACCAGCCAGTTCACTTCCTCAATGGGGTGTTCGGTTCCGCCCACATTGTCTTCGGTGATGAAGAGCCGGTACGAGGCCTTGGGGGCCGTGCCCAGGTAGCGGCCCGGCTCGTTGCCCGCCATTGTGCTCAGGCATTGGGTGCCGTGGCTGTCGCGCCCGAACACGGCGGCCGACTTCTCCACCACGTTAAACGTGCTGAGCAGGCGGTTTTCGGTGAACATAGAAGCAAACACGGAGGCCGTATTCACACCCGTAAAGCCGGCATCGAACACGGCAATCTGCAGGCCTTCGCCCCGGAACCCGGCCGCGTGCATGCGCTCGGCACCCAGCTGCTTCACCTGCGCGTAAGCCTTTCCGTACTGGCTGCGGTCGGCCGCGGTCTGGTCGGGGGCTGGGGCCGCAGGAGTGGTTTTAGGCTGGGCATTGCCCTGGGGCAGACCGCGGTTGAGGGTGCGGGCGCTCAGCACGAAAGGCAGCGCCTGCAGCTGGCCCAGCGTGGCCGAGTCGCAGGCGACTACGGCGGCATTAAACCAGCGCGAGGTGTACCAAAGCTGCACGCCGGGCACCGCCTTTACCTGCTGCACGTAGCCAGGGCTCACCGGCAAATCGCGGGGTAGCACGGTAATCTGCTGGCGCTGGCGCCGCTGCAGCGCCCGCCCCGACAGAAACTCCTCGGGCCGGCTTATGCTGAAGGGCGTGCCGGTTTTGTCGCGGAAGTAAATCAGGTGCCGGCGCACCGTGTTTTTAGCCACATCCGTAGCCGCAGTGGGCGGAGTTGGGCGGGCGGCCAGGGAGGGCAGGCTCAGACCCACCAACAATCCAATCAGTAGAAAACGACGCATGCGCTGGCAAAGTAAGTTGAACGTTCAGGGGACCCTACTCTGCCATTTGAACCGTCAGATCCCCCGGACGCCAAACGTACTGGTGCGTTGCCTCGCGGCGCCCGCTAATTGCTGCTCTCGATCAGCACCTGATTGCGCGACTGGCCGAGCTTCCGGACGAATGGACTCCGGCAGCCCTCAGCTCCCGAGCAGTCGTTCTTGTAGCGGCGGCTGACGCGGTTTACCGGCCCCACGCCCAGCGCGAAAGTGGTGCGCTGAATGGTGCTCTCCACGGCATTGATGGAATTCGCCAGGTCGTTTATAGTAGTGATGGTGTTGGGGTAGGTATAGGTTTTGCCGTTGCGCGTAATGCTGAAGGGCTGATTTACCTGCTGATAAAAGCGGGTGACGGCCACCACCGTATCGAGGGAGTTAAAGGCGTTGTAGTTCCAGCTTTTACCCTCCACGGCCGGCAGCACCAGCGCCACCGTGCGGCGGTTGTTGAACTGCTCCGTTACGTTGAGCGGGGCCACCGTTACGGTCAGCACCGAATCGGGCTGCCAGGCCCCGGCGGCCGTAGCGCGGCGCGAACGAACCACCTGATACACCAGCTTGCCGGCTGCATCGGGCTCGGGGGCGGCCAGTACCTGCTCCCGGAACTGGAATCGGCTGGCCGTAGGCACGTTGTCGCGCCACGTCGTATCGGCCACGTCGTAGATGCGGACGCTGCCCACACTGAGCGGGTAATAGTCGGGCTGCAGCTGCGGCTGTATCTCGGCGGTGTCGCCGCAGCTGGCCAGCAACAGCGCCGTTGCCGACAGGCCCAGCAGACCAACCAATCCATTCCGGCGCAGATAGTTCTTATTCATCAGGTAGCAATTAATAAGCGGAAGGTAACGGTTCAGAAGTTTTTTCCTCTGAGCACTAAAAACGAAGCACGAAGTACAATCAACTAAGCGCTCAGCTCGGCCAGCGGCTCGGGAATCTCGCCAATGGTGTGGCGCTCAATCCAGCCGCCCCCCAGCACGTCGTCGCCCTCGTAGAAAACGGCGGCCTGGCCGGGCGTCACGGCGTGCACGGGCTCCTCGAAGTACACGTAGATTTTCTCGCCCCGCTGCTCCAAAAAGGCCGCGGAACCGTCGTGGTTGTAGCGGATTTTAACGGTGCTCGGTACCAGCCCTCGCCCTTCGAGCGAGGCAAACTTGCCCATGTTCAGCTGCCCGACCAGCGTGCGCGAGCTGGCCAGCTCCTCGAAGTTGCCCAGCACCACGCGGTTGGTATCGGGGTCGATGGCCGTGACGTAGGCCGGGAAGCCCAGCGCGATGCCCAGGCCCTTGCGCTGGCCGATGGTATAGAATGGGTAGCCTTCGTGCTTGCCCACCACCGTGCCGTCGCGCAGCACAAACTCGCCACCGGCCACGCGCGCTTCCAGACCCGGCACGCGCCGCCGCAGGAAGCTGCGGTAGTCGTTGTCGGGAATGAAGCAGATTTCGTAGCTCTCGGGCTTGTTCACCAGCTCGGTGAAGCCCCGCTCGCGGGCGAAATCATAGATGGCCGACTTGCGCAACTCGCCCAGCGGAAACATCGTGCGGGCCAGGCTGGCCTGGCTCACGCCCCAGATGGCATAGCTCTGGTCCTTGTTGTCGTCGATGCCCTTGCTGATGACGTAACGGCCGTTTTCCTCGCGCACCTGGGCGTAATGGCCGGTGGCGATGAACTCGCAGCCGAGTTGGTCGGCGCGGCGCAGCAGTGCGTCCCACTTGATGTGGGTGTTGCATAGTACGCAGGGATTGGGCGTGCGCCCGGCCAGGTACTCGTCGGTGAAGTTGTTGATGACGGCCTCGCCGAACTCGTCGCGGATGTCGATGATGTAGTGCGGGAAGCCCAGCTCCACGGCAATCTGGCGGGCGTCGTTGATGGAATCGAGCGAGCAGCAGCCGGTTTCCTTTTTGCTGCCGCCCGCCGAAGCATAATCCCAGGTTTTCATGGTCATGCCGACCACCTCATACCCTTGCTCGTGCAGCATCACGGCCGCTACCGAGCTGTCGATGCCGCCGCTCATAGCGACCAGCACCCGTCCTTTCGTTGTGTTCATACCAGTTGTAATTGCGCCCGGAGCGTGAAAGGTTCCGGCCGAATGGGCAAAGATACGAAGCCGGTGACGAGCTGAGGCGGCAACGGTTTCCCGCAGCAGGACCGATGCGCGTATCTTTGCCCGCTCACTCACTCGTTCACCGACTCACTCCTTCCCGCATGTCCCTGCTTCTGCCCGTCCTCGTCCGCGGTATCAACAACCTGTCCGATGCCCGCTATTGCGCCGGCATGGGCGCCGACGGCCTCATCTTCACCCTCGACCCTGCCCTGCCCGGAGCAGTGGACGTGGCCACAGTAAAGGAGCTGGCCGGTTGGGTGGCCGGCGTGGAAATCATCGGGGAGTTCGGCAGCGAAATGCCCGTATCAGAAATCAACCGACTGGTAGAGGAGTGTAGCCTCACCCGCATTGTCCTCAACCTGCCGGCAACCGGCTCGTGGCCCGATGGTCCCGTAGCCGTCCCGGCACTGGTCGAGCTGCCGCAGCCAGTGGCGGCCGATACCCTGGACCAGTTGCGCACGGCGCTAACTGCCGGCTTCGAGCTCATCACCCGTCTGTCGGAAGCGACATTACCGACCAGCACCCAGCAGCAGCCGTCGTGGCTGAGCGGCAACCCTGCTCCCGCCCAGGTGGCAGAATTAATCGCCCAGCTACAGCCTACCGGCCTCATCCTGCAGGGCGGCGACGAAATCAAGCCCGGCATCCGCGACTTCGACGAGCTGGATGCGCTTTTCGAGGCGCTGGAGGAGTAGCGGCACGATGTAGGGTGCGGGGCTTGTCCCCGCACGCCGCGAGGACGGTCCGTATGGGTACCGTTCAACGGCGGGCGGGGACAACCGCAGGACAGCGCAGCTAAGCCCCGCCCCTACAACTCGAACTGTACGTACTTAATCGGAACGCCCTGCTTGCGGTATTTGCGCTCGAAGGTGGTTTGAATGTCCTCGGCGTGAGGTAATAGCTCGGGCGTGGCGTACAGGTCGCGAGTCTGGGCGATGATGGTGGTACCGGGGCGCTGCTGCAGGGTCTCGAGGGTGTAGTCGAACAGGTCCCCGTTGTCGGTTTTGAGGTGGAGCCGGCCGCCGGGGCGCAGGATGCGCTGGTAGAGGTCGAGGAAGCGCGGGTAGGTGAGGCGGCGCTTGATGTCCCGGTCGCGGGGGCGCGGGTCGGGGAAGGTAATCCAGATTTCGTGCAGCTCGCCGGGGCTGAAGTGGTCGGCCAGGTCGTGGGCGCGGGTGCGCAGCCAGCCCACGTTGGTCAGGTCCTGCTCCAGGGCCAGGGTGCTGCCCTTCCAGATTCGGTCGCCCTTGATGTCGAGGCCCAGGAAGTTGCGCTCGGGGTAGCGCGCGGCCAGCCCCACGGTGTATTCGCCCTTGCCGCAGCCCACTTCGAGCGTAATCGGGTGGTCGTTTCCAAAAAAGTCGGCGTGCCAGCGCCCGGACAGCTGCTCGTAGGTTACTTTGCCCGGTTCCACAATGGTCGGTCGGTCGGCATTGGCGGCAAAGCGCCGGAGTTTACTTCTGCTCAAGGTGAAGTGGTCAGATAGTGAAATAGTGGGTTTGACGGACTTTTCGACGAACTTAAAGCTCCTCAATTTCGGCTACCACAAAGGTACTGCCTCCGATAAACACTACATCATCTGCTTCGGCGGCGGCGCGGGCAGCCGCTACGGCGGCGGGCACCGTGACGTACGTGGTGCCCCTCAGGCCTAAGGTGGCGGCTTGTTCGGCCAGCTCGGTGGCCGGCAGGGCCCGCGGGATGGTGGCCTGGCAGAAGTAGTAGGTGGTCTCATGAGGCAACAGGGCCAGCATCTTGCTCACGTCCTTGTCCTGCACTACGCCCAGCACGAAGTGAAGCCGCCGATGCGGCAACCGCGCCAGCTGCTCCACGATGAACCGGATGCCAGCCTCGTTATGGCCCGTATCGCAGATGACGAGCGGGCGGCGGTCCAGAATGGTCCAGCGGCCCCGCAGGCCGGTCAGGTGGGTTACCTCGCGCAGGCCTTCGCGCAGGTGGCTTTCCTTGATAACGAAGCCTTGGCGGCGCAGCTCGGCCACCGTAGCCAGTACGCCCGGCAGGTTGTGGCGCTGGTAGTCGCCCACCAAGCCCAGCTCCACATCGTCCAGCACAACCTCACCGTCGTGCCAGATTCGCAGGTGCTGCACGACTCGTCGGGGGCGGGCGGGCGGAGCAGTTCGGCGCGATAGTGATGGTCGGCAAACAGCAGCGGGGCTCCCTCCTGCCGGGCTTTCTGCTCGAACACGGCTGCCACTGCGGGCTGGGTTTGGCTGATGATGGCGGGCGTACCGGACTTAATGATGCCGGCTTTTTCGGCCGCAATCAGCGGCAGCGTGTCGCCGAGCAGCGCCTGGTGGTCGAGGCTGATATTGGTGATGAGCGACACCAGCGGCTGCAGAATGTTGGTCGAGTCGAGCCGGCCGCCCAGGCCCACTTCCACTACGGCCACATCAACTTTTTCCTGGGCGAAGTAATCGAAGGCCAGTGCCACGCACACCTCAAAAAAGGAGGCCTCAGCCTGCTCAAAAGTAGGCCGCCAGCGTGCCACCCACTCTACCAGAAACTCCGGGGCCAGTGGCTGACCATTGAGGCGGATTCGCTCGGTAAACTCCTTCAGATGGGGCGAAGTATACAGGCCCACCCGGTAGCCGGCGGCCTGCAGCACGGCTGCCAGCAGGTGGCTGGAGCTGCCCTTGCCGTTGGTGCCCGCCACGTGCACGCTCCGAAACCGCCGCTCGGGGTGGCCGGTCGCTTCGGCCAGCGCCTCGGTGCGCTGCAGTCCCGGCTTGTATCCCGCCACTCCCACCCGCTGGAACATGGGTAGCCGGGCGTAGAGGTAGTCGAGGGTCTGCTGGTAGGTCATTTTTTGTGAGCTGTCAGCTGAAACGATGTAGGGGCGGGGCTTGCCCCCGCCCGCCGCCACAACGGTACGCAAGCCCGGCCGTTCTGATGGCCCCGTTCAATGGCGGGCGGGGACAAGCCCCGCCCCTACATCGTTCAGTCAGCGCTACAGCTTAGCGCACTGTAAATTTAAACGTGTAGAAGCCCGTGGCCCCGCCGTTGGCCGAGTTAGTACGGCGGAATTCGGCGCTTTCCAGCGCGTCGCGGCAGGCTTTTTCCTGGGCCGGCGACACGTTGCCAGACACTTTGCGCACGGCTTCCACCTCCCCATCGGCATTCACTTTGATGCTGAAGCGGATGAAGCCTGAGGTGTTGTCGATGGCCGGGGCCGTGGGGCGGTTGACAAAGGCCCAGCCGGCCATGTCGAGGCCGCCGCTGCCGGGGCTGGTGCCGCGGCCACCGCTGCCGGGCTCGCCCGAGTAGGCTTTGCCGTCGTAGGTGCCGCGCGGGTCGCCTTTGTCGCCCACGGTGCCGGGGTTGTCGCCGTTGTTGTTGCCGGTGGGCGCGTTGCTGGTGCCGTTTACGCCGTTGCCGCCCCCATCGGCGCGGTTGGCGCGGGGCGTAAACACGGCCCGCTGGTCCACTTTAGGGCGGACAGGCTCGGGCGTGGGCTTCACCTCCTCGCGGGGCGGCGCG